>CAZRQE010000103.1:0-59178 GCA_964602175.1 uncultured Gemmatimonadaceae bacterium | reverse complement strand
TCGCCCCGACTGATCGCCGACCAGGAAATCGAGCGCCGGATCACCGAGTTCTTCGCGCAGGACCGGGCCAGACTGACGCTGAACACTTCGGCCCCGAGTATTCACGAATCCAAAGGAGATCCCTGATGTCGTTCATCGAATCGCTCGGAGTCATCCAATATCCGCTGTGGATCGTCCTGATCCTGACGCTGGTCCAGACCGTACGCTGCACCGCCGCACTGGCTCGCCGGGAAGATCCGGGAAGTCCGTTGCACAGCCACTCGGTCCTCGTGCTCGGGGCGCTGGGTGCCTGTCTGGGGATCCTCGGGAGCCTCATTGGCGTGCGCGTCACGGCCGGCGCCATCGTTGATGCCGGACAGGTCAGCGCAGCGATCGCCTGGGACGCCGTGGGTCTCGCCGTCGGTCCGTCGATCTTCGGGTTTTTCGTCCTGGGTCTGGCCTCCGTGGCCTGGCTCGCCCTGCAGTACACCGCCGGGCGCGCGTCCCGCTAACGTCCCCCGCCGCCTGCGGCAACCTCGGCGTTGTCGCCCGCGGCCTCCATGAGACGCGCTGCCACGTATCCGTTCGTACCGTCGGGCAGCCGCACCCGGAACCATTCGCCGGCCGCACCCGTCACACGAAGCGGCGTAGCACGGTTCAGTTCCTGCAGCACGGTGCCGCGGCGCCCGGGGGCGGCGCGCAGGCGGATGCCGTTGTTGGCGGGTACCACCCGGTCACCGAGCAGCGTCAGGTCGGCCGTGACCTCCGGCAGCGCTCCGACGGGCGGGTCGATGAACGGGTACGGGTCGATCGGCCCGCGCCGGTAGAGGCCGAAGTGGAGGTGTGGCGGGGTGGTCCGCGCGTTACCCGTATTCCCCACGAATCCGACGGTGTCTCCGCGCTCCACCCGCTGGCCGTCCCGCACGTACTGGCTGTCCAGATGCGCGTAGTAGATGCTCGCGTCGTGGACCGGGTCGCGCACCCAGACCACTTTTCCACCGCGGTTGGTGACCCGTACGCGACGCACCGTTCCCGCCGTGGCCGCCAGCACCGGGGTGCCGCGGGGCGCGAAGATGTCCACGCCGTGATGCTGGCGCCTGCCTCCGTCGCGCGCGGCACCGAAGAGGCTCTGGATGGCGCGCATTCCGTACCCCTCGACCGGGAATCCCAGCTGCGCTTCCTCGGACACGTTGATCTGATAGCGGCCACCACGGAGCAGTTCGGGCTGCACACGGAGGATGAACTCGCCGCCCCTCCAGGGCTCGTGCACGAAGGTGTGGGACAGCGAGTCGGACGAGATGACGGGCCTGAGTGGATCCTCCTCGTCCTGCGGCATCCGGAACAGGTCGATGAACAGCCGCGTGCCCTCATCCGACTCCAGCGACACATGAAAGGTCAGTCTGCGCCCTCTCGGTATGCTCAGCCTATAGGCGACCGCGGCGGGGATTTCCGGTGAGATGTGGCCGCTCTCCTGGAACGGCAACGTCACGGCCGTCGGGCTGTCCAGCGCGCCGCGTCCCGCCTCGGTCCAGTCGCGTCCCAACGCGGTCTCCGCCAGTCCGGCATCGCCGAGAGAAGCCTGATAGGCCTCGTGGGGCGTCATGTCGCGGAACCTGTCCTGCAACTGCTCCGCCTGCTCGCAAGCCGCAATAGCGACAACGGCCGCGAGCGCCGCCAGCCGGCACCAACGTCGTTGCACCATCAACCTCCCAGGCAGTTCGGATCGGCCCGAAGTCCCAGGCCGACATCTTCGCGCCCCGGTCCCGGGGGCTACAAGGGTCCGGCCTCTCTCACGCTCCGTGACACCTGGCCTGTAAACTGCTCGAAATTCGCTCTAAACATAGCGGCAAGCTCCGCCGCCGCTCCATCGTACTGTGTGCCGTCGGCCCAGGTTTCCCGGGGCAGCAGTACCTCGGCCGGGACATCGGGCACGCACACGGGGACGCGAAGCCCGAACGCGGCGTCGACTCGCTCCGGGACGCCGTCGAGCGCGCCGTTCACGGCCGCGGCGACCATGGCGCGCGTGTACGACAGTTTCATGCGGGAACCCACGCCGTAGGGCCCGCCCGTCCAGCCGGTGTTGACGAGCCAGGCTTTGGCTCCATGCGTGCGCAGCTTCTCACCGAGCAGATCGGCGTAGACCGCCGGGTGCTGAGGAAGGAATGGTGCCCCGAAACAGGCGCTGAACGCGGCCTTCGGCTCGGTTACGCCGCGCTCGGTCCCGGCGACCTTCGCCGTGTAGCCGGACAGGAAATGGTACATGGCCTGCGCGGGAGTCAGCCGGGCGATCGGGGGCAGCACGCCGAAAGCGTCCGCAGTCAGAAACACCAGGTTCTCGGGGTGTCCTCCCTTGCCCGACGGCACCGCATTCGAGATGAAGTGGATCGGGTACGACGCGCGGGTGTTCTCGGTGATCGCGCCCGAGTCGTAGTCGATCTCGCGGGTACTCTCGTCCAGGATCACGTTCTCGAGGATCGTCCCGAACCGCCGTGTGGCATGGTAGATGTCCGGCTCGGTCTCCAGCGACAGACGGATCGCCTTGGCGTAGCAGCCACCCTCGAAATTGAAGATCCCGTCGTCGCTCCAGCCGTGCTCGTCGTCGCCGATCAACCGGCGTTCGGGGTTGGCCGACAGGGTCGTCTTGCCGGTGCCGGAAAGGCCGAAGAAGAGCGCGGTGTCGCCCGCATCGCCGATGTTGGCCGAGCAATGCATGGGGAGCACGCCGCGGGCCGGCAGGAGGAAGTTGAGCGAAGCGAAGATGGACTTCTTGATCTCGCCGGCGTAGGCGGTGCCACCGACCAGCACGACGCGATCCGTGAAGCTGACGACTATGAACGCGCCCGAATTGGTGCCGTGGCGCTCGGGGTCGGCCTGCAGCGAGGGGGCGTGATAGACGACGAAGTCGGGTTCGAAGGCGTCCCGCTCCGCGGCATCGAGCCGCAGGAACATGTTGTAGGCGAAAAGGTCGTGCCACGGGCTCTCCGAAATGACGCGCACGCCGATCCCGTATCGGGGATCGGTGCCCGCCCTCGCGTCCCTTACGTAGAGATCGACGGTATTCAGGTGCGCGATCAGGTCCTCCCGGAGCCGGCCGTAGTGACACTGCGATATCGGCATGTTCACCGGGCCCCAGTCGATCAAGTCGGCGGTCTCTGGTTCTTCTACTACGAAGCGGTCATTGGGCGAGCGACCGGTGTGGGGAGAAGTCAACGTGACGAGACCGCCCCCCTGCGCGATTCTCCCCGTGCCGAGCCGCAACGTCTCTTCGTAGAGCTCGGCGGGCGAAAGGTTGTGGCGAATGCACCCCTTGGGGGCAAGTCCCTGTGCTGTGAGATCCACCTGTGAGGCCTCCAGGATCTGCGTGAGTGTTTGCGTTCCGAGTCAGCGTCGGCCGGTCAATCCGGGTCGCGCGACAACGCGATAATGTGACGGCCTCGGGTCCGGGCGTCTACCGATGCGATGCCGATGAGGTGAACGACATCGAGAACGCTGCAGCCCCGCTGGAGAATGTGGACCGGCTTCTTCATCCCCAGGAGAATAGGACCGATCACCTCCGCGTTGCCCAGCTGGGCCAGGAGCTTGTAGCTGGCGTTCGAGGCGCTGAGTGTCGGGAACACGAGCACATTGGCGGGTCCCGTGAGGTCGCTGAAGGGGTATTTCCTGGGAATGATGTCAGGGTCGACGGCAACGTCCGCCTGCATCTCGCCGTCGACCAGCAGGTCCGGCGCCAGCCGCTTGATCCAGGCGACAGCCTCGCGGACCCTGGTCGTCTCGGGGTGGCGTACCGACCCGAAGTTGGAAAACGACAGCATCCCGATACGGGGCTCGATCCCCAGATCCTTGACGAAGCCCGCGGCGGAGATCGCGATCTCCGCGAGCGTCTCCGGGTCGGGATCGATGTTGACCGTCGTGTCGGCAAAGAAGAGCGGATCACGGTCACGGAAGGTGACCATGTGGAGCCCCGAAACCCGGCCCACCGAATCGGCCGTGCCGATCACCGCCAGAGCGGGTCTGAGGATCTGGGGATAATTGGAATCGATGCCCGCAACCATCGCGTCGGCGTCACCGGCAGCAACCATCATTGCCGCGAAATAGACCGGCTGGTAGGCGCGGGCGCGCGCTTCGGCCAGCGTGAGCCCCTTCCGCTCCCGCCGCCGATGGAAAGCCTCTGCGTATGCGTAGCGAGTCTCCTCGACTGCCGGAGGATGAATGCACTCGACGCCCTGCAGGTCGATTCCCAGATCCTCCGCAAACCGATTGATCTTGTCGGCCTTTCCGATCAGCACGATGCGGGCCATCCCCTCTTCGACCGCCTGCGCGGCGGCCCTCAGCACACGCTCGTTGTACCCGTCGGCAAGCACGACGCGGGCGGGCTCCAGCCGCGCCCTCCCCAGGATGCGCTGCATGGCCTCGCGCCCGGGACCCAGGCTGGCCTCGAGGCGGCCCCGGTATTCCTCGAGGTCGAGATCGATCCGCGCAACGCCCGATTCCATGGCCGCGCCGGCAACCGCCGGGGAAACATGCAACAGCACCCGAGGATCGAAAGGCTTCGGGATCAGGTACTCCGGGCCGAACTCGAATCCGTCGTCTCCGTACGCCTTGACTACCGACTCCGGCACTTCGTGGCGCGCGAGTTCGGCCAGCGCCCGCGTCGCGGCCAGCATCATCTCCTGGTTGATCCGGCGCGCGCGCACGTCCAGGGCGCCACGAAACAGGAAGGGGAAGCCCAGGACGTTGTTGACCTGGTTCGGATAGTCGGACCGGCCGGTCGCCATGATCGCGTCATCCCGGATCTCGGCCACCTCTTCGGGAGTCACCTCGGGGTCCGGATTCGCGAGCGCGAAGATGACCGGATTCGGCGCCATCGAGGCCACCATCTCCGGCGTGATCACACCCTTGGCCGCGAGTCCGATGACCACATCCGCCCCCTCCATGGCATCGGCCAGCGTCCGCACCGGGCGACGGGTGGCAAACGGGGCCTTGTACTCGTTCATCCCGGCCTCGCGTCCCTCGTAGATCACGCCGGCGCGATCCGTCATCACCAGGTTTTCCTGCCTGGCCCCCAGGCGCAGACAGTGGCGCGCGGTGGCCACCGCGGACGCGCCCGCCCCCACGAACACGATGGAGGCTTCTTCCATGACGCGCCCGGTGATCTCCAGGGCGTTGACGAGTGCGGCACCCGCGATGATCGCGGTCCCGTGCTGGTCGTCGTGGAAGACCGGGATCCGCAGCGTGTCGCGGAGCGTTTCCTCGATCAGGAAGCACTCGGGCGCGCGGATGTCCTCCAGGTTAATGCCGCCGACGGTCGGCTCCAGCATCTGGCAGAAGCGGATGACCTCATGCGGGTCCTCGGTGCCGACTTCGATATCGAAGACGTCGATCCCCGCAAACTTCTTGAAGAGCACGCCCTTCCCTTCCATGACCGGTTTCGCGGCCAGGGCCCCGATGTTCCCAAGCCCCAGGACCGCGGTTCCGTTGGACACCACCGCGACGAGGTTGCCGCGCGCCGTGTAGCGGAACGCCTCCTCCGGGTCGGCATGAATGGCCATGCACGGCTCCGCCACCCCGGGGCTGTATGCCAGTGTGAGGTCCCGCTGAGTAGCGACCGCCTTTGTGGGGACGACCTCGATCTTTCCGGGGCGGCCCTCCGCGTGATACTCGAGCGCGTCGCTTTCACGTGCCGACAATGGTCTCTCCCTCTCTTGCCGTGGCTGTTGGCGGGATATTGCCCAGCCCTCCGCCGGCTGTGATCCTACCGGGAAGCACGGAGTGCCGTCAATTGGGCCCGGCGGAACCGGTGCCGCACCCGATCCCCGTGCAGCGTCCGCGAATCTCACCCCGACCGGCAACCCCTTTGACCACCGCCGAGGTCTACACATCTTGACTGGTCGTGACCCTTACTGCCCTCCTGGGCGGCCCCCGGCTCTTCCATGAAACGATGACACGCGGCAACGCCCGGTGGGCAATTCCCACGGTGCTCCTCTGCACCGCCCTGGCCGAACCACCGGCGGCAAGGGCACTGCAGGCTGCGGCAGCACCGTCACAATCGACGTGCGGTTCCGCGCGGATCGGCAGTGTGTTCGTCGACAACCACACCGTCTTCGAACTGGACCGGGGATCTTCCGGCCAGGGCGAGGGCTGGGCCGGCTTCGCCGACAAGGTACGTGCAATCGCCAGCCGCATGCATTGGCGAACGCGCCGGAGCTTCCTGGAAAACGAACTGCTCTTCGCGGCCGGAGACTGCCTCGACCCCCTGCTCCTGGACGAATCGGGCCGTATTCTCCGCGCCCTGCCCTTCATAACGGACGCGGACGTCTACGCCGTGCCCGTGGCGGCGGACGAAGTTCACGTCGTGGTCGATACCCGGGACGACTGGACGCTCAAGCTGGACGTGCGCCCGGAGTTCGACCAGGGCCTGCGAATCACGTACGCCGGGTTCACCGAGGAGAACCTGTTCGGAACGGGGACGCTCCTCGGCTTCTATCTGCGTGAGCGCGACGAGACGCGCGACCTCGGACTGGAACTGAGTACGCTTCAGCTGGCCGGCACGCGCCTTGATGGCCGTATTGGAGGGGGCCGCACCCGTACAGGGGTGTTCTTTCACGAGTCGCTCACGTATCCGTTCGTCGGCGAGGTGGGACGCTGGGCCTTCATCGAATCGTACTCCTACCGCGAAGACCTCTTCCGGTACGCAGCCCCCGTCGGGTCGCCATTCACCAACGTCAGCCTGCCGATCCAGACCCGTCGAGCCGCAACGACACTGGGTCTGCGCCTCGGAACACCGGGCGATCTCACCGTGCTGGGCGCAGGCGTGTCATGGGAAGACGTCACGTTTTCGGGCTTTCCACAAGACGTCACGGTCGTGAAGGACTTCGACTTCTCGAACCCGGCGCCGGCGGACTCCGCCACGGTTGAGATGGTCCGTTCGCAGGTCAATCCCCGCCGCGCCGCGCATGTGAACGTCGTGGCGGGGAAGCGGAACATCCGGTACATCCGGCGCAGGGGATTGGATGCGGTCCGAGGTGATCAGGACATCAGGCTCGGCACGCAGGCGCTGGTCTCGCTCGGCTCCAGTCTCGGGGCATTCGAGACGTCCCCCGGCAACATGTCGCACGAACTGCGCGGCAGACTATCGCTCTTCGGAGGCGCGGCAGGAGACAGCTGGGTGTTCAACACCGAACTCAACGTCGAGGGCGCGCGGCTCGTCTCGGGCAGCCGATCCTACCGGGGATTCCGGGACATCGTGGCGGAATTCGGTGCCTACTTCTACTGGCAGCCCGGGCGGCGTGCGACCGGTCCGGTTGAAGTCCCCAATGCAATGTCGACGGTCCCTCGCCACACGTTGGTGCTGGGCGTGAAGGGCGCAGGTGGCTGGAACAGCTTTCTACCGTTCCAGCTCAATCTGGGAGGTCCGTTCGGGATACGCGGATACGACCGCGCGGAATTCCCGGCCGCGCAAAAGCTCGTGGCCCACCTGGAAGACCGCATCATGCTGGACGGGCCCTTCAGCGACATCTTCGATCTCGGCCTCACCCTGTTCGCGGACGCGGGCGCCGGATGGCGGGGCACGGTACCGTTCGCTGCGGATTCGGAACTCCAGGGCGCTGTGGGCGTGGGCCTGCGTTTCGTCTTCCCGGCGGGCTCGCGACAGGTCACGCGGCTCGATCTGGCGGTCCCGATGAAGCAGGGAGGACTCCGCGCCCTGCAGTTCCGGGTGGGCTTCAGCGCCGTCAGCCTCCTGGCGGGGTTCGGCGACGAGCAAGTCCGGCGCAGCCGCAGCGGGAGCCAGGCCGCCAGTCTGTTCGGCGGACAGTTCAATCGCTGACCCCGGCGGGGGATCGCGAGCGCTGAACGAAGGCGGCGTCGCCCGCCGCCACCGCGGTGCGCGAGTCACAAACATTTGACTTCAAGCGCGTTCGGCGATAAAATGATCGCACTTTCTCCATGATCCGAGGGTCACCGCGAAGAGTTCCCGCCGCACTTCGCGATGCTTCTGGCCCCAGGGTCTCGGAGAAGGTCAGGATGCAATAACCCTTCACAGGAGGACGGCATTGTTCGCAGCCTCGCGCGGTCTCGATTCCTTTGATCAGTATCTCCAGGATGTGGAACGGTATCCCCTAATCTCGGACCCCGAAGAAGAGAGGGCGCTGGCGCGAAGAGCTCGAACAGGTGACAAGGAGGCGGCGGAACGCCTCGTTACCGCCAATCTCCGGTTCGTCATCTCCTACGTTAAGAAGTACCAGGGACGCGGACTGGGACTCGCGGAACTGGTATGCATCGGGAACGAGGGGCTGTTGAAGGCCGTGAAGAAGTTCGATCCCGAAAAGGGCGTGAAGTTCATCTCCTATGCCGTCTGGTGGATCCGGCAGACCGTGCTTCAGGCTCTCGCCGAGCAGACCCGCTCCGTGCGCATCCCCCTGAACCAGAACTCGAATCTTGCCCGTCTGGCACGCACCAACACGACCCTGACGCAGCAGCTCGGTCGCACTCCGACCGACCAGGAGCTCGCGCGCGAGATGGGCGAGCCGGTCGACACGGTCCGCGCACTGCGCAGAGTGACTGCCGCCGAACTCAGCCTGGATGCGCCCCTGGACCGCGGCGACCGCGACAGCGCCAGCTTCGGCGAACGCTTCGCCGGCGCCGATGCCGCCGAGATCGAGGAGGATGTCGAGGCCGTCGCCCGCCGCGACTACCTCGAGAGCATGTTCGACTGCTACCTCACGGAGAGGGAGCGGAAGATCCTCTACCTGTACTACGGTCTCGACGACGGCGAAGAACGCACCCTCGAAGAAATCGGCTCGCTTCTCGGCGTCACGCGGGAGCGCATCCGCCAGATCCGCAACCGCGCCTTCGAGAAACTCCGCGACAGCCCGCACGGCGACTCTCTGCAGGGGTTCTGGACAGCAAACTGACGTCCGGATTCCGCACGGGGAGTCGGGCTCCCCGCTAGTCTTCGGCTTTCGGGGTCAGCATGATCATCTCGCGGGCCCGGATTTCGGCCGTGGGAATCGTGACCCCGTCCCGCTCGTACGAGTCGTACTGCAGGTACCCTTCCACGTACAGCTTGTCGCCCTTGGAGACGTAGTCCTCCGCCACTTGCGCCAGCCGACCCCACAGGTTGACCCGGTGCCAATCGGTTCGCTCCTCGGGCTGCTCCCCCCCTGTGCGCCAGTTCGTGGCCAGGGAGACTCGAGCGATCTTCACGCCGGCGCTCGTAACGCGCACGTCGGGATCACTTCCGACGTTCCCCACCAGGATGATCTTGTTGACGGATCGGCTCACAGTCCATTCCTCCGTTGTTGTCGGCCCGAGCGACGGCCACGCCCTCTCGGCGGGCCCGGTCCGCTCCCATGCCAGTCACCGTTGCGCACGGAAGATGAGCCCGGCCGATGGGCGTCTACATAGCAGGATGGGACTGATTCTCGCGCGGTTCGCCCCAGATGAGGCCGAGCGTCCGGCACGGATGCATCGCCGCTCGAATGCCGGGGGGATTATGTCCACGGGCTGCTACGCCTTGCAGTCGAACCAGGTCTTTCCCGTGCCCACATCCACCCGCAGCGGCACGTTGAGATCCATGGCCGATTCCATCACGTCCACGACCGTCCCCGTCACCTCGGCCACCCGCTCTTCGGCAATCTCGAACACGAGCTCGTCGTGGACCTGGAGGACCATGCGCACACCCGGCGTCCCCCCCACGAAGTGGCGCAGCCGGATCATGGCCACCTTGATCAGGTCGGCCGCCGTGCCCTGGATCGGGGTGTTCTGCGCCACGCGCTCACCGAACTGGCGCACGTTCCAGGCGCGGGCGCGAAGTTCCGGCACGAATCGGCGCCGACCCATGAGGGTGGCCACGTACCCCAGCTCCTTCGCCTGCGCCACCTGCTCATCCAGGAAGCGCCGCACCCCCGCGAAGCGTTCGAAGTACTGTGCGATGAAGCGCTTCGCTTCCTCCATCGGAATCCCCAGCTGCCGGGCGAGCGAGAACGGGCCCTGGCCGTAGAGTGTCGCGAAGTTCACGGTCTTGGCCTGGTCGCGCATCCGCCCGGTCACCTCTTCCACGGGCACCTCGAAAATCACCGCCGCCGTCTCGCGGTGGACGTCCTTCCCTTCGCGAAAGGCCGTGACAAAGACCTCGTCCCCGGAGAAGTGGGCCAGAATGCGCAGTTCGATCTGCGAGTAGTCGGCGGTCATCAGTTGAAACCCCGGAGGGGCGACGAATCCCCGGCGTATCTCCCGTCCGACCGCTGTACGGATGGGGATGTTCTGGAGATTGGGGTCGGAGGACGAAAGACGACCGGTCGCGGCAACGGTCTGGTTGAAGGTCGTATGAATGCGCCGCGTTTCCGGATTGACCAGCGCCGGAAGGGCATCCACGTAGGTATTCCGGAGCTTCTCGAGTTGCCGATAGTCCAGGAGCAGCCGCGGCAGTTCGTGTCCGCGCAGCGCCAGTTCCTCGAGCACCGAGGAATCCGTGGAAGGGCCCGTCTTCGTCCGCTTCAGTACGGGCAGTTCCAGACGCTCGAAGAGGATCTCGCGCAGCTGCGGTGTCGAGTTGATGTTGAACTCCGTGCCCGCCACCCGGTGAATGTCGTCGCGAATCAGACGCAGCTCATCGCCCAGCTTGCCGCTCATCTCGGCAAAGAAGGCCGAATCGATGCCCACGCCATTCATCTCCATGTCGGCCAGAACCGGGATCAGCGGGGTCTCCAGTTCCTGAAAGAGGGACTTCAGCGAGTTGTCGTCGGGCCCCGACGGCGGCGCCGCGAGCCGCTCGCGGAACAGGGACCAGAGCCGCATGGGCAGCTCGACCTGCTCGGCCGCGAAATCGAGGGCGTCCTCCGCGGCAACCTCGCCCAGAGTGCGCCGCTTCCTGCCCGTTCCGAGCACCATGGCCGTCGGCGTGGCCGTCGATCCGAGGAAGTCCGTGGCGAGGGCGGCAAGATCCTGACGTCGGCGTCCGGGGTCCAGGACGTAGGACGCCACCATGACGTCCCGGAAGGGCCCGCCCAGTTCCAGCCCGGCGCGTCGGCACGCGATCAGTGAACCCTTGATATCATGGCCGATCTTGACGATGGCGGGATCGGCCAGAACGGCCCGTATCGGAGCGAACGCCTCGTGATCGAGCGGTGGCAGATTGGATGGGTGCGTGTCGTCTCCCTCCCCGAGCGCCAGTGACATCGTGGTCTCGTGCCCGACCGGCAGGTAGTAGGAGGTGTCCGCTTCGGCGGCAACAGCCACACCGGCCACACCGCCGCGCGTGGGTTGCAGGCTGCGGTTCAACACCGCCACGGCCATCCGTCCCTGCTTTCGGCAAGCCTGCGCGACCTCCCGCAGCTGACCCGGATCCGTCACGAGCACTCGCCTGGACTGCGCCACCGGAGGATCGCTCTCGGCCGTGCCGCCGCCGGCCTCGGCGTCCAGGCGGTCCAGCAGGGTCCGGAATTCCAGGTCGACAAACAGGGTCCGTAGGCGCTCGTTGTCGGGATCCGAAGTCCGCAGGTCCTCCAGATCGGTGTCGAGTGCAAGGTCGGTGCGAATCGTGACCAGTTCCCTGGACAGGAGGATCTGTTCCCGGTGCTCGAGCAGGGACTCGCGCGGTCGCTTGGCCTTCACTTCCCCGGCCCGCGAAAGCACGTCGTCGAGGGTCCCGTACTGATCCAGGAGCTTCACCGCCGTCTTGGGGCCGATTCCCGGAGCCCCGGGCACATTGTCCGAGCTGTCCCCGACGAGCGCCAGATAGTCCACGACCTGGCCGGGCGCGACTCCCAGCTTCCTCGTCGCCGCCGCTTCATCCACCCAATTGGCCGCCACCCCGTGCGGCCCGCCCCTTCCGGGATTCAGCAGCTGCACACCGGGACCCACCAGCTGAAAGAAGTCCTTGTCGCCCGAGACGATCACGACCTCCAGCCCCGCAGTCGCCGCGCGCGCCGCCAGTGTCCCGATCACGTCATCCGCCTCCCACCCCTCGACCGCGATCACCCGGTCCCGGAAGGCCTCGACCATCTCCCGAATCCTGGGAAGGCTGTTGCGCAGCTCTTCGGGCATTTTCTCGCGCGTGGCCTTGTACTCCGGGTAGAGCTTCTCGCGGTGACTGCGCCCCGCGTCGAAAACGACCGCGATGTAGTCGGGCTCGTAGTCGTCCCGGATGCCGTAGAGGAAGTTGGCAAAGCCGAAGGGCGCCGACGTGTTCTCGCCCCGGGCGTTCGTGAGCGGCCGGTTCAGGAACGCGAAGAAGGAACGATAGATCAGCGCGTATGCATCGATAAGAAAGATGCGTGGCGCAGTTTTGGGTGGGATTTCCATAGGTCGGCCGAATTCGGCCCGGTCCCCGGCGCCCGGACGGAGGCACGCTGCGCTTGGGCCGGCACGGGGCCCCGGAGTAACTTGCAAGCGGACCGGCAAGGCAATATAACGAGTTCCGAACTGAACAACGGCGGCAAAGATGCGACTTTCGGCGGCAGGTTGATGAGAATCCCGTCCCGGCCGTCTCACCGTGCCCGGCACCAGGCGTTCGCGATGGGCGTCCTGGCACTCATGGTGCTGGCGGGGTGCGGCGAGGAGGATCCGCCAGGCGGCGGGGCCGACGCGGCACAGACGCCCGCAGTGGCCGACACGGCACCGACGCCCGCTTTGGAGCAGCCCGCGGTCCCCGACACCGTGCAGACGCCTCCGGCGGACTCGGTGACAGCGACCGACTCGGTAGCCCTGGCGATCGAGGCGGCAACGGATACCGCGGTCGCGCCGGGCTCGGCGGCCATCGACTCCCTCTCGGCCAGGCTCACCGAGATCATGGCCGCTCAGGAACGTATCCTCGACCGGCTGGAGTTGATGGAGGCCGCGGGAGCGGAGGGGACGGTGCCCGCCGACACAGCCGTGGACGAGGGCCAGGGGCTCGATCTCGAGGAGGCGCGGGATGAAGTCCAGGGTCTCGGGATCAGCATCTTCTGGTCGCTCGTCGTGCTCGTGGTCTTCCATTTCCTGATCCGCGCCCTCATCTGGATCCTGGAGACCCTCGCCCAACGCAGCGTCCGGCGCAGACTCACCTTCAAATGGTTGATCCCCATCACGCGCATGCTGCTGTGGGGGCTCGCGGGCTACCTGATCGTGCGCACGATCTTCCGGGTCGATGCCCAGGGACTGCTCGCCGCGAGCGCGGCACTCGGGGTCGCACTCGGCTTCGCGGCGCAGGATCTGCTCAAGAACGTCTTCGGCGGCCTGATCGTCGTGTTCGACCAGCCCTTCCAGGTCGGTGACAAGATCTCGGTTGGCGGGACATACGGGGAAGTGGTCTCGATCGGCCTGCGTTCGACACGCATCGTGACCGCCGACGACAACCTCGTGACCGTCCCGAACTCCCAGGTCGTGCAGGAACAGGTGGCCAACGCCAACGCCGGCCAGCTCAACTGCCAGGTGGTCACGGACCTGTATCTTCCCGGCCGGATCGACGAGAAAACGGCCAGGGAGATCGCTTTCGACGCGGCCGTGACGTCGCAATACGTCTTCCTCGAAAAGCCGATCCAGGTCTTCGTTTCGGACCAGTTCCGCACCACCTTCGTGACCCGCGTAAGGGTGCGTGCCTACGTGCTCGATCCGCGTTTCGAGTTCCTTCTGCAAAGCGACATCACCGAGCGCGCCCGGGAAGGCTTCAGGGCCGAGGGCCTGGCAGCGGAGCACGAATGGTATCCGCCCGTCGACCCGGCCGACGCGCCCGTTTCCGGTGGTCCGGCGGCAACGTGAACCAGTCCGGCCCCCCGCTCGCGGTCGATCGTGCCCCGCCCCGAATGACGGACGACGAGATCGTCGCCGCGGTCGCCACCGCCGTTCACGATCCCTACCGCGCCCTGTGGCAGGACCAGGACGACCGAGCCTGGCAACACGTTCGCCAGGTCCTCGCTCACGCGGTCGCCGCCCACGCGGCAGCTATCGAACAGTTCACCGCCGGCGAGCACGACGAGGGAGAATACCACCGCCGCACCGCGCGGGACGTGCTCAAGCCCATCCGCCTCGCTCTCCGTCGCGACGACCTCGCCAGGCAGCTCCACGACCGCCTCGCCGCGACCACCGAGGACGTGCGTGCAGCCTTGGGCGATCTCCCTGCCCTCGTACGGGCTCCGGTGGCATCCAGTGCCCTCCACGGCCGTCCCGGCCTGCGGGCGGCAGAGCGGCTCAAGCGGTTCGCCGCACGGGCGTTACGCCCTATCGTGTGGCGGCGCACCGACCACGATGTCGCCGTCGCCCGCCTGGCGCGCGCTCATCTCGCGTCGCAGGTGCTTGCGGCGCAGATCCGTGCCTTCCGCTCCAGCCAGCGCGATCGGGCCGAATGGCTGGGGCACATGGAGCGCGCGTGGTCCGCGTGGGTCGGCGCCGGCGAGGACGGCTCAGCGGTTCCGGATGAGGCCGACCGGGTGCTGGAAGCCGCCAATACGCTCCACGGCAAGCTGAAGGCCCTGCTCGACGGGGTCACAAAGGCATCGGGGCGCGAGAAGGGGCAGGATTTCGGCCAGCTCGCACACCGCCTGCAGGCGACCGTAGCCGTGGCAGGGACGTTCGCGGGTGCGGGGGACGCCGGCACGCCGGGGGCCTGGGAACATTCGGGGCTCGCGCGTCGCTGGGACGAGTGGGCCGAGCAGACGGCAAACCGGCTGGAGCTGTATCAGCGCCTTCTCGGGGCGACAAGCGGCACTCGCGCGATCGGCCGGCGCATGGTCGAGGGCTGGGCAGCTTCGGCCGCGGAGGCGGACGACGTATTGCAGGCGGTGGTACGCGTACTGCGCGCCGGGCTCGCTCGGGTAGCCCGATCGGCTTCCGTCCGGGCGGGAGTGCCGAACGCTCTGCAAGAGGAGCAGACAACAACGAACGAGCGTCTGAGGGAAGCGGCCGAAGCCCTGCATGCACCGTCCCGTGTCGCCCGCGACCTGACGGCCGGGGCCGAGGAGGCCGTTGCGGACATCGAGGCCCTGTGCCTCCAACTGCCGGAATCCCTGACCGTTCACGACATTCCCGGTCCCGGGGAGCGCATGCGCGGACCGGGACGGGACGTGCGGGAGGTCGAGTTGCGGGACGCGGCCGTCCAGGCGTTCGATACGCTGAGAATGGAGCGCATTCGTACGGCACCGCGGGCGATGGTGCGTGCGCTGGAGGAAGTGCATACGCAGGTCGCCGAGCTCCTTGAAGTATCCTCCTACGGGTATGAGGCAGCGATCGCGGAGACTTCGGACGCAGGCGCCGCCGAATCGGAACAGGCGATCGCGCTGGTCTCCAACGGACTCGAGAGGGCGCTCAACAAGGCTGCGCGGGCGCGCAAGGCGCTGCAAGGCGGATTGGATGCGGCGACGCAGGACGCCATCGCCGAGGTCGACGAGGGCACCGAACGGCTCGGGCGCCGGGTTACCGCCGACCGCCTGACCGCCGGCTACCTGGACGCGCGTTCCTACGTCGCGACCGAGGTAGCACGGGATTGGCGGCGCTGGCGGGAACGTCTCGTCCAGGTGGGCCGCGGGGTTGCGGTGGGGATTCGGAGCCTGGGCAGGCTGTTGCGTCCCCTGGCCAGCACGCTGGGCATCCGCCCACCGCCTCCGGGCGCCACCGATCTCCGTGAGCACACGCTGGCATCGGCGGCGGAGTTCGCACGCACGCTGCCGGTCGTCTACCGGCGCCTGTTCGCCTTCGAGCCCCTGACGGATCCGCGACTGCTCGCCGGAAGGGAGAACGCCCTTGCCGAACTTGCGGCGTCGTGGGCGCGCTGGCGGAACGGCGGGCCCGGATGCCAGGTCGTGGTGTCCCCCCCGGGCGCCGGCATCACGAGCTTCCTGAACGTCGCCGCAGCGCGCCTTGCCGACGACGAGCCGCGTGTCGCCAGGAAGATCCTGCAAACGCGCATTCGCACCGAGGCCGAACTCGCGGCCGCCCTGGGCGACTGGCTGGGCGTCGAAGGAACCGACGACCTTGACCTCCTCGCCGATCACATTCTGGAAGCTCCACCCGACGCGACCCCCGGTGTTGTCATCCTCGAGAGCGCGGAACACCTGCACCTCCGCGTGCGGGGCGGAAGTCGTCTGTTCGAGCGTCTCCTCGGCGTCATGACCAGGACCGAGGCCCGGATCTTCTGGGTCGTGTCACTGTCTTCACCGGCCTGGCAACTGGTCCGCAAACGCGCACCCGGCTACCTGGCCGACGTCAAGCGCCTCTCACTCACGCCCCTGACAGCCGATCAACTGCGTGAGGCGATACTCGCCCGCCACCTGCGCAGCGGCCTCCCCCTGCAGTACGCCGAGCCCACGCGGCGACGTGACGCGATCCGCACGCACGCGCAGCAGATAGGCCGAAGCGACAAGCAGCAACAACTGATCGAGCGGAACTACTTCGAGCGGCTGCACAGGGCCTCCCAGGGCTCCATCCGGCTTGCCCTCTTCCATTGGTTGAGGTCCGCCGATTTCCAGTCCCTCGAGGGCAGCCTGCTGGTCCAGCCGCTGGAGCCGCTCAGCCCGCAACTGGAGATGCTCGACCTGACTCAGAGTTTCGCCCTGAAGGCGATCCTCGATCACGGCACACTCTCCGTCGAGGAATACCGCGAGGTCGTGCGCGCTCCCGCGGCCCAGGCTCCGCACACGTTTCGGTCTCTCCTGGACCAGCAGGTGATCGAAGTCCCCGCCGCGGACGGTGGATCGTATGACCGGACTCCCGCGCGGGCGGATCGCTATCGCGTCAGGCCATTCATGATCGGAGCGGTGATCGCCCACCTGCGATCCCGCAACATCCTTCACTAAGTCGCTGGGACGGTCAGGCTCGAATCACGTTGGCCGCCTGCAGGCCGCGTTCCGTTTCCCGGAGTTCGAACTCCACCTCGTCTCCCTCGGCGAGGGTTCGAAAGCCCTCACCCTGGATCGAGGTGAAGTGAACGAAGACGTCGTCGCCCGAGGACCGGGAGATGAATCCGTAGCCCTTTGCATCATTGAACCATTTGACCGTCCCTCTCGCCATCCCTGCCATCCTTCGAAGAAGTGTTGTACTGTCGGCCGCTTCCGGCGAGGAACACGACCGTGACCGTGGTGCCGGCTGCATGATGGGGATCCGCGGCCGCGGGCGTCAAGCAAGGGGCGCCGGGCGCGATGGCCACCCTGACGTTACGTCAGGCTTCGCGCTATCCGGTGAACTCCAGCTCCCCGACCCGGTCGCGCACCCTGCGCGTCACGTGCCGGGGCATCAGCAAGGCCGCCACCGTCAGCACGGCGATGACCACCACGGTATTCAGCGGGTGCACGTAGGCCACCCAGAACAACAGCGGCAACAGCCCCACGCCAACCATTCCGAGGAGCATGACCCCCATCACCGCACCGATTTTCCCCCCGGCGCGGGGCGGCGCCGCAAAGGGAAGACGCGGCGCGGCGATCAGCACCGTGTGGACCAAGAGGTGGGCCATGAGCCCGAGCAACAGCACGTGTGCCACGGCATGCCAAAAATTGCCAAACGCCCAGGCGAGGACCCCGGCGAGCATGACAAGATACGGGATCAGGAAGAAGACGGTCACGCAGTTGCCGGAGTTGCTGACCAGCCGCGCCCGATCGACGGGGGCCGCGAAAAAAACCCAGGCGGCCTTGTAGGACTCGCTCCGGAAGAGGTGCTCCATCAGCATCAGCGGCATGCCCAGCACGGCGAGGTGAATGAGAAACAGGTTGCTTGCGCCGAAGCCCAGCTCCACGAAGGGGTCGGGCAGCGGTCCGTCCCTGAGCCCCATGAAGACGTAAAGCACCGTGACCGGCAGGACGGCGAGAACACCGAGCCTGAAGTTCATGTCGTCCCGGAACTGCCCGCGCACCAGCGTCGCGACGGCACGCAACTCGGGAGACATCCTGAGACGTGCGGGTCGTCCAGCCACCCGCGGCCGCCGCACAACCGTGCTTCTGGACGCGATCGCGCCCAGGCGCTCGGCGTAGGACAACGACAGCCTGCCCCCGACGTAGCGAACGAGAACGAAGATGCTCCCGAACGCGACGGCCGTGGACAGGAGGATCGACGCGCTCCAGTTCCCTTCGGCGAGGGAAAGAAGGCTCGCGAACCATGTCGAAGGCAGCACCAGGAGCTGTATCGGCGGGTTGACCGCGCTGGTCGGCAGCCAGTCTGTCAGCGTGACCAGGGCCAGCGGAGCGAATACCGCGAATCCCGCTACGAGCTGCAGGTAGGAAAGCACGCGCCGCAGGCGTCGCTGCGGGATCAGGTGAATCATCATGGCATACATGTACACCATCGCCAGCGTGGTCCAGACGATGACCCCGGCCACCGCCGCGATCCACGCCGCGGCAACCAGCGGACCGTAGACCACCAGAAACGAAATCGTCGCGAATCCGCCCATCAGACCGCCGATGATGCCGGTGTAGAGCAGGACACTGGTAACCTTCACGACGAAGTAGGTTCGCGAGGAGATGGGCTGGTAGCCCAGGATCTCGTAGTCGTTCGCCGAAACGACCACCGACTGGAAGTCGACCAGGATCGACGTCGCGATCATGATGCAGATCATGAGGAGCACCAGCGTGCCCGACATGAAGGCACCCGGCACTTCCGCGGCGATGAAGCTGTTGTAGAGCCCGAACAGACCATACATCACGAGCGTACCCCAGGGGATCTTGCGGCGGCGCTGTTCCTTCGCGGTCGTCGTTTGCAGGGTCTTGGCCGTGCGCAGCTGGTTCTTCAGCATCGTCCTGCTGAGGACGCGCCACTGGGAGTAGTCGGCTCCCGTGGCTTCGACCACCCACCGTGCGATCATCAGGTCGTGTCCGAATCCAGTGCGGTGAGGAGCCCACGGGTGACCTCTGCCGCGTCACGCACCCCCGTCAGTCGGGCAAACGCCTGCTCGAGGTTTGTGGCACCCGTCCTGGCGGCGATCGTGGCGGCGCTGCCTTCAGCGACCTTGCGCCCTTCGTCGATGATCACAATCCGGGTACAGATCCGTTCCACCACTTCCAGGATGTGCGAGCAGAAGAGGATCGTCCGCCCCTGCGAGGCCAATTCACGAAGCAGTTCCTTCACCACCAGGGCGGCATTGGCATCCATACCGTTCAGGGGTTCGTCCAGGAAAAGAACTTCCGGGTTGCCGATCAGCGCCGAGGTGATCAGCACCTTCTGCTTCATACCCTTGGAGTGCTCCGAAAGAGGCTGATCCAGCGCGGCGAGCATCCCGAAGAGATCCAGCAACTCGTCGATCCTCCTGCCGGCGGACTCGGCCTCGATGCCCCGCAGGTTTGCGACCATCATGAGGTATTCGCGCGCGGTAAGGGCCTCGTACATCGCCCCCGCCTCCGGCACGTACCCCAGTCGCCTCTTTACCTCCATGGGGTCCTGCACCACATCGAAGCCCGCCACCCGGGCCGAACCCTGCGATGGCCTGATCATGCAGGTGAGGATCTTCACGGTGGTGGTCTTGCCCGCTCCGTTCGGCCCCAGAAAGCCGAGTATCTCGCCCGGCTCGACCTGCATGTCGAGTTCCTGGACGGCTGCCTTGCGGTCGAAGTAGCGGGTCAGCTGCAGCGTCTCGATCATGAGGCCGGTCCCGGAGCCCCGGCCTCTCCGTACAGCCACCGGTAGAGCGCCCGATTCCGCACCACGTTCTTCACGTAGCCGCGCGTCTCGGCGAAGGGGATGCGCTCGGTGAAGCGGTGGGGGTCCTCCGCCTCCGGAAAACGCCGCCAGCGGTTGGCGCGGCTCGGTCCCGCGTTGTACGCCGACAGGACCAGCGGGATGTCGCCTTCGTAGCGGCGCATCAGGTCCGCCAGGAATCGGGCGCCCAGGTGCACGTTCAGTTCCGCGGTCTCGAGCGTTTCGGAGCGAAAACCGCGGGGTCCGATCCGGCCCGCCAGCTGCCGCCCGGTCGCCGGCATCACCTGCATCAGACCGATCGCCCCCGCCGGCGAAACGATATCGGGCACGAAGGCGCTCTCCTGACGGATGATTCCGGCGACCAGATACGGGTCCAGCCCGAGGTCGCGCGCACGCGACTCCAGCAGCTCGCGGTGGGGAAACGGGTACACGACCTGAAGCAGCGTCCGGTCCCAGGGCCGGCCCTGGCCGCGAAGCTGCAGTCCCACGCGAATCCCCTCGAGCACGTGTCCGGCGGCGTGGAGCGCCACCGCGAGGCGGAGCAGGGATTCAGACGAATCACCGGCCATGGCCCTCATCGAAGCGATTCGCGAAGCCACCGCATCGTCCAGCCCGGCGTCGTCCAGCAACGCCAGCATCTCCATTTCGGGCGCAAGCCATTCAGGAGCGGCGGGAACGGCCGCGTCGCCGGCAGGGACGCCTGCCCCTTCGGCAGGGGCGCCCGTGTCGGCCAGGGCCGGGCGGAACACCGAGTCCGCGGACGGATCGGCGAGGAACGCGTAGTAGGACGTCGGACTCTCTTCCCGGATCCGGGCCCGGAGTGCCTCGGCAGCCGCCGAATCACCGGCCTGGTCGGCCGCGTGCGCCGCCCAGTAGCTCGCCTCCTCCCACCGACGTCCGCCGGGAAAGTCGTCCACGTACCCCAGGAAGACCTGGCGCGCCGCCTCGGTCTCGTTCCGGGCCAGGTGAATCTGGCCCCACCGCATCCTCGCCAGTCCGGCCCGGTCGGCCGAGGGAGACATCGAGACGACCTGCCGATAGTGGTCGACAGCCTGGTCCAGCCGCCCCGCGTCCTGGTGGTCATCGCCCCGGAAGAACACGACGTCCAGCGCCGCCTGACTGCCCGGAAACCGCTCCACGAGGCGGTCCTGCAGCGTGCGCGCGTCTCCGTGCCGTCCCTGCCGGGACCGGATGGCCGCCCACGCCTGCAGCGCTCCGGCCGCGATCCCCGCGTCCTCGGCGCCGGAGAGCTCCCGGTAGACCTCCACCGCCCGGGCGCGGTCACCGCTGCCGTTGTAGGCGCGTGCCAGGGCAAGGCGATCGCGGTCGGTGAGCGTGCCGCCCCGAGTGGTCACCAGCCTCCAGGCGCGCACCGCGAAACCGAACTCGCCACCGCTTCCCATGGCCGCCGCGACGAGCCGCAGAACCTCCGGACCGGAGCCGGCAGCCACGCGCCAGTGCGCCATCGCGGCTTCCGTCGCGGCCGACCCGCGGGTCGTGTGCCGCAACAGGTCTTCCATTGCGGCGACCGACCCGTCCGAGTCGCCCAGCGCCAGCCGGAAGCGCCATTCGCGGTCAAGCAGCCCGGTCCGCGCCGCCGTGGAGACATCCCTGCCCCCCGACGCCACGGCCACAAGGGACTCGAGCGCACGTGCGGTGTCGCCCGCAGCAGCCCATGCATCCATCTCCAGCGCCCAACCCAGCCCTCGGACAGCCGGATCGCCCACCAGCCCAAGCAGGCTGCGCACCGCCCCCGCCTCACCCACATCGGAGAGAACACGCGCCGCCGCCAGCGCCGTCCAATCGGCCAGCGGCGGCGCCCGGTCGCCAATCGCGCCTACTTGCTCGACCGCAAGGTCCGGCACGCCCCCTGCCGCCGCGGAACGGGCCAGGCGGGAATGCACGACCAGTGTCTCGCGGGCGTCCGCAGCGTCGGTTTCCACGAAGCGGGTGAACGCGGACACGGCTCCCGCGGCATCGCCCGCTGCCTGCCGCGCGCTGCCGAGCACGAACCAGACGCGCGGCGGCACGGCCTCCGCGTCATCCACTCCGGGCGTGAGCGCCGCGATGGCCCCGTCCCAGTTCTTCCACCCGGTTTCGGCTTCCGCCAGCACGAGACGGTCGGCCCAGGACGCCGATTCGACCGGTCCGAGGTGCGACCGCAGTGCGCGGCTGGCCTTCCAGTGGCGACCGTCCGCCAGATCCTGACGGATCGAATCGGGAATGGACGCGCCTGTGGCGACCCGGGGTTGCTCCTGGCCCGAAAGGGGGCTGGCGGCACAGGCAGCGGAGAAGGCCGCCGTCAGAAAAAGACAACCGGGCAGCCCGCGCCGCGATTCCCGCTTCAAAAGGGCGGGAACGGCGCACGCGGACTGCCCGGAGCGGGGGATCTGCCTAGTCGCCGGCCGACCGGCCCGTCTGCATCGCGAAGAGGGCGTCGATCATCTTCTGCGCCGACTCCTCCATGTCGATCACGAGGTGGTCGATCCGCGACACGAAGTAGTTGTGGGCGATGCTCACCGGGATCGCGATCGCGAGCCCGGCCGCGGTGGTCGTAAGGGCGATCTTGATCCCCGACGCAACCGTGGTGGCGTCCACCTCGCCCGCCAGCTCGATCGCCTGGAAGGCGGCGATCATCCCCATCACCGTCCCGAGGAAGCCCAGCAGGGGCGCGACGTTGGTGAGCGTCGCGAGAATGACAAGCCCGCTCTCCAGCTTGGACAGCTCGATGAGGCCCTGGTTCTCGATGGCCTTCATCACGCGATCCGTTCCCTCGTCCTGACGCTCGAGCCCCGCGTAGAGGATGTTCGCAGCCGGGGAGTCGGACTCGCGCGTGAGCTCCAGCGCCTCCTTGATCTGGTGCTGCGCGAGGAGTCCGTCGACCGCCCGTAGAACCTTCCTCGTGGCGCTGCTCTTGCGGAAGATGTCGATCAACTTCCAGATGATCACGATGATACCCACCACCACGCAGGCCCCGAGCGGCCAGCGCATGTCGCCGGCGTCCTCCCAGGACTGGACCATCTGCTCGGTGAAGGTGAGATCCGGAGCTTCCATTCCGGGAAGCTGAAGCAGTACGTCGAACACGGTCATCAAGCTGGCCAAGGGAACCTCCTGCTTTCGGTCCTGTGCTGATGGTTGAAGTTGGCCGCGCCCAGCGCGCGACCCTTGGAGTCTCGGACTTCCGGACCCTTTTCGCAACGGCTTGCCATAATGAGTATCGCTCGGGGGACTGTCAAGGATGCAGGAGCGCGGGCCGGCCACGTCCCGGCGCGGAACCGGGGCAACGCAATCCCGGCCCTGTTCATCAACCCGCTCATCGTCGCCATGTCCACTCGCCGGAACCGTACTTCGTTTCCAGCCTCGTCGCCGTCGCCATTTCCTCGCGCGTCATTTCGCCGGGGGCCCAAAGTCCCCCGAATTCCTCGGCGAATCCGCAACGAAATGCGTCCACCAGGTCCTCCCACCGCGGAACCACGCCAAGGATCTCGGCCAACGTGATCGGAGGGTCGGTCCGGGCCGCGGCAACCGTCGCGCCCGCACCGCGCCGCTGACTCGCCCCATTCCCGCCAGGACCCTGAGCCCCGGTCTCCGTGAACAGCGCGCTCTGGTCGGCCACCAGGAGCAAAGACCCGTGCTGGAGGATCGCCCCCCCGATCCTGGCCTGTGCGCTCCCCACGAGCTTTCGCCCCCGAACCACCACCTCTCCTTCGGCCGGCTCGAGAAAACACGGACCCGCATCGGGCGCGGCGGCCTTGCCGGCGGCGCCCCCGGCATCGACGCCCAGACGCCGCAACCCCCGCAGCAGGCCCCGGTTGATCCTCGCGTAGGCAAGCCGGAGTCCTCCGAACGCGCGCGCCGGAAGGACGACGCAGTACGTGAATTCGCGGTCGTGGATCACCGCGCGGCCACCGGTGGGACGGCGCACCGCTTCCATTTCGGGATGACGGCGGAGCAGGTCCCGGTATCCGACGGTGACGGGTTCGTTGCGTCCGAGCGAGAGTGTTGCGGCCGCCCAGCGGTAGAAGCGCACGGTGCCCTCGCCGGGACGTGCGCCAAGCGCGAGCGCGTGGTCGCGCGCCATGTTGGTCGTTCCCGGGAGTCCTCCGTCCAGGAGGACGCGCCAGTTCAGGCCGCCGGATCCGTTGCTCGCCGCGGACGGCCCGCCGCGGGATGCGTCAGGGAACGTAGACATCTCCCGGACTCATGACCTGTACGGCTGCCCGGTCCCCCACGAGCGCGCGGAAGCGCTCGGGATCCTGCGCGATGAGAGGCCAGGTATTGTAGTGGACCGGAATCACAACATCGGGCTCGATGAACCCGACCGCCTCCGCCGCGTCCTCCGGACCCATCGTGAAATTGTCGCCGATGGGCAGGATGGCAACGTCCACTTTGCCGCGCAGCAGCTGCATGTCCATGAGCAGCGCGGTATCGCCCGCGTGGTAGATCCGGGTCCCGTCGAGGTGCATCAGGAATCCGCCGGGCACGGTGGTGAACTGCCCGGTCGTGTCTCCGTGCACCTGACCCCCGTGCAGGGCGGCGGTCATCTTGACGCGGCCGAAGGGAAAGTCGTAGCCACCCCCGATGTGCAGTGGATGGCCGTTCGCGACTCCCTGGGTCTCGGCAAACGAGACGATCTCGAAGGTCGACACCAGCGTGGCGCCGGTTTCCTTCGCCAGTGGCAGGGCGTCGGCAAAGTGGTCGAAGTGGCCGTGTGTGCAGAGGATGAAGTCCACCGCTCCAACCTCGGCGCGCTTGATGTCAGAGACCGGATTGTCGTCGAAAAACGGATCGATGACCAGACGGGTGCCGTCGTCGGTCTCGATGCTGAAGGTGGACTGGCCGTGAAAAGTCAGCTTGGGCACGGGGTCTTCTCCTTCTCAGGCAAGGCGCGGTTGCAGGGAAACGGAACGGCACCGGAGCACGAGGACGTCCGCACCGGTCACGCCTCCTGCGTTTCGTACTGTTCCACCGGGGGACAGGAGCAGACCAGGTTGCGGTCTCCCCAGGCATTGTTCACGCGTCCCACGTGCGGCCAGAACTTGTGCTCCAGCAGCCAGGGAGCCGGAAAGGCGGCCTGGTTGCGCGTGTACGCGTGGTTCCATTCATCGGAAGTGACGGTCCTCGCCGTATGCGGCGCGTTCTTCAGTGCGTTGTCGAGCCGATCCTGCAGTCCCAGCTCGACCTGCTGAATCTCGGCCCGAATCGATATCAGGGCCTGGCAGAAACGGTCCAGCTCCGCCTTCGACTCGCTCTCGGTGGGCTCGATCATGATCGTGCCGGGCACCGGAAACGCCATCGTGGGCGCGTGGAAGCCGTAGTCCATGAGGCGCTTGGCCACGTCCTCCTCCGAGATCCCCGTGGCCTTCTTCAGCGGCCGCAGATCCACGATGAACTCGTGGGCCACGCGCCCGCTCCCGCTTCCCCACCAGTAGAGGATGTCGAAATGGTCCTCCAGCCGCATCGCCATGTAGTTGGCATTGAGGATCGCGGTTCTCGTGGCCTCCGTAACACCGTCGCGGCCAAGCAGCGCGATGTACGCCCACGAGATCAGCAGAATGCTGGCGCTTCCCCACGGTGCCGCGGCTACCGGCCCGATCGCGGTCTCGCCCCCGACGGGCACGACGGGGTGGCCGGGCAGGTACGGCGCGAGTTCCTCGGTCGCGCAGATCGGACCCATGCCCGGGCCGCCGCCGCCATGGGGGATCGCGAACGTCTTGTGGAGGTTGATGTGGATCACGTCCGCACCGTAGTCGCCGGGTCGGCAAAGCCCCACCTGCGCGTTCAGGTTGGCTCCGTCCAGGTAGACGTATCCGCCGTGCCCGTGAACGATGTCGCAGACGGTCCGGATCTCCTCCTCGAAAACGCCGTGGGTCGACGGATACGTGACCATGACGGCCGCCAGGCGGTCCGCATGCCGCGCGGCCTTCGCCGCCAGATCCTCGACATCCACGTTGCCGCGGTCGTCGCAGCGGACGACGACGACTTTCATGCCCGCCAGGACGGCGCTCGCCGGGTTGGTTCCGTGGGCCGACGAGGGAATCAGGCAGATGTCGCGGTCCTGCCCCAGGTCCCGATGACGCGCACGGATCACCAGAAGGCCCGTGTACTCCCCCTGAGCGCCCGAGTTGGGTTGCAGCGACACCGCGGGCAGCCCGCTGATCTCCGCCAGCCACTCCTGCAGATCCGTAACGATGCGGTCGTAGCCACGGGCCTGTTCACGTGGCGCGAAGGGGTGCAGGGCTCCGAATTCGGGCCACGTCACCGGGGTCATCTGGGTCGTGGCGTTCAGTTTCATCGTGCACGACCCCAACGGGATCATGCTGGTGTTGAGCGAAAGGTCCCGCGACTCGAGCCGGTGGATGTAGCGCAGCATCTCCGTCTCGGAGTGGTACGAGTTGAACACGGGATGGGTCAGGAAGGGGCTGGAGCGCCGGAGCGCCGTCGGGTACGGATCCGGATCGAAGGAAGCCGCCAGTTCGGTCGAAGAGCCGGCGGCGCCGAAAACGGCGAGCAGATCGTCCACATCCGCGGGCGTGACGGTCTCATCCAGCGCGACCCCGATCGTGCCGTCTGCGAAGTCCCTGAGGTTGATACGCGCCTGGCGCGCGGCGGCGAGCACCGCCTCCGATCCGGCGGAAGGTCTTACGCGCAGCGTGTCGAAGTAGAGCCCGTGCACGATTTCGTTCCCCGCCGCCTCCAATCCACGTGCAAGCGTCGCGGCCTGTTTGCGAACGCGGGCCGCGATTTCACGGATCCCCTCGGGCCCGTGATACGCGGCGTACATCCCGGCCATGACCGCAAGCAGGACCTGCGCGGTGCAGATGTTCGAGGTTGCCCTTTCGCGCCGAATGTGCTGTTCCCGGGTCTGAAGCGCCATCCTGAGGGCGGGGTTCCCGTGGGCGTCGACGGCCACCCCGATGATGCGCCCGGGGAGCTTCCGCTTGAACTTCTCGCGGGACGCGATATACCCGGCGTGGGGACCACCGTAGCCCATCGGCACGCCGAACCGCTGGCTGCTGCCGACAGCCACGTCCGCCCCGAACTCGGCAGGTGGCGTAAGGAGCGCGAGCGACAGGAGATCGGCGGCCACGACGACGCTGGCGCCGGCTTCGTGAGCCGCCCGGCACATGGACCTGTAGTCGTGTACGCCCCCGTCGGTGGCCGGGTACTGAACGAGCACGCCGAACACCGACTCGTCAAGGACGAAATCAGCGAAAGGACCCTCCCGAACCTCGATCCCGAGCGGTTCCGCACGGGTTCTCACAACGCCGATGGTCTGGGGGTGGCAATCCTCGGCCACGAGAAAGACGGACCTGCGGCGCTTCCTGCCCTGACCGTAGAGCATGAACATCGCCTCGGCGGCCGCGGTCGCCTCGTCGAGCAGCGACGCGTTGGCGATTCCCAGACCCGTAAGGTCCATGATCGCCGTCTGGAAGTTGAGCAGGGCTTCAAGCCGGCCCTGGGCGATTTCGGCCTGGTACGGCGTGTACTGCGTATACCAGCCGGGGTTCTCCAGTATGTTGCGCTGAATGACCCCCGGTGTGATCGTGCCGGAATACCCCATCCCCAGGTAGCTCCGCCAGACCTCGTTGTCGGACGCAACCTCGCGCAGACGGGCCAGGAGTTCCGCTTCGGGCAGCCCCTCGGGGATTCGCAGCGGGCCCCGGAAGCGAATCGCAGGAGGCACCGTCTCGTGCATCAACTGGTCCAGGCTGTCACATCCCACCACCTCGAGCATTTCCCGGACATCGTCGGCGCTCGGGCCCAGGTGGCGGGCGAGGAAATCGGGTCGGTGTCTGATTGATTGTGGCATCAGGGGCAATTGCGGCCGGATCGCGGGTTATTCGCCGATGTGTGCTCCATAGCTCGCGGCGTCCATCAGGGTTTCCACCTCGCCGGGGTCCTCGAGGCGCAACTGGATCATCCACCCCTCCCCGTAGGGATCGCTGTTGACCAACTCGGGATCGTCGTCCAGCGCTGCGTTGACGTCCACGACCTCGCCGGCGACCGGACAATACAGGTCGCTTACGGCCTTCACGGCCTCGATGGTGCCGAAAACGTCCATCGGGGCCAAGGAATCGCCAGGCTCGGGCAGCTCCACGTACACCACGTCCCCGAGCTCGCCCTGGGCGTAGTCGGTTATCCCGACGTAGTAGATGTCGGACTCGTCAGATTCTCTCAGATACTCGTGCTCGTTCGTGTACCTGAGTCCTTCGGGGATCAAGGACATGGTGGCCTCGCTTGAGGTTCGGAATGTCTCGGGTCTGAAAGCGACAGAAAAAAAGCCGCGCGACGGAAGGGCGTCAAGCCGCCGCTCCGAATCCAATGCGGAACTTTCGTGCGTAGGTTAGATTATCACCCCCCGGAAACACGCTCGGCGCAAGCGTCAGGTCACGGTTTTGCCCGCGTCAGGAGGGCTCATGACGACAATGGTCCATTCGCCGGCGCTTACGGTTCTCGGCGACGATGAGGCCATGTTCCGCGAGGCCGTGCGCGACTTCGCGGAGTCGGAACTCGCACCGCGCGCATCGCGGATGGACGCCGCGCAGCAGATGGATTCCGAGCTCATTTCGATGCTGTTCGAACTCGGTTTCATGGCAATCGAGATTCCGGAGCACTACGGGGGCATCGGCAGTTCGTTCTTCACGGCCACGATCGTGGTCGAGGAGCTCTCGCGCGCGGATCCTTCGGTGGGCGTCCTCGTCGACGTGCAGAACACGCTCGTCAACAACGCGCTCCTGAAGTGGGGAACCGAAGAGCAGTTGAGCCTCTACCTGCCGAAGCTGGCCACGGGCACGGTCGGCGCGTACGCCCTCTCGGAGGCGGGAAGCGGCTCGGACGCTTTCGCACTGGACCTGCGGGCCATCCGGGACGGAGACGACTGGGTGCTCAACGGACGCAAGATGTGGATCACGAACGGTGCCGAGGCCGGCCTGTTCATCGTCTTCGCCAATGTGCAGCCCGAACTTGGCTACAAGGGCATCACCGCTTTCCTGGTCGAACGGCAAATGCCCGGTTTCGCGGTAGGGAAGAAGGAGGACAAGCTCGGGATTCGCGCCTCGTCCACCACGGAACTCGTGCTCGACGACGTGCCCGTGCCCGCCGGAAACGTGCTGGGGGAACCGGGCCAGGGCTACAAGGTCGCCATCGAGACGCTGAACGAGGGCCGGATCGGAATCGGCGCCCAGATGGTGGGTCTGGCCCAGGGCGCATTCGACCACACCCTCCGCTACGTGCAGGAGCGTGAGCAGTTCGGCCGTCCGGTTGCCGACTTCCAGGGCGTCCAGTTCCAGTTGGCGGAAATGGCCACCGACATTGAGGCGTCACGCCTGCTGGTGTACAACGCGGCCCGTCTGAAGGACCAGGGCGCCGGGTTCCTGCGCGAGGGCGCGATGGCCAAGATGTTCGCGTCCAGGACCGCACAGGCGGTATCTTCCCGGTGTATCGATCTTCACGGCGGCTATGGGTTCACCCGGGAGTATCCCGTGGAGAAGCTCTACCGCGACTCTAAAATCGGCACGATCTACGAGGGAACCGACAACATGCAGTTGCAGACCATCGCCAAGGACCTCTTGCGTGGCTAGCTTGCCGAAGGAGGGGCCGTGCCCCAGATAGGCTTGCAGGAAATAGTGTTCCTTCTGGGAATCCTGGTACTCATTTTTGGCGCCAAGCGCATTCCCCAGATCGCACGCGGCCTCGGTTCCGGCATTCGGAACTTCAAGGGGGCGCTCCAGGCCGGCAAGAAGGCGGACTCCCGGGACATCGACGACCGGGACGCCTAGTGTCGGGTCCCGGACACACCGCCGCTCCCGGGCGGCGACCCAACCGGGACCGGGGTTAGTCCGTGGTGCGACCCCGCGGGCGGCTGGGCCTGCTTTTCCTGGCGGTGCTGGTCGATCTCGTCGGCTTCGGCATCGTCCTGCCGCTCCTTCCCTTCTATGCCACCGATCTGGGTGCGGCAGGCCTGCAGGTCGGCCTTCTGGTCACGGTATACTCGGCCGTCCAACTGGTCATGGCCCCGTTGTGGGGACGGATTTCCGACCGCTTCGGGCGTCGTCGCGTCCTCATTCTCGGCCTGCTGGGAAGCGCGGC
The DNA here is from genome assembly GCA_964602175.1 of uncultured Gemmatimonadaceae bacterium. Classification (GTDB taxonomy): domain Bacteria; phylum Gemmatimonadota; class Gemmatimonadetes; order Longimicrobiales; family Gaopeijiaceae; genus Bin94. The sequence continues at coordinate 29,517 of CAZRQE010000103.1, read as the reverse complement.
CGCGTACATCATCTTCGCCCGCGCCGACTCCCTGGCGCTGCTGTTCCTGTCACGGATCGTCGGCGGGATCGGCGGCTCCACCATCCCCGTAGCCCAGGCGTATATCGCCGATGTAACACCCCCCACGCGCCGGGCCGGCAACATGGGCCTGATCGGCGCCGCCTTCGGCCTCGGGTTCGTGATCGGTCCCGCGCTGGGGGGTATCCTGGCCGGTGTCTCTCCCGGGTCACCGGCCGCACCGGGCTACGTGGCGGCAGGGCTCTGTTTCGCCAACGCGCTGGTCGCCGCACTGTGGCTCCCCGAGTCGAGGCGATCGCAGGATCGTACGACCTCACGGTTCAACCTCGGCGCAGCCCTCACCGAAGTGCGCGCATCCGGGCAAATCAGGATCATCCTCGCGGGCTACCTGTTCATCACGATGGCGTTTTCCACGCTGCAGCCCACGCTGTCCCTGCTGGCGTCCGAGCGGTTCGCCCTGGGAGCGCGCCAGGCGGGGTATCTGTTCGCCATGCTGGGGCTGGTATCGGCCGTCTACCAGGGAGGCATCGTCCGCCTGCTCGTCCCAAGGATCGGGGAACGCCGGCTCTTCCGCTACAGCGCCGTGCCGTTCGCGGCCGGCCTTCTGGTGATCGGGCTGGCGACGGACCTCCGGCTGCTGCTCGCGGGCCTGGTCCTGCTGGGCATCGGCTACGGCGGCGCGGTGCCCGCGGTTCTCGGCCTCCTGTCACGGGCGGCGAGCCCCGAGCGTCAGGGCGGCGTCCTCGGCGTGGGCCAGAGCGTAGGGTCGTTCGCACGGGTGCTCGGCCCCTCCATGGCCGGCGCGCTGTTCGACGTCCGGCTCGCCTTCCCCTACATGGCCGGCGCGGCTCTGATCGTGCTGGCGCTCCTCGTGTCCCGCGGCATTGCCCAGCCCGAAGGAGCGACCCGGTGAACCTGACCGTCGTCCTGCACGAGCCCCAGGACCTGGTCAATATCGCTGCGGCGGTGCGCGCCATGGCGAACATGGGCCTCGCCCGCCTCGCCGTCGTGAACCCGCTCGAGTACGACGCATGGCGGATCACCGGAATCGCGCACCGCACCGGCCACATCGTCGACGCCGTAGCGCGGGTGGACTCGCTGGACGAAGCCCTCGCCGACGCCACCTTCGTGGTGGGCACGTCCGCACGCGCGCGCACGGCGCAGCGCAACTACTCCCGGCCGCGCGAGCTCGCGCCACGCATCCTCCGGCACGCACGCAACGGGGCCGTGGCGATTGTCTTCGGCCGTGAGGACCGCGGCCTCTCGAACGACGCCCTCGACCGCTGCCACGAGGTCATGGTCATCCCGACTACGCCGGAATACTCCTCGCTCAACCTGGGGCAGGCGGTGCTGCTGGTGGCGTACGAGCTGTTCCTGGCCGGAACCGGCGAGACCGGCTCCCTGCCGGTGGGCAAGCGCTCTCTCGGACCCGCCACCGCGGAGGAACTGGAGGAAATGTACGCTGCCCTCGAAGCGGGTCTGGAGCGGATCGATTTCTTCAAGGCCCGCAAGGCGGAGAGCGTCATGCGCACCCTCCGCACGGCATTCGCCAGGACGACTCTGGACGCGCACGAAGCGCGCCTTCTGGCATCCATCGGCTACCAGGTGCGCAACCGGCTCGATCGAATCACACGGCAGGAGGACTCACCATCATGAAACGTCGACGCGGCCACCCCATCTTCACCCACACGGCAAGCGCTCTCGTCATCTGCCTCGCGGTCGCCGCCTGCGCACCCGAGGACCGCGCAACCCCGGCCGCTTCCACCCAACCCCCATGGCCCGGCGACGAATGGCCCGTCTCCACTCCCGCCGCCGAGGGGATCGATCCCGCAGCGATCGACGCGCTCGTGTCCGACATCGACGCGGGACGCTACGGCCTCATCGACCACTTCCTCCTCATCCGCAACGGCCGCGTCGTCGCCGACCATCACTGGGACCATCACGACACCTACGTCGAGCTGCTCGCGGCGCAGGAAGACACGGTCGAACACCAGTACAACTACGACCACCCCGCGTGGCATCCGTTCTACCGGGACACGCGCCTGCACAGTCTCCAGTCCGTCACCAAGAGCGTCCTGTCGGTCGCCTTCGGCATCGCGGTCGACGCCGGACACATCCCCCCGGTCGAGGCGGAAGCCTGGCCGTACTTCACCGGCTACGGCGTAGACCCGTCGGAGCCCGGCCGCGCCGACGCATCGCTCGAGGACTTCCTGACCATGCGCAGCGGCATCTCGTGGGCAGCCCCGGGCCAGACCTACGAGGACGGGACGCACCCGACCACGGTCATGGAGCTGAGCGACGCCTGGATCGACTACGTGGTGAGCCGTCCGGTCACGGTCGAGCCGGGCACCCGCTTCGACTACAACGACGGCGTGAGCGTCATGCTGGGCAGGATCGTGCACGAAGCCACCGGCCAGAGGGTCGACGCGTGGGCCGAGGAGCATCTCTTCGAGCCGATCGGCATCGACGAGTACTACTGGAAGACGACACCGGCAGGTGAGGTGGATTCGGAGGGCGGCCTTTACCTGACATCGCACGACCTCGCGCGGGTCGGCTACCTGATGCTGCGACAGGGCGAGTGGGATGGTCGCCAGGTCGTTTCGGCGGACTGGGTGCGCGAATCCACCTCGGCCGTCGTGCCCGACGTCAATCCGGCCAACGACCGCCCCGACACCGGATACGGCTACCAGTGGTGGGTGCCCGTCCACGAAGACGGCGAGACGCGCATCTTCGCGGCCAACGGATACGGCGGCCAGTTCATGCACGTGGTCCCCGAGCACGACCTGATCTCCGTCTTCAACGGCTGGACGCTGCACGAGCGCCCCGAGTTCTCCAGCTGGCTGGCCCTGCAGGACCGGATCCTGCCTGCGGTGCTCGCGGACACGGCGATCCAACCGTAAGGCCCCCGCCGCAGCAGGTTGACGAGGGGGTGGACTAACCCCTTGACTAACCCTCGGCTTCCAGCGGCTCCGGATCCGTTTCGGGCTGCCACATCTGCACCGCCGGGAAGGTCGCCAGGAACCAGCGCACGGCCATCAGGAACAGGCCCAGGAACATGAGCCCGATCAGCGGCGTGGCCACTGAGAACACCGGGTCGCCCTCGTGATGCAGCGAGGGGAAGATCAGCATGTAGTGCCACAGCCACAGCCCCGTCAGCACCACCGCGGCGAAGGTCTGCAGGATGATCGGCGTCTTCTTCGGCCGTGCACCGAGCAGCCCCGCGAACGGCGCCACGAAGCACAGCACGATGACGGTCGCCGAAAGGCCGCCCCACGGGTCGCCCGCCCGCGTGTTGATCCACGCCTGCTCCCACTGCAGCTTGCCGTACCAGATCACGATGTACTGCGAGAAGAACAGGTAGGTCCAGAACACCGCGAAGGCGAAGGTCAGCTTCCCCAGGTCCCACAACGCGGACGTGCCCACGTGCTCGCCGAAGACCGCGTCGCGCCGCCTGAGCAGCACGGCCGCGACAGCCGTGGCCGCGAATCCGCCCCACAGCGCGCCCATGAAGAACCACCCGCCGAAGAGTGTCGAGAACCAGTGCGGCTCGAGCGACATCGCCCAGTCGAACGCCAGAACCGTCATTACGGTCACGTAGACGAGCACCAGAACCGGGGCCATGGTCGTCATGACCTGGTAGCTGCGCGCCTCCTCGGCGGCCAGACCCCTCCAGCCCCTCGTGAAGCGCGCGTGCCACCATGAACGGACGCGCGAATCGTCCGCGGGCGGCGTCCGCGCCGCGCCGACGCGCCCGAGATCCGGCCTCAGGGCCAGGTACACGAACCCGCACGCCATCGTGAACAGCGCCAGCACGCCAACGAGATTCCGGCTCACCAGGAAGGGGACGTTGAGGTACGCCGCCTTCTTCTGCACGATCGGGTCGTCGGCCATCATCTCGATCCACGGGAAGTAGTCCTCCCGCAGGTTGAGGAGCATCGGGATGAAGAGCACGAAAGCGATGGGCAGATAAGCGGCGAACGAGTGGTGGACCCGCCGCACGGACCAGTTCCACTTCGCCTTCACGATCCAGGTCACGGCCCCGACGATCACACCGCCCATCGCGATGGATGCGAAGTAGTTCCAGTTGACGACGTACGACTGCCACGCGAGCGACGAATCGCGCGACAGGGTCACGAAGAACGACACGATGCCGATGAAGACCATCAGCCGCACGACCATGGTGGCCGTGGTGCCGCGCTTCAGGTAGCGCAGCGGGACCTCGGAGGGGATCGCGTGGTGCGCCATGGATCAGTTCACCTCGCCCTCGGGAGGCACCGTCTCGCCGTCACCGCTCTCGCCGTCGCCGCCGTCGGCCTCGTCCGATCCGGGCTCCACCCCCTGCATCTGGCGCACGTAGTTGACGATGTGCCAGCGGTCATAGTGGCTGATCTGGTGGCCGTAGGCCGGCATCAGGGCCCGACCGACCCGGATCATCCCGTAGAGATAGCCGTCGCTCCTGGCCGTGGCCACCTCGCCGGTCAAAGGATACGCGGCCAGGGCCGGGTGAACCTCGAATATGTACGCGCTGGTGCCCGCGCCGTCCGGCCCGTGGCAGACGATGCAGACGCGCTCGTAGAGCTGCTCGCCACGGGCAAGCGACTCCGCCGTCGCCGGCACCGGATTGGTGAGGCTGTCCACGACCTCGGGACGGTTGGTCATGTCCAGCTGCGTAAACGGCGGCGGCACGTCGGAACTCCCCTCGGGCTGTCCGACATTCGTGTCGAAGTGACCCGCCGGGTAGTTCCCCGCAGCCATCGGCACCGTACCCTCGGGGGGCAGCAGCGTGTTCTCGTAGGGATCGAACGACCGCTGGTCGCGCATGCTGCGGCCGAAGACGTCGCCCATGAAGTCGTCCAGCGGAACACAGGCCCCGGAGACCAGCAGCGCCAACCCCAGGCCCACGACGCCACGCACCCGGTCAGACATCAAATCCCTCCGGATCCTCCCGCAATTCGTCGGGATCGAAGCCGGCCAGGATCTCCCTTGCCTCGTCGATCCTCGCGGGCGGGGCGGTCACATAGACCCCGAACGAGCCGTTGGAGCACTCGGGGTGATACGCCACCAGCGGACGCAGATTGGGCAGCCCGGCGTTGATGAAGAGGCCGATCACGGTCGAGAGCGCGCCGAACAGGATCGCGCACTCGAAGGCGATGATCACGTACGCGGGTATCGAGAGGATGGGCTTGCCCCCCGTCACCAGCGGCCAGTCCATCGACGTCCACGAGGTGAACGCGAAACCGGTCGCCGCGCCGGTCAGGCCGCCGGCCATGGTGAACACCCTCACCGGACTGTGCTTCAGGGCCAGGCCCTCCTCCAACAGCTCGTGCTCCGGGAGCGGAGCGTAGGCGCGGAACCCCTTGTGTCCGGCCGCGCGCAACGCCTTGCAGGCCTCTACCGTCGAGTCGAGATGGGTGAAGAGCGCGAAAACACCCTGGTGCCCGCGCCGGCGCTTCGCTCCGATCATGCCGCGCCCCCCTTCACCCGTCTTCGCCGCGGCGGCGGGATTACCTCCTTCATCTCGGCAATCGCCACCGGCGGCAGCAGACGCGTAAACAGCAGGAACCAGAAGCCGAACCAGGCGAAGCTGCCGATCAGGATACCCATTTCGACCACGGAGGGACGGTACAGGCCCCAGGCCCAGGGCTCGTATTCGTGAGACAGCGAGGTCACGATGATCACGAAGCGCTCGAACCACATCCCGATGTTGATGAAGATCGAAATGACGAACAGCGCGGCGATCGATCTTCGCACCCGCCTGACCCACAGCATGAGCGGCACCAGGCCGTTGCAGGTCAGCATGATCCAGTTCGCCCACCAGTAGTGCCCGAAGACCCGGTTCCAGAACGAACCCCGTTCAGGCGGCTCGCCCGAATACCACGCCAGGAAGTACTCGACCAGGTAGGCGTACAGCACGATCAGGCTGGTAAGCATGCACAGCTTGGCCATCGCCTCGAAGTGCTTGACCGTGAGGTAGTCCTCCAGGCCGAAGAACTTCCGCATCGGCACGGCCAGCGTGATCACCAGCGCGACCCCCGAGAAGATCGCGCCCGCCACGAAGTAGGGTGCGAAGATCGTGGTGTGCCACCCCGGAACGATGGCCATCGCGAAGTCCCAGGACACCACCGAGTGCACGGAAAGCACCAGGGGCGTGGCGAGCGCCGCCAGGTAGATGTACGCCTTGGAGAAGTGGTGCCATTCGCGGTCCGTCCCGCGCCAGCCCAGCGAGATGATCTGGTAGAACTTCTTCCTGAGCCCGCGTGCATGGTCGCGCGCCGCGGCCAGATCCGGGATCGTGCCCAGGTAGAAGAAGACCGCGGACACGGTGAAGTAGGTCGTAATCGCGAAGACGTCCCAAACCAGCGGCGACCGGAAGTTCGGCCACAGGAAGCGGGCATTCGGATAGGGCACCAGCCAGTAGGCGTGCCACACGCGGCCGACGTGGATCAGGGGAAACAGCCCGGCCGTCATCACGGCGAAGACCGTCATCGCTTCGGACGCGCGGTAGATCGCCTGGCGCCACGGCGCGCGGAAGAGGAAGAGGATCGCCGAAATCAGGGTGCCGGAGTGCGCGATACCGACCCAGAAGACGAAGGTGGTGATGTAGACGCCCCATCCCACCGGCGCATTCAGTCCCGAAACGCCGATGCCCTTGTAGATCTGGTAGAACCACGAGGTGAGGAACAGCCCGACCCCGGCGGCGGCCATCGTAAAGAGGATCCACCACCCCTTCCCCGGCCTCGACAGGACCTTGAGAACGTCGCGGTTGACGTCCTCGTACTTCCCGACGTCCGGGTTCGGAAGCGCTCCCCGCTGGGTCAGCTCGGCGGTCGTCATCGGCTAGTGTCCGCCCTCGTCCACGTCGTGGTGGGTGACCTTCTTGAGATAGTGGACCGCGGGCTGAGTGTTGATGAAGGCGTCGAGGACACGGTACACGCGCTCGTCGGCGGCGGCCGCAGCCACCTGCGATTCATGATCACGAATGTTCCCGAAGCGGATCACGTCGGCCGGGCACACGCTCTGGCACGCGGTCCGGACCTCGCCGTCACGCACGTCGCGTCCCTCGACCGCCGCGCGGTTCCCCGCGTCACGGATCCGCTGGACGCAGAACGTGCACTTCTCCATGACGCCGTTGTCGCGCACGGTCACGTCCGGGTTGAACTGCCAGTTCATGGGCTCGGGGATGTTTTCGCGCGTGTAGCGGTACCAGTTGAAGACCCGGACCTTGTACGGACAGTTGTTGGCGCAGTACCGCGTTCCCACGCAGCGGTTGTACGCCTGGGCGTTCAGCCCGTCGGGCGTATGGTAGGCCGCGAACACCGGGCAGACGGGCTCGCAGGGGGCGTTGTTGCAGTGCTGGCAGAGCATCGGCAGGAAGCGGATGTCCACCGGACCCGAATGCGAGGCGTCGACCGTCTCGTAGTACCGCTCCAGACGCATCCAGTGCATCTCGCGGCCCATGGTGGCCTGCACCTCACCGACCCAGGGGATGTTGTTCTCGGCCTGGCAGGCGGTGATGCACGCCCCGCACCCCGTGCATTTGTCGAGGTCGATGGCCATCGCCCACCGGGGCCCCTCGTGGTCGTACTCGCCGAAGTCGGAGCCGGGCAGCGGGAAGTCCTCCGCCAGCCCCTCGGTGGTCACCGGCCGGAAGCCGCCTCCTTCCTGCAGTTCCCGGATCTGGTCATGGGCGTCGTCGGCGCCGTGCTCATCCTCGGGCGCGTGGCCCAGGGCGGAGAGCGCCACGGCGGGCGTGATGTTGCGGTCGTCCTGGTCGCTCGACCCCTCGGTCGATGTCAGACGCCGCCAGGCACCCGTCGGGGTCACCGTGACGCGCGTCGATACCAGCGCCAGGGTCCCCGACACGGCATCGGTGGCCTCTGGCAGCAGCTCCATCGGATTGACACCGTTCCCGTTGGCGAACTGGCCGTATTCCGTATGGCCGCCGCCCATCGCCAGCGCCACGAAGTCTTCCCGTATGCCCGGATAGGTCCAGACCGGCACTTCCACCGCACCGTTCGCCGAGGCGACGTTCACGACATCGCCCGGCCTGAGACCGAGTCGTTCGGCGGTTGCCGGGTTCACCTCGGCCCACGAGTGCCACATGACCTTCGATACGGGATCGGGGAGTTCCTGCAGCCACGGCCGGTTGGCGTGTGTACCGTCGCCGAAGCGCGGTGACGGGTAGACCAGCAGCGTCAGGTCGCCGTCCCCGCTGAGCCGCGGCGTGCGGAAATCGACCGCCGTCGTCGGAGCCTGGAGGGCGTCGATCCCGGGAGTGAGGTTCGGGTATGACACCGAGCCCGTGCGGAGCAACTCCCGCCAGAGTGCGTTCGGGTCGTCCACCAGGCCTGCGGCCTCACCGTTTTGAGCCAGCCAGGCGTCGTGCGCGCCGCGCAGGTAGTCGTGGAAGTTCGCCGCGCCAAAGTCGTGGCCCAGCCGCCGCCCGGCTTCCAGGAGCACGTCGCTCATCGGGCGGGAGTCGTAGGCGGGAACGGGGCGCATTGCCGGCTGCCTTACCGAATAGGTGCCGGGCGACGGCATGGCATCGCCCCAGGACTCGAGCGCGTGCGCATCCGGGAGCACCAGGTCGGCCATCGCCGATGTCTCGTCCAGCGTGGTCGCGAAGGCGACCTTGAAGGGAACCAGCGCGAATGCATCCCGGAATCCGGCCGCGGGTGGCAGGGAGTAGGCGGGGTTGGTCCCGGCCACGACCGCCACGCCGTAGACGCCACCGCTCATGTCACGGATCGCGTCGGCCACTTCCGCGTACGACGAAGCCTCGGTGTCGGGCGCGTCGTCGATGTGCATGGTGCGGCCCAGACTGCCGGCCGCGGCGTTGAGGATGAGGACGGCGAGGTTTGCCGCCGTGGCGGTCTGGTGGTGCCCCGCTGCGCCCGGCCCCAGAGCCAGTCCCGTGCCCGCCTCGAATTGATCCGCAAGCGCCGCCAGGGCATCGGCCTCGACTCCCGCCGCCTCCGCGGCATCTTCGAGCCCATACCCGGCCACAAGCTCGGTGTACGGTCCGGCGTCGGCGCCTCGCCGTATGAGCTCGCCGGCGACGGCCAGAGCCACCTGGGTTTCCGAACCCGCCCGCGCGGGAATCCACTCGTCGGCGTTCTGTCCGGTCAGGGAAAGGCGCGGTCCCACGAAGACGAACTTGCCCTTGGCCCCGTGATCCACCCCATGCATGGCGGCGAAGTCCGCGCCGAACGAAACCGGCGACAACCAGGTCTCGAGAAAGTCGGCGCCGAACGACACGAGGAAATCGGCCGCGGCAATGTCGTACCTGGGCAGTGCATTGACGCCAAAGGCGATCTCGGTGGCTCTCCGCAGAGCGGAGTCGTCCAGTGGGTCGTGTATGACCCGCTGTCCACCGACCGCGTCGACGAAGCTGCCGAGGAACAAGCCCTCGGTGGGACCCTTCGTGCCCGTCAGGAAGAGCGACCGTCCACCGGTGCCCAGGCGACGCACGAGGATCTCGAGGGCTTCGTCCCAGCTGATCGCTTCGAATCCGTTCGGACCCGCACGCAGCGGCGCGGCCACGCGATCCGGATTGTAGAGCGCCTGTAAAGCGGACACTCCGCGCGAGCAGACCCCTCCACGGGAAACGGGATGCTCGGGATTGCCCTCGATCATGACGGCACGGCCCTCGCGCGTCCGCACCCGTATCCCGCAACCGCCGGCGCACTCGTCACACGTCGTGGCATACCAGGTCGCAACCCCCGGCGTGATCTCTTCCGGAGGTGTCACGTAGGGGATCAGTCGCTCGACACTGTCGGTCGAACATCCGGCGACCGCCGCCCCGGCGCTTCCGGCCCCGACGACCTTCAGGAAGTCACGCCGCCCGAATCCGTCGCTCATCAGTAGTGACACACCGTGCAATCGCGCGAAGCGCCGCGCTCCATGTGACATGAGACGCACCAGCCCATGCGCAGATCGCCGGCTTCGGGCGCCATTTCCTCGAGCACCCCCATGGCCTGCACCTCTCCGTGGCAGGTCTGGCAGGTGACCCCCGCGGCAACGTGGCGCATGTGCGGGAACTTCACGTGATCCGCGACCTTGTAGATGCGCTTCCAGGGGATGGGCGTACCGGAGTTGTGGTACTCGAGGACCCTGGCGACCTCGGCGGGGTCGTTCCGTCCAGGAATCGCCTGGTGACAGCCCACGCACGTCGCCACCGGAGGGATCCCGGCATCGACCGAACGCTCCGCCGAGAAATGGCAGTACTGGCAGTCGATCAGAAACTGTCCCGCGTGGGTGTCGTGCGGGAACTGGATCGGCTGGGACTGCTCCGAGTCTCCGGCGACCTCGCTCATCGCACCGCCGTCGGGAGCCTGTCGGCCGGCGACCATGGCGACCGCAAAGAGGACCGGTGCTACTGCGACACCGGCCCCCAGCCACAACCTTTTCATTCGAGCAGTAGGCATCGTGGACCCGTCGCCGGGTCGATGTTTAGAGTTGAAGGGATTCCCCCGAGGGGCATTCAGAAGCCGAAGGAAGGTAGGGAATCGTCCACGACGATGTCAACGAACCGGGGGCGGCGGGCCGCGTTCGAGGTGCCCGCGGCCGGGACTCCCGCTTCCCGCCGGAACCGCGGCAGCGCGGTCCGGTCCCGAACCCTCCTTTTGCCCCGGCGCCTTCGTTCACTAGACTAGAACCCATGGAGCCCGCGTCTCTGCCCCCCGACCCATCGGCGCCGCCGGTCCCGCCGAACGCGGACGACGGCCCCGCACCCGGCATCCACATCACGACCTTCACGCACGAAGGACGGTTCTGGGATGTGCATCTGGAGTTTGTGGACGAGGGTCAGGCCACGGAGTCCTGCCGCGGGAGACTCTGCTATATCCCCACCGATCAAGCCGATCACGAGGAGCCGATCCGCACGGCCGTGATCTTCATCGAGCCGAGCTACGAGGAGGTCAGGCAGGCCGCCCTGGCTCTGGACCGCTACAACCTGGCGGCGCTGCTGCGCTCGGTCACCTGAGTCCACTCGCGTACGTGCCGCAGTCCGCTACACCGCTCCGCTGCCTCCTTCTCCAGGTTCGCGACCCGGGCGACCCGATGATGGAGCACGAGGTTTCGTCCTTCGAGCGCTCCCTGGCGCCACTTCCGGCGGAGATCGCAGTCTTCGACCTGCTGGGCGGAAGGTTGCGCCGCCGCGACCTCGCCGGTGTCGATCTCGTGCTGCTGGGCGGGAGCGGCGCCTATTCCGCCGCCATCGGAGGGCCGTGGTTCGCCACCGCCATGGACTCGCTGCGCACCGTGCACGCCTCCGGCGTTCCCTCCTTCGCGTCGTGCTGGGGATTCCAGGGCATGGCGGTCGCAATGGGCGGCCGGGTCGTGCAGGACCGGAGCCGCGCCGAAGTGGGCACCCATCGCGTGTTCCTGACCCCTCAGGGAGGCGACGATCCGGTCTTCGGCAGCCTTCCGCCCTCGTTTCCCGCGCAAATGGGGCACGAGGACCTGGTGGAGGAACTGCCGCCGCGCACGACCCTGCTTGCTTCGTCGGACGCGGTCGTCAATCAGGCCTATCGCTTCGAGGACGCGCCCATCTATTGCACCCAATTCCATCCGGAGCTGGATTCGGAGGGACTGTTGGCCCGGATGTCCACCTACCCGCGGTATGCCGCCGAGGTTGTCGGCGCGCCGTTCCAGACGATTGCGGACGGATTCGAGGAAACCCCGGAGGCCAATCGGCTGGTGCGCCTTTTTGTCGAGAACGTCGTGCGCCGCTGACTGACCGACCCGCTTGCATCGCTGCCCGCCCGTATGCAGCGGGGATTGTGTCCGCGGGCAGCTACGCCTGCCTGATCCAGCGCACCAGTTCCCGCAGCGTCGGGCGCTTCCCCTGCATGAGAATGCCCACGCGGTAGATCCGGCCCGCCACCCACGCCGTTCCGATCAATGCCGCCGCCATCAGCACCAGCGAAGTCCCCACCATCCACCACGGCACCGCGCCCACCACCGCCCGCGGATACATCATGATCGGAGAGAAGAAGGGGAAAAGGGCCGCCCAGTCCATCCACGGCAAACCGCTCCCCTCGATCGACGTCATCTGCAGGATGAAGGGTATGATCAGGAGCATCATGACGGGAAACTGCGCCTGCTGGGCCTCTTCCTCGGTACTGCACATCGCGCCCACCGCGGCGAAAAGGGACGAGTAGAGAAAGTACCCCAGGAGAAAGAACACGAGCAGCAGCCCGAGAGGGCCGGGGCCCGGCAACAGTTGACTCAGTTCTCCGACATCCACCGCAGGCCAGTTCGCCGCGATCATCGGAACCCCGAGCAGGCCGATCAGCGCGGCGCACCCCACCCATATCCCGACCTGGGTAAGTCCCATCGAACCCACTCCGAGGATCTTGCCCAACATGAGCCGCCAGGGACTGATCGACGACACCACCACCTCCACGACCCGGTTGCGCTTCTCGTCCAGAACCGAACGCAGCACGTAAGCGCCGTAGAAGAGCATGGTGAAGTAGAGGAGGAAGGCCCCGGCAAAGCCGGTCGCCATCCCGGACACCCGCTCCAGCTCCGACTGCTCTTCGCCGAGCGACTCGAAGGACAGCCGTCCACCCGCCAGCAGCTCCCGCAGCCCCTCGGCGCTCCCCGCAAACGAGAGGCGCAACTCGAGCACGGTTTCGACGACGACGTTCTCGAAGAGCGCCCTGCGCACGGTTCCCGGAGCTTCCTTGCCCCGGTAGGCGAAGGTCCCCTCCTGCAGCGTCAGGTCGTCGAGGAGTACGTACGCTTCGATCTCGTCCTCGTTCACGCGGCGGTCCATCTCCTGCAGGCCGACATCGCGGCCGACCAGTTCGATATCGTAGCCCACGGCCTCCATGCCCGCGGCCACCGCCTCGCCGAGTTGCCCGGTCAGGTCGACCAGGGCGAGATCGCGGTCGGCACGCTCCGCCTGGATGCTCAGGAACGCACTCAGGCCGATGAGGCCGATCATCAGAACCGGCATCGCGATGGTCGCGATGATGAAGCCCTTGGTCTTGACCCGCTCGATGTACTCGCGCCGCAGAACCACCCAGACCTGTCTCACCTGGCACCTCCCGCCACTCCAAGGGCTGGTTCCGGGTCCGGCTGTCCCGCGTGCCTCACGAAGATCTCGTGCAGGCTCGGCTCCAGCAGTTCGAAGCGTCGCAACATCACCCGCTCGGCCACTGCGGCCGCCAGAAGCCGCTCGGGTTCGACCCCGCGGTCCGCCTCGATGTGGTAGGTGTCGTCGACCTTCGTCGGGTTCGTGATGCCCAGCCTGGCCAGCCACCCGTCGTCGCCCTCGAACTCGATGGCCACCGCCCCGGTTCGTTCCCGTCGCTTCAACGTCTTCAGGTTGCCGTCGAGCACCTTTCGGGACCTCGAGATGAGGCAGACCCGCTCACAGAGGCGCTCCGCCTGGTCCATGAGGTGCGTCGAGAAGAGAATGGTGGTCCCCTTCTCGTGCTGTTCCCTGACGATGGACTCCAGGACGTCCTGATTGATGGGATCCAGGCCGCTGAAGGGTTCGTCGAGGATCAGGAGGTCGGGATCGTGCAGTACCGTGCCGATGAACTGCACCTTCTGCTGCATTCCCTTCGAGAGCTGCTGCACCTTCTTGTTCGTCCACTCCTCGAGGCCCAGCCGCTCCAGCCATTCCATGGCGCGCCGGCGCACGATCTGACGGGTCATGCCGCGCAGCTCTCCCAGAAAGACGAGCTGCTCCAGCACCTTCATCTTCTCGTACACCCCGCGCTCTTCCGGGAGGTATCCCACACGGTTCCGGCGCGCGAAGTCGGGGAACCCGCCGAGCAGTTCGACGGTACCCCGGTCGGGGAGGAGGATGGCCATGATCATCCGGATCGTGGTCGTCTTGCCCGAGCCGTTGGGCCCCAGGAGCCCGAGGATCGTGCCACGGGGGATTTCGAGATCGAAGTCCGAAACCGCCGTGTGTTCGCCGAAGCTCTTGGTGACGCCGGAAAGGTTAACCGCGTGTTCCGTCACGAAACTGTCCCCGGTGTGGAAGTGGAGGTCTGTCGACTCGCGCGTGGGTCCGGGTCGAGTCGCCGCCGGCAAACCAACCCATTCGTCAGGATGCCAACACGGGGTACGCCGCGCCCGCCGGAAGTCTTCAATCGCGTTGCGGTTATCGCCGATGCGCCGAATCGGGGTGAAATCACCACGGGACCTCCGGCGAGGATTTTGGTTATTTTGAGAGTGCGTTACCGATACACGAAGGAGTTCGAGTGGCTATCTACCGTACAATCTTCTACGGCGACATTACAGTGGGAACAGGGGGCAGAATGACGATCCCCCTGTCGATGCGGGACCGGTGCGGCATCCAGGAGGGGGACACCTTGACGGTCCGGGTGGAGGAGAATCCGAAGGGGATTCGCCAACTGGTCATGTGGAGAAGGGTGACCGACCCGGAGGACTGACCGCCATCGGCCGGAATCGCCCGCGGCGGCGCCCCGGGTGCTTTCGGTCACCGCAATTCGGCCCAGCGAACCAGTTCGCCCAGGGGACGGCTTCCGTCGTGGAGCCAGTCCGAATCAGGGAAGGGTGCCCGGTCCAGGGGCACGATCCTCGTCGCGCCCATGGCGGCCAACGCCTCGGCGAACGCGTGGCGACGCGCACCAAGGCCGGCGACTCCCACGGTCTGAAGGACCCGGGCCAGAGGCACCAGGACCTGCTGGCAGCCAGCCAGGTCCGGCACCGGTACGACCCAGGCGGTGCGGCCGCCCACGGGCTCGAAGAGTTCCGGCGGGGCGAGCGCCACGGTCCAGGCCGCGGCGTTGCCGGCCCAAAACCGGACGCCGTCCGAGACCGCGTGCTGTACCGCAAGCCGTCCCCGCAACTGGTGCCGTGCGGACAACTCGCCCTCGGACGCGGCCGCCGGAGGCAGCGTGCTCGCCAGCGCCTCCAGGGCGGCTGCCAGGCGGCCGCACCAGCGGGCGGCATCGCCGTGGTTGCCGAGAAACAGGATGAGGTGGGTGCTGACGCAACCCTTCTGGTCGAACAGGGCCACGGCCCGGGCGGCCTGGCGGTCGGCATCGGCGGCCGCGCCGGGATCCACGATCGCGACGCCAAGGCGGTTGGGGTGCTCGATCAGCCGCGTGGCGGCGGGGGCTCCGGTGCGAACGGACTCGATGGTGTCGTCGCCGCCGTACACGACAACCTGGTCAGCCAGGGCGAGGACTTCCCGTTCCCAGGTCTCCCAGCCCGGGTCGCCGCCGGGCCAGTACTGGACCGCCAGCGCCCCGCGCAGCCGGTCGTCCGCGCGCTGCAGCAGCCGGGCGAACCGCGTGGTCAGGGCGACGTCCCCGGCACCGGGCTTGGCCAGCACCGGCGACTTGACCAGCAGTGCCCGAATGATGGACGTGACGGTCACCCCCGGTACCGATCCCGAGCCGACGTGCATGGTGACACCGGGCGCGGCGGCCCGGATCTCTTTGCCGGTCCCGTCGACGAACCGGTCCAGCACGGCGGGATCGGGGAACTCGGAGCGCAGCAGGCGATGCAGAGACTCGGTGGTCCAAGTGTCGGCCATACCCCGGATCACGACGCGCGCCATGGCTGGCGACAGGCCCGCGTTGCCGGCGACTTCCGCGACGACGCGATCGTCCAGCCCGGCGCCGAAACGTTCGCCGACGGCACCGAGAACGTTCGCGAGGTCGGCGGCGCGCATGGCTCCCAGGCGCCTTCGCGACTCGCTCAGAGACGAGATCACGCGACGAGCTAAGTGATGGTCCGACTTGGGGTAACGAATGGATAGGCCACCGGCGGTGCCCGCTTCGACCGCGTCCGGCGCCGGAAGGTCCGGAGGCCAGACCCAGGCGTCCGTCGGGGTCCCGCCGCTCATCGGCCCGCCACGCGCAGAAACGACTCGGCCATGAGCGAGCACCCGCGAAGGCTGGCGCCGGGCGCGCGTCCGGTCAGCGCGATGCCGCCATCGCCGGTCGTGCAGCCGAGGTCCTCGGTGAGGATGTGGCAGACCGAGCCCGCGTTGGCGAGATCGAAGTGGCACAGCAGCCCCGCCTGTCCCGGCGGCAGCGGTGCAAGGGTGATCGGATCCACGGCGCGGGTGCGCACCCACGGCGGGAATCGGTGACAACGCGGGACCGTTGACCCCGGTCGGGGCTCCCCGCCGTGCTCACCGCCCTCGTCCGCGCCCGTCACGTCACCGTCCGCCGGGACGCTTCCCGCCACGCGGTCGTACGCCTGCGACAGGAGTTCCGTCATGCCGTACTCGTTGACGATGCTGGACGCACCGACCCCCAGGGTGCGTTCAACCCGCGCTTGGAGCGTGCCGCGATCCACCTCCGCGACCCGCCCCTTGAAACCGCCCGTCTCCATGATGCGGGAGCCGGGGGGAACCGGCAGGCGCCGCGAACCCAGCGCGTCCAGGAGATGAACGAGAGAGAAGGCCGTCGTCAGAATCAATACGGGGTCCGTCCCGCTGGCCGCACCTCGCACCGCGTCCACATCGACGCCCGTCACGGGATCGAACGCCCACACCGCTTCGGTGACCTCGGGCTCGTCCGCGATGAACCCGGCCATCCGGGCAAGAGACGAATCGGTTACGATCGCGGGGTCGGGGATCAGCGACACCAGGCGGACCCTCCGGACGCCCCGCAGGAGGTGCCGCCTGTAGTTTCCGCGCGCGGCCGCCCGGTAGAGGGCCAGACTGGGCACATGGTGTTCGCCCCGCCCACCCCGGCCGCCGCTGGTCCCGCTCGTCCGGAACACCGCTTCCGGCGTGCCGCAGACGATCGGCACGTCCCGGAAGGCCATCACGGGAATCGGCGGGATCTCATGCCAACCGGCAGGTTCGGCGCTTGAGGCGCTGTTCCAGAAGCGGCGCAACATCGGATTCGACGCTCGCTGGACCGCGTGAATGCGCAGCGCCAGGCGGTTGAACGCGTCGTCCTCCACGAGGTCGGCGGCGGTGATGGTCCCTGCGACCCCGGCATCTTCACCGCCCCACCCGCCGAACAGCGACGTAAGTTCGCACAATAGCTCCGTCACGGAAGACGTCACGGATGAACCGGAACGGGCCGTCATGTCCCCGACATCGCACTCGCTATCCGACCCGACCCCGGCCACGAACCGCGCGGCCCCCCAGGCTCCCGGTCTGTTCACCCTCGCGGATCGTGTGTACCCCCGAAACCACGACGTGCGCAACGCCATCGGGGTACTGGTGCGGATCGTCGAAGGTCGCACGGTCGCGTACGGTGTCGGGGTTGAAGACGACGATGTCGGCCACGGCGCCCTCCCGCAGCACGCCACGGTCGCGAAGCCCGAGCTTCCGCGCGGGGAGGCTCGACATCTTGTGCACGGCGCTCTCCAGGCTCATGGCCCCCTGCTCACGCACGTAGTGGCCGAGCACCCGGGGGAAGCTGCCATAGCCGCGCGGATGCGGCGACGAGCGCGAGAGCGGGCCGTAGGGGGCGTAGGCGCCGCCGTCGGAGCACACCATGCCGAGCGGGTGGGCCAGCATGCGCGCCGTGTTCTCTTCGGACATGCCGAATCCGATCATTCCCACGCTGCCGCCCGCTTCCCTGAGCAGCCGCACCGTGAGGGCGTAGGGGTCCTCGCCGAGTTCGGTTGCCAACTCGCCGAGCCGCCGCCCCCGCGCGGCCGCGTTGGGGCCGCCGATCCGGGTGATCTGCACGGCGTCCCACGAGCCCAGCAGCGCGATCTTGTCGCGGCAGGCGCGCTCGAGCGCCGGGCCCGTATCCGGGGCGGCGAGCCTCTCCAGGAACCGCACCGTGCCTCCTGCCCGGGCCGAAGCGGGGAACAGGTTCGACAGCCCAGTGGCGTACGCGACGTAGGGGTAGCGGTCGAAATGCACGTCGACGCCCGCCGCGCGTGCGGCCTCGATCGCCACGAGAGCCGCATCGGCCTTCCAGTGATTGCGCTCTCCCTGCGCCTTGAGGTGCGAGACCTGGACCGCCACCCCGGCCACCCGTCCAACGTGCAGCGCCTCTTCGAGCGCGCCCAGCAGGCGGTCGTCCTCGTTGCGCATGTGCGAGGCGTACGGATAGACGGTGCCGCGCAGCTCGCCCGCGAGCGCCACGAGCTCGTCGCGGCCGGCGAAGCTTCCCGGCGTGTACTCCAGCCCCGTGGACAGCCCCACGGCGCCACCCGCCAGCGCCTGCCGCACAAGCGCCCGCATGCGCTCGATCTCGGAAGCCGTCGCCGGACGGTCCGCGCCGCCCACCACGAGGCCGCGGATCGTGCCGTGCCCGACCATCGACGCCACGCTCACCGCCGGGCGTTCCCGGTCGATCCGGTCCAGGAAGCCTCCGACATCGCGGAAGTCGATCTCCACATCGAAGTCGCGGCGGTAGCGGTCGCGCGTCGATTCGAATGCGCCGTCGCTCCACGGGCCGATCGACGAGCCGTCCTGTCCGACCACCTCCAGCGTGACGCCCTGCCGCACCCGGCTTTCGGCGCGGGGATTGACCAGGAGGGACAGGTCCGCGTGGGAGTGGATGTCGACGAACCCGGGCGCGACCGCCATGCCCCGGGCGTCGATCTCGACCGCGCCCGCCCCGGCGACCTCGCCGACCGTGACAATGCGGTCGCCGTCGATGGCGATGTCCCCGGTGCGCGGAGGGCCTCCCGTGCCGTCGTAGAGGGTGCCGTGGCGGATCACCAGCGTCTGGCGATTGCGGGTGCCCGCGACCCAGGGCGTGGCAGGCCGCCCGAGGCCTGCCAGCCCCGCCAGCCCGACCGCACCGCCCGCCAGGAAGTCGCGTCGTTTCACTTCGCCTCGCTCCTGATGGTCGCTCTTCCTCCAGCCCCGAACCTGCCCGCGGCGATCCCGCCCGACCGCAGGATCTTGAGCTGCTGCCGCGCCTGCTCGCGTTTCACGAGATCGACGATCGAGGCGAGGTGGTGTTCCATTTCGTTGTAGTCGTCGCCCGGAAAGCCGTCCGCCTCGGACTGCTCGAGGGCCTCCTGGAGTCCGCGAACCTCGCGGCGCGCCTTTTCGAGGGCTCGTTGCAGCCGGTTCAGTGCTCGGCGGATGTCGGCGTCCGGTGTCTTCATGGCTTGTAAGGATGCGCGGACGGGTCCAGCACCGCCACGCCCGCGGGTTCGAAATGTCGCACGTTGCGGGTCACGACCGTCAACCCGTGCTCGAGCGCGGTCGCGGCGACAAGCAGATCGGGGCTGCCGCGTCCGTGTTCTCCGGTCAGACGGCCCCAGCGGCGCGCGACCGGCGTGTCGACGGCCAGGATGCGATCGGCGTAGAGTCGCAGCAGGCTGTCGAGCCAGACGCCCAGCCTGTCCGCGAATGCGGGATCGCGACTTCGCTGCCGCGCGATGCCGCGCTCGATCTCGCCCACGGTCACCACGCTGAGGTACAGGTCCGCGGCACGCTGACCCGAGATCCAGCCGACGATCTCCGGATTGCGGTCGGGTCTGCGGAGAGCCGAAAGGATGTCGGTATCGATCAGGTACATGTGGGCCACCCCCGGGAGGACACCGGAAACCTTTTGCGGACGGCTAGAAATCCACCGGACGCGGCTTCACGGTCAGGCGTTGCAACTCGCAGCCTCCCCGCGGAATCGCGAGCAACAGCTCCTGGAGCGAGGGAGCGTTCGCATCCTCCAGGCGTTCCAGGCGCTCGTAGTCGGCGGTCGCCAGCACGACAACCGCCGGCTTCCCGTGACGGGTCACGCGCTGCGGATACCCGGCCATGGCCTCGCGGACGACGGCGCTGAAGCGGTTCTTGGCATCCTGGAGCTTCCATTCGGTCATGGCGGGGCTCCTGTTTTATGGACGGATTATCTGGCTAGATGAATTTACTGGCCAGATCGGCTTCGTCAAGGGGAAGCGGCGGTTGCCACGCCATTGGCCCGGAGGTACCTCTTTACTGGTGACCCGGAACCATGGAGGAATGACCCGTTGAACGAATCAGCATACATCAGGGGCTGCTTGCCGGCGGTTGTCGCCGCTGCCGCCGTTGCCCTCGCCCTGCCCGCCCCGGCAGCCGCGCAGGAGACCTACGACATCGTCCTCGCGGGCGGGCGCGTCATGGACCCGGAAACGGGTCTGGACGCGGTGCGCAACGTGGGCATCAACGGCTCCACGATCGCGGCCGTCTCGGAGGAGGCCCTCGACGGCGAACTGGTGCTGGACGTCGCCGGCCTGGTGGTCTCGCCCGGGTTCATCGACCTCCACGCGCACGGCCAGACCAACCGCGCGAACGAGTTCCAGGCGCGGGACGGCGTCACGACCGCGCTCGAAATGGAGAGCGGGGTGGGCAGGCTTGCAGGCTACCTCGCGGAGCGCGGCAAGGGATCGATTCTGAACTACGGAGCGACGGTCTCGCACATGTCGGTCAGGACGCTGGCCATGCCCCGTCGGCACGACGCCGCGCAAAGTGCCCTGGCGGCCGCGGAGAGCGACGCGGAAGGCGGGCTGGTGGAACTGTCGTTCATCGCTTCGGTGGCCAGGTACGACCCGGTGTTGCCCGACGACTACCCCGCGTTGCGGGACGCTCTCGCCCAGGGACTCGCCGAAGGCGCACTCGGGATCGGGATGGCCCACCAGTACTACCCCGGAGCGTCGCTGGAGGAGATCCTGGAGGTCTTCCGGTTCACGTCGGAGGCGGGCACGACCATCTACACGCATGTGCGCGACATGACGATCAGCGCCATGCAGGAGGTGATCGCCAACGCAGCCGCCACGGGCGCTTCGCTTCACATCGTCCACATGAACAGTTCCAGCCTCTGGAATGTGGCGCCGGTGCTGGAGCTGATCGGCGGCGTACAGAGCCGGGGCTTCGACGTCACCACCGAGGTCTATCCCTACACGGGGGCTTCCACCGGTCTCCAGTCCACGATCTTCGACCCCGGCTGGCAGGAGAAGCTGCAGATCAGCTACGGGGACCTGCAGTGGCAGGACACGGGTGAGCGCCTGACGGAAGAGACCTTCAACAGCTACAGGGCGAGCGGCGGCACGGTCATCATCCACATGATGAGGGAGGAATGGATCCGTGAAGCGCTGTCGAGCGACTTCGTGATGGTCGCGTCCGACGGGATGCCCTACGCGCCCGGCGCGCATCCGCGAAGCGCGGGCACCTTCTCCCGCTTCCTGGGCCGCTACGTGCGGGACGAGGGGCTCATGCCGCTGATGGAGGGTCTGGCGAAGATCACGATCATGCCGGCGAAGCGGCTGGAGGGGATGACCGATCAGGCGTCCATGATGGGGCGCGTGCAGGTGGGCGCGACCGCGGACATCACGGTGTTCGACCCGGAGACCATCATCGACACGGCAACGTTCGAGGACGACCTGTCCTATTCCGAGGGCGTCGCCCACGTGCTCGTGAACGGCGAATTCGTCGTGCGCGACGGGGAGAATGTGCCGGATGCAATGCCGGGGACGGCGATCGTCGGCAGAAAGGCGGGCGGATGAACACCACGCGACCGAACCGGCGGACTCCGGCCCGACTCCTGCCGACCCTCACGGCCGTGCTGACTGCTGCGGCCGCGCTGGTTGCCTCGACCGCGGCGGGCTCAGCCCCGCTCGCCGCCCAGGACTACGACGTCATCATCCGCGGCGGGCGCGTGCTAGACGGCACCGGCAACGACTGGTTCACGGCCGACATCGCCATCACCGGCGACGAGATCGTGCGCATCGGCCGGATGCCCGACGCCACCGCCGCCCGCGAGATCGACGCCACGGGCCTGTACGTCTCGCCCGGGTTCATCGACCTGCATTCGCACTCGGATCAGGCCATGACGTCCCGGTACCTGGAGGCGCGAAGGGCCAAGAGCCTCAACAGCCAGGGGCTCACGACCGTGATCGGCGGCCCGGACGGGCGCAACACCGCGTGGCCGCTCAGCGGGGAGATCGAGGCGCTGCGGGATCAGGGCCACGCCATGAATTTCGTGCCGATGGTGGGTCACAGTACCGTCCGCAATGCGGTGATGGGGAACGACTACGAACGCCCCGCCACGGCCGGCGAGGTCGCGCGCATGCAGGAACTGGTGCGGCAGGGAATGGAAGCTGGCGCGTGGGGGCTCGGCGCGGGAATCGAGTACCGGCCCGCCCGCTTCAGCGATCCCGAAGAGGTGGTCGCGCTGGCGTCCGAGGTGGCGCCGTACGACGGGTTCTACATCGCGCACCAGCGCAGCGAGGCCACGATGCCGCTCTGGCAGCTGCCCAGCAACGTGGACGACTGGCCGGTCGACGGGCTGCAGGGCCTGCAGGAGACGATCAACATCGCGCGGGAGACGGGGATCCGCGTGGTGGCGAGCCATCACAAGGCGCGCGGCCGTTCCAGCTTCGGGCGCTCGGGCCACGACACGCTGGTGGTGAACGCGGCCCGCGACGAGGGGCTCGAAGTCTACCTGGACGTCTACCCGTACGAGACCTTCGGCGGCGGCGCGCGGCCGATGATCCCGCGGTGGAGCCTCGTGGCCGACAGCGTGGACACGAGCGGCGGCCGCGACAGCCCCGCGTACTACGCCGTGGGGATCTTCAGCGATGCGCGGGCGCACCTGGCGCGGCGGTGGGACGACCCCGGGACCCGGGAGCGCATTGCGCGGGACATCGCGTGGATCGTGGACCACAACGGCGGCGAGGACCGGGTGGTGGTGGTGGACTATCCCGACGCCGCGTTCGTCGGGAAGACGCTCACCGAGCTGGCGGACGAGATGGGCGTGACCTTCCAGGAAGTCGTGGTCCACATGGCCCTCAACGGGTACCCGGACGTGATCGGCGGGGCCTGGACCCGAGGATACGGCATTCACGATGTCGACGTCATCAACTACTACAAGCAGGAGTACACGGCGACGGCCTCGGACGCCGGCGTGAGTGGGGTCGCGGGTGTGCCCCAGTTCGCGTCGCGGCCGGGTGCGCATCCGCGGCATTTCGGGGCCTTCACGCGCAAGATCGCGCACTACGTGAAGGACCTGCAGGCGATTTCGCTGCCGTTTGCCGTCCGCTCGATGACGGGGCTGCCGGCGCGGATTATCGGGCTGCCGGACCGCGGGCTGCTGCGCGAGGGGTACAAGGCGGATGTCGTGATTTTCGACTTGGGGCGGCTGCGGGACCGCGCGACCGTGCTGGAGCCCGACCTGTACAGCGAGGGCGTGGACTACGTGATGGTCAACGGCGTGCTGACGATCGACGACGGCGAGTTCACGGATGCGCTGCCCGGCGAGGTTGTGCTGCGCGGCGGGCGGCCGGTGAGCTGAGGCGGGGACGGAGCTGGGGAAGGCTGGAATGGGCGAAGTGACCGCGGGGCCGGAGGCCGATCCGCTTGACCTTGTGATCGTCGGGGCCGGGCCGTGCGGACTCGCTGCGGCGGTGGCGGCGAAGGAGAGCGGGCTGAGCCACGTCGTCATCGACCGCGGGTGCATTACCGAGTCGCTGACGCACTACCCGTACTACATGACGTTCTTCTCCACGGCCGAGCGGCTGGAGATCGGGGGCGTGCCGTTCACGATCCCGGAGCCCAAGCCGACGCGGCGGGAGGCGCTGGCGTACTATCGGCATGTGGTGGCGCATCATGGGCTGAGGGTGCGGCAGTATGAGGAGGTGACGGAGGTGGTGCGCGGGGATGGGGACGCTGGGGCGGACGACGCGGGGCCGGGCGGACGCGGGCCGGCGGCCTCGGGCTTCACTGTCCTTACGCGCGCCCGCGATGGGCAAGAAAGCCGGCTGTTTGCGCGGGCGGTCGTCATCGCCACCGGCGGCTTCGGCGAGCCCAACCGGCTGGAACTGGAAGGTGGTGATCCGGACGGGCGCGTGATCCACTACTACAAGGATCCCTACCCCTTCTTCGACCAGGACGTGATGGTGGTCGGCGGAGGCAATTCCGCGGTGGAAGTCGCGCTGGAGCTGTACCGCAACGGGGTGCGGGTGCGCATGGTGCACTTCCTGGACGTCTTCGACCGGGGCGTGAAGCCGTGGGTGCGGCCCGACATCGAGAACCGGATCGCGAGCGGCGAGATCCCGATGCACTGGGGGTCGCGGGTCACGCGACTGGGGCCCGGCACGGCGACGATCATGCGCGACGAGGGCGGCGAGGCCACGGAGGTTGCCAACGACTGGGTGCTGGCGATGACCGGCTGGCGTCCGAATCGGGCCCTGCTGCACGGCCTGGGTGTGGAGACCGATCCCGTGACGGGCATCCCGGAGCATGACCCCGCCACCATGGAGACGAACGTGCCGGGCGTGTACATCGCGGGGGTGATCGCGGCGGGCTTCAACGCGAACAAGATCTTCATCGAGAACGGGCGGGAGCACGGGGGACTGATCGCGGGGCATCTGGCGGGGTTGGGGCTCGATCTCGCCGGGCTCGGGCAGTGAAGCGGCGGGAGGTTGCACCGGTCGTGCTCCTCGCGTGCCTCGCCCTGAGTTGCGCCGATCCTCCGAGGTTCCAGATCCCCCTGTCCACCCAGTTTCCCGTCGAAGACGTGCGCCTCGGCATGGCTTTCGATGAACTTCGGCAGGCCCGCTCCGAGATCATGCTCGTCCCCGACAGCGCGATGGTCGTGGAAGAACTGTTTCGGGGCCGCTATCACTACGCATTCGCGTCCCAGCGGCACAGCCGTGCGCCCAGTCGCGGTTCCAGGCTCGTGTACATCGACCGGGTGGACGAGAAGGTGCCCGGCGACTATGCGCGAAGGCGGTGGGACTCCCTCGTGGTCGCGCTCGCCGAAGAGCTTGACGTGGAACCCACGTGTTCGTCGATCGAGTACGGGAGACTCAACTGGCGCCGGGCCACGTTCAGGCGAGAAGGAGAACCCGTGGCGGCGTCGGTCGACGTGGTCGGCATCACGATCGGCGATCCGGGACCGGGTGAAGCCGAACTGGTCACGCGCGTGTGGCTCACGGAATTCGTCTCGCCGATTTCGCCGCTGCTGCACGCCCCGGAGCTGGCGCGGAGCCGGTTGCCCGCCGGCGAAGTGGATGCCGAGAATGACTGCATCGACGGGTAGTCGGCTATGTCGGGGGTCGTCCCACAGCCAACGACATCACGCTGACGCTGCCGGATGGTCCATCGCTGTTGGGTTCGACCAAAGGGAGGGGAGCCATGTTTGAGCCAGCAACATGGCAGCCGGGAAAATCAGGGCCAGACGGCACGCCCGGCGGAGGAGCTTCACCTAGCTTCTTGCCAACGAGAACGAGGCTCTCCGTCTGGGTCTATGAAGTAGACTTGGTCGGCCGCCCTGCTTGGGTCCTGTTCCGGCTCCAGGGTGTATCCCCCTCGTTGAAACTGGAATGCCCGCCGGCTCAGGTAGACCTCTTTGGCGTCCTGGCTCTCGAAACGGATGCGCGTCTGGATGGGGCCTTCAGGGCAGGTGCGGTCCGTGAACAGGTACACCACGTCCTGGGCGCTGGCCTCCTCCGGACCGGCGGCAGATCCGTGGTGGGAGCAGGCGATCGTCGCGGCGGCTGACATCACAACCAACATCGCCAGCGCACTCCACAGCCTCGCCGTAGTCTTCATTTGAAAGACCTCCTCCGCTAACCCAGGAACGAACAGCGAACGAAGTGACCTGATCTTGAACATGATATATGTCATTGGCGCTGACGCCACCCCCGGCAGGGAGGTGCGGCCAATGGTCCAGACAACCGTGGCGGTCGCGGCGCGGACGACCGAAGCGGGGCTGCGGGCGCGATTGCACCCCCGCGCCACCGAGGTCGACTTCCGCGAGGAGATCAAGGACGCGTCGTACCTCACGGTGCCGTAGATGCCATCGTTGGCCGGCGCGAAGTGCGGGATGGCATTGTGTCGCAGCGGGCGCGCGCGACGGGCAAGCGGTAGGTGACGCTGCCCGTGAAGGTGACGGTGGAACGGCTGTGGCGGGAGTCGGAGGGGCGGATGTTGTGGGGAACGGCGGATACGATGGAGCTAGCCGGAACCCGGAACGCTGATTGCGGGTAGTCTGGTGACATGGTGAGAATCGTGCGCGTCGTCCCGGCCGTGTGCATTCCGGCACTCCTCGCAGCGTGTGAAGCTGCACCCGTTGGCAACGTCACGGGCGCCCCGATCGAACTGGACGAAACGGCTGTCGAGATCCTCGGGGGCTCCGACTCCCTGGTGGTGGCCCGGGACCTGGAGGTAGCCAGCGACGGATCCGTCTGGGTGCTGAACTCGACCGAGCCCCTTTTCGTGGGATTCGGGCCGGACGGCGAGTCCCTCGGCTCTCACGGACAGTCCGGCAGAGGGCCTCGCGACTTCCCCATGCCCGCAGGGTTCGTTGCGGGAGGGTGGCAGGGTGACGTCTGGGCCCTCGACCTCGTGCGCCACGCGATGATCCGGATCTCGCAACCGGACGCGGACTGGGAAGAGATCTCGCTGCGGTCGGCTTCCCTCCTTCCCGGCAGCGTGCGGGGCGGCAGGAGCATGCTGGGCGGCTCCGTGCGAACTGCGAGACTCGGCCGGGAGTTCATCGTGCCCCGCACGAGCGCGACGTTGGAGGGCGGTGTGCTGAACTACCGATTCGCGGTCATGCGGCCCGACTTCGTCGCCTTTGATCCGGAAACCCGCGAGGCCCGAACCCTCGTGGCGCTTGCCGAAGTGCTGGAGGACCCTGCGCGCACCTTCAATCCGATCGAGGGTGGTTTCGGCTTCCCGCTGTGGTATCGGTTGTGGGCTGCCTGTGGCGATGACGTCGTGCGAGTCTACGATCGGGTGACGAACCAGCTCCGCGGCTTCGACGGGTCGGGAGCCGAGTTGCCGCCCGTCATCCTGCCCCCGGTGCCCTTCACGGAGGTCACGGCTCGGCAGTTCGCGGGAGCGGTGTTCGCGATCAGGCAGGCCGAACTGACGGGAGACGTCTGGAGCCGACTCAGCCCGGAGGACAGCGTCGAGGTGATGAACCAGATGGTCCGGTCGGTCAGCGGCAGGCCGAGTGAGCTCGCCAGCTACCTGCCACGCTACGTGGACTTCCGCTGCAGTCCGGACGGGACGATGTGGCTGAACCCGATCGATCTGGACGCCGGCGGCCTCAGGGGCGCTACGCTGTGGCTACGAATCGCGCCCGACGGAGTCATTCGCGAGGTGCGCCTGCCCGAGCGGTTCGACGCCCTGCGCTTTTCGGATTCGCGGGTCTGGGGCGTTTACAGGGACGAGTTGGACGTTTCGGTGGTTGCGTCGATTGGGCTTCCCGTCAGCTGAAGGGTGCCTGACGGCTAGTTGGACACCAGCCGGTATTTCGCCACCCGCCACGGCGGAATGTCTGCGTTCAGCAAGACGTAGAGATGGCGGCCGCCGCCCACGACCTTGCTTCCTTCCGGCAACGCCACGTCTTCGAAGAGCTTGGCCCCGGTGTGGCGGTTGTAGGCTTCAACGTGCGTGTGGAAAAACCTGAGTCCTGGGGGACGGCTGGTCTCGTCGGGACAGCCCACCGTGAACACGAGGTAGTCGTCGGCGATTGCGTCTATTCGTAAAGCCACATCGTAGCTCGCGAGCAGATCCTGCATCCGATTCGGGTCCGGCGTTTCGCCCTCCCGGAACGCAAAGTAGCCGGCGGGGATTTCCGGGATTCTCCGAAACGAGGACGACGGCTGGCCGATGGTACCGACCGAGTCGCCCGCTCCGTTCAGAATTGTCGCCGGATACAGCAGCGAAGCCATGATGAACAGCGAGTCGCCCGCGGCGGCAGTCGCCAGACTTCCCATGGCTGCCCAATAGGGCTTGTCACGAGCCGGCGTCGTCCAGCTGCTCCACAAGACCTGTCCGTCAGCCAGGCGATGAAAGATGCCCACCTGCTGCCTTGCTACGCCCAACGATTCGAGCTCCGCGGTGTTTTCTGGTGTGTAGCCGGTGAAGAGGATGTCGTCTTCAAAGGCGACGAGGCGACCGAAGTCGCATCATGGCGGCGCAGGCCGCGCCCCCGAGCGGATGACCCGACCCCCGGCCACGCCCGCCATCAGCTGATCGTGCGCCGCCAGTTCGTAATGATCTTCGGGGCATCCTCCAGGAGTTCGTTGAGGTCCGCGATCACGCCGTTCACGATGCCGGAGAGTTCCTGCGCCCGCTGAGCGGCGCCGGCCTCGATCTCGGTGAGCACGTCCATCTGCCCGACCGTGGGTCGCGCCTGCGGGCCCGAGACGGCACGGGAGATGTTCCGAAGCTGCTCGATCAGACGCGGCCAGTCGCGGTAGCTCATCGATCCCGGAGGACGGCGAACCTCGCTGGACAAGGCCGCCAGCTGACCCTGCGCGTCGCCCGCGACAGCCCTCACCTCTTCCTCGTTGGCCAGGTCCTTGCCCTCGATGGACTCCAGGAGCCCGTCGATCTGGCCGCCCAGGTCGTTGATCGTGCCCATCATCTGGTTGAGCTGCGTCTCGAGGTCGCGGGCACGCATGGCCGCGGTGAAGCGCTCCTCGTACACGGCCTGGGACGCCGCCACGTTCGGGTCGCCGCGCAGCTGGAATTCCTTCGACAGCTCCTGTTCACCCAGGTCGACCGTCGCCGTGTAGGTGCCCGGCACGGCAGGCGGACCCGTCGGACCAAAGAAGAAGAACCCGCCACCCGGAGGACCCTGTCCCGGAATCGGCTCGGCGCCGGTCCAGCGGAGGTTCCAGATCGCGCGGTTGACGCCCGGCTTCACGTCGCGGTGCTGGAACTCGCGCACGAGCACGCCGTCACTGTCGGTGATGCGCACGTCGACGGAGTTGCCCGCGGCCTCGGCGGCCTCCTCCGAGAGATGGAAATGGATCCAGGCGCCGGGGTCGGGATTCTCGCCGGCGAAGCGGCTCTGGCCGAAGTTGCTCGTGCGGCCCCACATCTCCCACTCGGTCGCAATGCGGATGTCGAAGAGATGCGCGTCCTGGCCGATCGCCTCGGTCAGCTCGACCATGGGCTGGATGTCGTCCAGGATGAACGCGCCGCGCCCGTGCGTCCCGATGACGAGGTCGTTGTACTGGCGCTGAATCTTCACTCCCCGCACCGACACGCGCGGAAGGTTGCCGCGGATGTCCACCCACGTGTCGCCACGGTCCCACGACGCGAAGATGCCCCGCTCCATGCCGACGAAGAGCAGGTTCGGGTTGGCGGGGTGCTGCCGGACGACCTTCACGTAGTCGTCCTGCGGGAGCCCGGCGGAGATGTCACGCCACGACTGCCCGTAGTCCCGCGTCTCGTACAAGTGCGGGGTGAAGTCGTCGAGCCGGTGGTTGTCGACGGCCATGTACGCGGCCCCGGCATCGGTGGGCGACGCCTCGATGTTGCCGATCCAGGTCTCGGCGGGCAGACCGGGCACGCGGTCGCGCACGTTCGTCCACGTCGCCCCGTCGTCGCGGGTGATCTGCACGTTGCCGTCGTCGGTGCCGACCCAGATCACGCCCGGCTCGAACTCGTCCTCGGCGATCGTGAGGATCGTGGTGTGGAACTCGGCTGCGGTGTTGTCCAGGTAGACCTCGCCGCCGGAATCGAGCTGCTTCTCCGGGTCGTCCGTGGTGAGGTCGGGGCTGATCACGTCCCACGAGTGGCCGTAGTCGTTGCTGCGGAAGACGACGTTGCCGCCCCAGTACACCGTGCCC
>CAZRQE010000102.1:0-5160 GCA_964602175.1 uncultured Gemmatimonadaceae bacterium | reverse complement strand
GACCGGCGCCGCGAGGGGTGGGGGGCGGTCGTGGCCGTGGCGTTGCTCCTGGCGGCATACACCGTGCGCGTGGAAGCTCCGGCAGACGAGGCCACGGCGTTCCTTTCCCGGCTCTACGTCCTTTCCGCCGAGAGCGCGCCCGCCCTGCTTCTGGCGTATGTGTGCGCGGGACTGCTGAGCGCGTTCCTGCCGGCGCGGTCCGTGCGCTGGATGGAACGTGGCGGGGCGATTTCGCAGGCCGGGCGGGGCATGCTCATCGGGCTGCCCTTCCCCATCTGCTCGTGCGGGGTGGTGCCCCTGTACCGGAGCCTCATTCAGAGAGGCGCCCCACCCGCCGCGGCCGTGGCATTCCTTGTCGCCACGCCGGAACTGGGGCTCGACGCGATCCTGCTGTCCATTCCGTTGCTGGGACCCCAGGTGACCCTGCTTCGCCTGGGCACGGCGGCCCTCGTCGCGCTGCTCGTGGGGTGGTGGATCGGGGGCCGGCTGAAGGCGGCCGAACGCGCCCCCGAGTCGGCGACCGCACCCGGTGAGCGGCCGGCCATTTCCCGGCGTCTTGCCGCCGCGCTGCGGACCGGCACCGGCGAGGTGGTCGATCACACGGCTCCCTGGATCCTCCTCGGGCTCGGGGTGGCGGCCCTCGTGACCCCTTTCCTGGAAAGCGGCTGGCTGGGAAGTCTGCCGCCCGTCGCCGACGTTCTCCTCTTCGCCCTGCTGGGCTTCCCGACCTATGTGTGCGCCGCTTCCGCCACACCCCTGGTCGCGGCATTTCTCGCCACGGGACTGTCTCCCGGCGCCGGCATCGCGTTTCTCATCACGGGACCGGCCACCAACATCTCCACGCTGGGTCTGCTGAGCAGCCTGCACGGACGGCGCGCCGCGATCTCCTTCGCCGGGGCCATGGTGATGCTGGCGGTTACGTCCGGAGTCGCGGTCAACGCTGTCTTCGGCGCCCTCTCCGTTCCGTCGCTGGCGTCCCTCACGGAGGAGCTGCCCAGCCTGCTCCAGCAGATCAGCCTGCTACTGCTGGCCGGTCTCTTCCTCCGCTCCGTGGTCCGCCGTGGACTGCGCAGCTTTGTGGGCGAACTCGGGGAAGGGCTGGGCTGGACGCACTAGCAGTCCGTGGACAGGCCGCCCGAACGCCGCTAGTCCCAGATCATCATGGGGGCCAGCCGCGTCGTGGCCGCCCGCTTCATGAAGTGGTGGGTGTAGGCCCTGATATGGGTTCCCCTGCGGTAGATTTCGACCATGTATAGCTGGCTGGTCGGAATGGTCTCCAGCTCCGACCACCCCCCAATCAACGGGAATTCGTCGAGATACACCCTCGGGCTGACCCGCTGGCCCCGGTAGTAGACGCACCGGCTCAAGCCGCACGGAGTCGTGATGACCCCGGCCCGCATATCCACGAAGTCGGCGGCCGACCAGTAGCCGCTGCGCGCGATCGCCTCCTGATCGAAGGCCCGAACCGAGGTCGCCGTGGCCCGCCGCCGGCGTTCGAATCGATCCGTTACGATCTCGAGGCCTTCCAGGAGCACCGGGTCGGGGCGCATTTGCAGCGCAACCGGCTCCCCGGTTGAGCTAGCCTCGAGCGGGGACTCCAATGTCACGTATCCCAACCTCTCGACAGTGACCACGTGGATTCCCGGCCCGAGCCCACACAGCAGAAAGCGGCCGTCGTCCGTGGTCAGCGATCCCCAATTCGAGGCTTCGACCGACGCGTGCGCGTGCGCCAGCGGCGTTTCGGTGCCGGCGTCCACGATCACCCCGAAGATCCGGGCCTCGTCGTCGTTGCATGCGGGTTGCTGCTGCTGTGCGTTGGCCGGGGACGCAAACCCGGCCGACGCGAACAGAACAGTCAACGGTGGGACTAGCGAGTGAATCGGGCGCGGCTTCATCATCGGGCAGTCTCGCATCGGGAGGATCCGCAAGGCGGGGCGACCCCACCTGTGTGCAGTACTCCAAGCGGCATTCCAGGGTTCCGTGGCATCCTCCCTACGGTGCGGCGCGCTGGCGCAGGCGCGCAAGCCGGCCCAGCTTGTTGTCGTCGCATCACCGCACGCCATTGGAACGAGTCCGTGCCATGATTCTCCGCCGCTCGATCGCCATGCCCGCCGCCCTCGCCGCCACGGTTGCCCTCGCCGCCGCCGTCGCCATCGCCTTCCTCCCCGCCCCCGCAGCCGCCCAGTTCGTCGAACCGGCACCCGACCGCGCCGAGGGCGACGGCCCCTTCGACCGTCTCGTCATCCGCGGCGCGATCGTCATCGACGGCACCGGCGCCCCGCCCCGTGGGCCCGTCGACATCGTCATCGAGGGCAATCGCATCACGCGGATCGCGGGCGTCGGCTACCCCGGCCTCCCCATCGACGAATCGCGCCGCCCCGCCGCCGGCGACCACGAGATCGACGCGCACGGCATGTACGTGCTTCCCGGCTTCGTCGACCTCCACCTCCACACCGGCGGCCTGCCCAAGACGCCGCAGGCCGAGTACGTCTACAAGCTCTGGATGGCGCACGGCGTCACCGCCGGCCGCGGCATCGAGTACGGCCCGGTCGACTTCTCGCTCTCCGAACGCGAACGCGCCAACAACAACGAAATCACCGCGCCGCGCATGTTCGTCTACCAGCGCCCGGGGCAGGGCTGGGACCAGGGCCCCGTGCAGACCCCCGCACAGGCCCGCGCGTGGGTCCGCTGGGCGCACGAGCAGGGCGTCGACGGGATTAAATTCGTGGCCTATGCGCCCGAGATCATGGAGGCGCTCCTCGACGAGGCGGGCCAGCTCGGGATGGGGAGCGTAGCCCACCTCGCCCAGCTCGGCGTCGCGCAGATGAACGCCATCGACGCGGCCCGGCTCGGCCTCGGCACCGTCACGCACTTCTACGGGCTCTTCGAGGCGCTGTACGACGACCACGACGTGCAGCCCTGGCCGTCCGACATGAACTACGCCAACGAGCAGCACCGCTTCGGCCAGGTCGCGGCCCAGTGGGACCTGATCCATCCGCAGGGGAGCGACGAGTGGAACGCGATGCTCGAGGAACTCCTGTCGTACGACGTCATCCTCGACCCCACCATGACCGCCTACCTGGCCAGCCGCGACGTGATGCGCGCGCGCACGGCCGAATGGCACGAGCGGTACACGCTGCCCAGCCTGTGGGATTTCTACGAGCCCAGCCGCGCGAACCACGGCTCCTACTACTACGACTGGACCACCCATGACGAGATCCGGTGGAAGAACTTCTACCGCGTCTGGATGGACCTCATCGACGACTACAAGGACATGGGCGGGCGGGTCACCGTCAGCTCGGACGCCGGCTTCATCTACAACCTCTTCGGCTTCTCCACCATCGAGGAGATGGAGCTGTTCCAGGAGGCCGGCTTCCACCCTCTGGAGGTCATCCGCGGGGCTACGATGCACGGTGCCGAGGCGCTCTTCGAGCCGAAGGGACAGCCGATCGAATTCGGGATCGTGCGCGAAGGGCTGCTGGCCGACCTGGTGATATCGCCCGAGAACCCGATCGACAACCTCAAGGTGCTGTACGGCACCGGCCACGAGCGTCTCAACCCCGAAACGGGCGTCAAGGAGCGCATTGGGGGGATCAGGTACACGATCAAGGACGGGATCATCTACGACGCCAGGCAGCTTCTCGAGGACGTGGCGCGCATGGTGGAGGAACAGAAGAGGCAGCGCGCGGCGGCATCAGGCGGGTGAGCGCGAGAGGCCGGGCGCGCGGATAGTGTACGCCGGTCTGCTGTCCCGGAGCCCGTCCTGAGCGAGTCGGCGCAGGGCCGCGAGGCCGTTTTCGGACCGGGAAGCCGCAGGCTTTTTGTCGCTCTCGCCATGTTGACCATGGTGGTGCCGCTGGCCATCAATCTGTACCTGCCCGCCCTTCCGGAAATCGCGCTGGATTTCGGTGTGGACGTTCCGCGCATTCAGGTTTCGGTGGGCGTGTTTCTGTTGGGACTGGGACTGGGGCAGTTCGCCGGTGCTCCCATCGCCGATCGATACGGTCGCAGGAGCACTGCCCTAACCGGTATGGCAATTTTTGCCATAGGTACGTCCGGCATCGTGTTCTCCGGGTCCTTCGAGCCGTTCATCGTGCTCAGGACGCTGCAGGGCGTGGGAGCGGGGGTCGCATTCGTCAACATCGGCGCCGTGGTCGGCGACCTCTTCGAACGGCAACGCGGGGCACGCATGCTAGGTGCCATCAGCGCGGTCCAGGCGGTTCCCCGGCTGATCGGTCCGGTCTCCGGGGCGGCGCTGGCGCTGGCTTTCGGCTGGCAATCGACCTTCCTGCTTCTTCTGCTGTATAGCCTGGCGGCGGGGTGCGCATTGTGGCTGTGGCTTCCCGAGACGGTTCCGCAAGCCGGTGCGGCGCCCGAGCGATCCCTGCTTCGTCAGGCGACTCGGGGCTACGGGACGGCGCTTGGCCAAACGCGTGCACTTGGCTACGTGTTCTGCCTCAGCTTTTCAACCGCATGTCTGCTCGTCTACGTGAACGACGGAGCGTTCATCTACACGGTGTGGTTCGGCCTGAGTCCGACGCAGTTCAGCGGTTTTCTCGCGGCAAACGTCGTGGCGCTGGTGCTCGGCACCGTCGTCAACTTTCGACTCCTCCGGAAGCACGACGCGCATCTGGTCACCCGTAGGGCGTGCGTCCTGCAATTGCTCGCAACGGGTTCTCTGCTCGCGCACGTGACGCTGATGACACCAAGCTTGCCGATTGTCGTCGCGCTTCTGATGGCATCGTCCGGCGTGCTGGGCATGATCACGGCCAACGCGGCCGCCTGCTATCTGGAGTATTTCCCGGGAATTCGTGCGACCGCGTCGGGGGTGGCGGGGAGCTTGCAGTTTCTGCTGGGCGGCGCGGCCGGCACGGCGCTCAGCATCTTCCACACGGGCACGCTTGCCACGGCCGCCGTTGCGGCGGCCCTGTGTGCCTTGCTCGCGATACTGACGCTGGCCCGCGCGAGACCTGCCCCTCCGCTGCAGCCGTGATCGTGAAGCCGCCGCTCTGGACCCCTTCACGGGAACGCACCCGCACGAGCAACCTCGCCGCATTCGCGGCCTGGCTGGCGGGGCGCGGCGACGGTGTGGCAAGTGGCGCGAAGGATCTCGCTGCCGCGCTGAGCGGCCACCCCCCCGACGGCGCCCCCGACAACCCC
>CAZRQE010000101.1:0-17230 GCA_964602175.1 uncultured Gemmatimonadaceae bacterium | reverse complement strand
TCGGGAGCGTGCGCGCCCGCAGCGCCAGGGGCGGCCGCAGCCACGGGCGCCACCCGCACGATGACCGGCCGGTAGGTGGCGCGGAGATGGGTGAAGGCGTGGGTGACCGGGTCGAGGGGCGGGCCGGGCGTGCCCGTGAGGCCCAGGCCGGCGAGCGCGCTGACCGGGGGGAACCCCCACATGCCGGCGAGCAGTCCGGTCGGGGGGCGTTTGACGAGGAGGGTGCGGGGGCCGCCCGGCGCGTCCGCCACCACCACCGCAACCGCGTACTCGACCCTCGGCACGCGCCTGCGCGCACTCGGCAACGGTCGCTCGGCCACGGTCCCGGCGACGAGGGCGCCGCACTCCTTCCCCACAGGACAGGCATCACAGCGAGGGGAGCGCGGCATGCAAATGGTGGCGCCCAGTTCCATCAGTGCCTCGTTGAAGTCGCCCGGGCGGGTCGGGTCGATCAGGCGGGTGACTTCGTCGCGCAGCCGGGCCGGCGTCGGGTCGCCCACATCGAGCAGGCGTGAGAGAACGCGGCGCACGTTGCCGTCGACCGCTGGCGCCGCCCTGCCGAACGCGATGCTCGCCACCGCTCCGGCCGTGTATTCGCCCACGCCCGGCAGGCTGCGGAGCTCGCGCGGGTTCCGGGGCAGCCGGCCGCCGAACCGCTCGCACACCACCTGCGCCGTCCGATGCAGGTTGCGCGCGCGGCCGTAGTAACCGAGTCCCTTCCATTCGAGCAGGACCTCGTCGTCCGTCGCGCCCGCGAGCGACCGCCAGTCCGGGAAACGCGCCAGCCAGCGCTGGTAGTACGGGATCACGGTCTCGACGCGGGTCTGCTGGAGCATGAATTCGGAAACCACGACGCGGTACGGCGTTCGGTCGCGCCGCCACGGGAGGTCGCGGCGGCTCCGGTCGAAGTGAGCCAGCAGCCTGCGGCGGAAGGCGGGCGGATTGATCCGGTTTGCAGGCCCGGCTGTCTGTGGTCTACTCTTCGTCATGCGCTTCACGACCTATACGAAATACCGCAAGAGCTGGCTGGACGCGCTCAATCTGGAGGGCCTCATGGAGATGCTCTCCGACTTCCTCCTGGACGGGGGCTTCGCCGGCGGCCCCCACTTCCACCCGTACTGGGGCTGGTCCGGTCTGGAGGATACGACTTCGCTCGACGCGCTGAAACAGGCGTTGCTGCGCGCGCTGGTCCAGAGCGGCCAGCTGACGCCGGAAATGATCGAGGAACTGCGCGGCGAGGGCCCGGGCAACCCGGAGGTGCAGCAGGAGATCGCGGACCTGCTCGACGAGCTCGTGCAGAAGATGATCGAAGAAGGCTACATCACGCTGACGGGCGAGCCGTCGGGTTCGGCGGGCGCCACCGGAGACGCCACCGGCACGGGTCACGTCGACGACGCCCGCGAGGCCGCGCGCACGGTCAACTTCAACCTGACCAGCCGCGGACTCGACTTCCTCGGCTACCGGGCGCTGCGCAACCTGCTGGGCTCGATGGGGAAGTCGAGCATCGGGGCCCACGAGACCCGCGAGTACGCCACGGGCGTCGAGTCGGACGCGGGGAGCAAGCCCTGGGAGTTCGGCGACACGCTGAACCTGGATGTCCCCGAGACGCTGAAGAAGACGATCGCCCGCGAGGGGCTGCCGCCGCCGGGGAGCGAGGTCGCGCTGGCCCTGGACTACAAGGACCTGATGGTCCATCAGACCGACTACCGGTCGTCGTGCGCCACGGTCATCATGCTGGACGTCTCGCACTCGATGATCCTCTACGGCGAGGACCGGTTTTCGCCGGCGAAGAAGGTGGCGCTGGCCCTGTCGCACCTGATCCGCACCGAGTTCCCGGGCGATTCGCTGCGGGTGGTGACGTTTGGGGACCGTGCGCAGGAGATCCCGCTGGGCGAGCTGCCGAAGGCCCAGGTCGGGCCCTTCCACACGAACACGGCCGAGGGGCTGGAGGTGGCGCGCAGGATCCTGACGACGCAGAAGAAGGACATGCGCCAGATCATCATGATCACCGACGGCAAGCCGACCGCGATCACCCTCAAGCGGGGCCGGGTCTACAAGAACTCGGGGGGACTGGACCGCGACATTCTGCGGGCGACGTACCGCGAAGTCGCCGCCTGCCGGCGCTCGGGGATCCCGATCAACACCTTCATGCTGGCGGACGACCCGTACCTGGTCCGGTTCGTGCGGGAGGTGGCGAAGATCGCGCGCGGGAAGGCCTACTTCACGTCCACAATGACGCTGGGCCAGCACATCGTGATGGATTTTCTGCGGAAGCGGCGGGCGGCGTAGGGGCCTATCCGCCCTCCGTCACGCCCTCGAACGCCTCCAGATTGATCGCGGCGGCGCGCCTGGCACGCAGCTCCGGCATGACGTCCTTCCGCGAGAAGCGTTCCAGGAACAGCCCTTCGATCGTGAGGCCGAAGACCGCCAGGCCCACCCCGAGCACCGCACCCGTCACCCCCGCGTCCGCCACGAAGAACGCGGCCGCGACGATGCTGCCGACGCGCAGAACGGCCCCGGCCCCCACGAGCCCGGTCCGGCCGGAACGCACGAACAGCCCCTGGTAGTACTGGCGCAGCCCGTACAGGAACGGATACGCCGCGGCAATGGGCAGCGCGGCGCCGGCGAGCGCCACCAGGTCCGGATCCAGCGCGAAGACGTACCGCAGCAGCGGCTCGCGAATCGCGGGCAGCGCGAGGATCAGGAGCGTCGCCACCATCGCGAACGCGACCGCCGCACCCCACGTCCGCACGCGCCTGTGGGTCTCCGAACACTCGACCAGCGCGATACTGGCGTGCTGCAGCTGGCCCACCGGCGCCGCGATGAACCACGCGAAGGCCTCGACCACGCCGAACGCGGCCAGCGCCAGATCCGGGTTGGCCGTGCGCGCGAGCACCGCATTGATGATCAGGGGGGTCGCCCACCAGAGCAGCACGTTCAACATGAGCGGCGCCGAAAAGGCGGCCACGTTCTCGCGGTCGGTCTCGCAGTCCTGCCGCTCGAGCTGGATGTCGGGCGTAGGTGACCACAGGACGATGAGCGTTTCCACGACAAGGCCGCCGGTGAACGCCGCGGCGCCGAGCCACGCGCCGCCGCCGGTGGCCAGCAGGGCGAACGCGACGACCGCGAGGATACCGGTGCGGCTCCCCGTGGCCAGCGCGATGGGCATCGTGCGGTGACCCGCGACCAGGCGCCCCTGGTGCGCCGCGCGGACGGCGGTCAGGAAGGGCACCGGCCACAGGAACTGCATGGCGCGGACGGCTTCGGAAAGCACCTCGGGGCCGACGCCCACGGCGCCCGCAAACACCAGGTCGCCGACGGACGTGTACGCGATGAGCGCCCCGACCAGGGACATGAGTCCGCCGGTCAGGTAGGCGAAGCGCTTGACCGGCGAGAAGGAGGCTTCGGCCAGCAGGCGCGCGGCGGCAACCTGCTGCACGACCAGGAGCGGGGCGTAGAGGACGCCGCAGACCGCAAAGGCGACGCTGTAGCCGGCGAGGGCGATCACCGGGTCGGCGGAACGCGCCAGCGCCGCCGCCAGTATCGGATTGGTGGCCGTCAGCAGAAGGCTGGTCGCCGCCAGAGGCGTGTAGAAGCGGGCGAAACCACCCGCGGTGACGAGTGTTTCGCCTTCCCTCACCCGAGATCAGCCGGGCAGGGGCCTACCGCAACGGCACAGAATGTGGACTTTACCATGTGTCTTGTCACCCCGGAAAAGGGCCCCTGAAAAATGACCGGTCGAGGGATTCCATACTATACCGTGGATGCTTTCACCGACACCCCGTTTGGCGGCAACCCCGCCGCGGTGTGCCTCGAGATCGACGATCTGTCCGATTCTGCCATGGCGCGGATCGCAGCCGAAATGAACCTCTCGGAAACCGCGTTCGTCTACGCGCCGGACGGCGGCGGCCAGCGGCGGCTGCGCTGGTTCACTCCCGTAGCCGAGGTGCCGCTGTGCGGCCACGCCACGCTGGCCAGTGCGCATGTGCTGCTGCGCGAAGCCGGGCTGCCGCAGCCGGTGCGCTTCCATTCCCTGTCGGGTCCGTTGGTGGTGAGTGAGGAGGACGGCCGGCTGCGCATGGACTTCCCTGCCAACCCGCCCGGCGAGGTGCCCATGCCCGTCGGGCTTGCGGAGGCTCTGGGGATCGGCGGCGGGGACGGGGGTGCGCCCGCGGCCGCGTTCACCACGTCGGGCAAGGTCGCGCTGGTCGTGGTCGGCACGGAGGCCGAGGTCCTCTCCATCCGCCCCGATTTCGGCGCGCTCGGCAGGGTACGCCTGCCCGGCGGCGTCATGGGCGTCGCGGTCACCGCGCCGGGCACCGAGCCCGAAGTAGACTTCGTGTCGCGGTTCTTCGCGCCGTGGCTCGGCGTGGACGAGGATCCCGTCACGGGTGTAGCCCACACCACCCTCACGCCCTACTGGTCCGCCGTCCTGGGGAAGGCGGAAATGGCGGCCCGGCAGCGGTCGGCGCGGGGCGGAAGGCTCACCGTGCGCGCCCGGGGCGACCGCGTGGAACTGGTGGGGCAGGCTGTCACGGTGGCGGCGGGAAGCATGGTGCGGCCCGACTGACGGGTGCGCCGGTGCGCGCCGGACGCGCGCCCGTCACAGCTTCGACAGGTCGATCGACTCGTCGATGAGCATCACGGGGATCCCCTCGCGGATGGCGTAGAGAATCCTCCCGTCCTCGCGCACCAGACCCTCCGTGACGGGCTCGTTCACCGCGTCGCCGCCGAGGTTCTCGACCGCGCCGCCCTCGATCGCGGCGTTCAGGCGGTCGAGCACCGCCGCGTCCGCCATGCTCACCGGCGTCCTGTTCTCGGGACAAACCAGAATGTCCAGCAACTCCTGATCGATCGGCACGCGTCTTCGTCCTCGGCCTTGGGCAGGTGGGATCGGGCGCAGTAAGTTAGGCTGCGCGACGGGCTGACGGAATGCCGACGGAGGGCGAAGGACATGAACGGGAACAGGAGACGGGTCGCGGCGGGCCTCGTGGCGATCGTGACGCTCACGGTCGCGGCAGCGCCGGGGTGTGGAGCGGGGAACGGGGGCGGACCCCAGGCGGGCGCGGCTTCCGCCGGCGCGGCGTCCGCGGGCTCGGCCGCGCAGGAACCCGACTCGCGGCAACTCGTGCTGCCGGCGCCCGGCAGGGCCTGGGTCGTCTTCGGCGCGGACACGGTGGTCGCCGAGATCGCGAGCACCCCGGAGCAGCGCGAGAAGGGCCTGATGGACCGCAGCGCCGTGCCCGACGGGACCGGCATGCTCTTCGTCTTCAACCGGAGCGAAGAGCGCTCGTTCTGGATGAAAGACACCCACGTCGCGCTCGACGTCGCCTTCTTCGACGACGCGAACACGATTGTGGGCATCAAGCAGATGGAACCGCTGGACGAGTCCCTGACCGACTCGGATGTCGCCACGGCGCTGGTGCTGGAGGTGCGCAAGGGCTGGTTCGCCGAGAAGGGCATCGGCGTGGGGGCGATGGCCGAAGTCGTATTCGGCCCCGGGCTCACCGTGCGCTGAGGGCGCCGCGCGTCACTTCCCCAGCGCCGCCTCGAAGGCCCGCACCAGCGCTTCCGCGTCCTCGTCCGTGTTGTAGACGTTGGGCGACACGCGGACGCTCGTCCCGCGAAACGAAACGCCGACGCGGTGACGTTCCAGGCTGGCCTTGAGCCGGTCGAGCTCCGTGCCGGCCGGAAGGCCCAGTCCGAACAGATGAGGCGAGCGCCACGCGTCGTCCTCCACCCACACGCCCAGGTTCCGCAACCTTGGAAACGCGCCCTGCATGAGCGCCGCCGTGTACGCGGCCACCCGCTCCGGACGCCACTCCAGCAAAAGGTTCAGCGAGGCCGACAGCGCCGGGATCAGCGCGAAGTTGCTGCGCTGACCCACGTCGAAGCGCACCGCCCCGGGCTGGTACTCGTCCTCGTATTCCACCAGACCGGCGAAGTTCTCCGAATCGCGGCGGCCGTGCCACGTCTCTTCGAGGGGGATTCCGTCCAGGTACCGGTCTCCGAAC
The DNA here is from genome assembly GCA_964602175.1 of uncultured Gemmatimonadaceae bacterium. Taxonomy (GTDB): domain Bacteria; phylum Gemmatimonadota; class Gemmatimonadetes; order Longimicrobiales; family Gaopeijiaceae; genus Bin94. Next base: position 11,216 of record CAZRQE010000101.1, on the reverse strand, counting down.
CAGGCCAGCGACAGGGAATACGGGCCCAGCAGCCACTTGTAAGCGGCGACGACGAGCGCGTCGGGCTCGAGCGCGGCCACGTCGATCGGCACGGCCCCCACGGTCTGTGTCCCGTCCAGGACGAACGCGGCCCCGACATCCCGGGTCCGCGCGCGCACGGCGTCCACATCGAACCGGGTTCCGTCGGTCCAGTGCACGGTTCCCATGGAGACCGCCACGGTGTCCCTATCGATCCGGTCGAGGATCCTGTCCGTCCATCCCTCGCCGCGTCGCCCATCCCCGGGCGGCTTCACCACGCGCAGTTCGCCGCCCTTTTCCGCCACCAGGCGCCGCCACGGGTATACGTTGCCCGGGAACTGCTCGTGCACGATCACGACATTGGCGCCCCGCCCCGTCTCCGTGTTGCGCGTGATGGTCGACACCGCGTACGACACCGACGGCACGGTCGCGACCTGATTCGGCTCGGGCGCCCCGATCAGCCTCGCAAAGCGCTCCCGGAGCTCGTCGGCGGGATCGAAGAAGTCCTCGGGCGAGATCGCCTGCGGAAAGCGCTTGGCCCGCAGGCCCTCGATCCCGGCACGCTCCGCCACCCGCGGGAGCGGCCCCATGTAGGCGCAGTTCAGGTAGTGGAAGTCGTCCGGCAGCGAAAAGTGCGCCCGCTGGCAGGCCAGGGGCTGACTCACCGCTCGCCCCCACCTTCGAGATTGCCGTCCACCCACGCCTGCGTGACGTCGTGCAGCGCGATCGGCGCATCACGGAGCGCGGTCATCGAGATCTGCTCGACCATATCGTGGACCTGGGCCAGGGCGGCCCGGTCGTCCGAAAGCAGCCGCACCACGTTCTGGACCACGTCGGCGGGGATGTCCGCCATGCCGACCACCCAGTTCATGATCCCCGCCGTGGGGACGGCTGCGTCCGTGCCGGGATAGCTCCCCGCCGGAATCTCGCCGTGGACGTAGTACGGATAGCGCTCGCGCAGGTAGTCGATCTGCTCCGCGCCCATCGGGAGCAGGCGGGCGCCGCCGGTGGTGGTGGCCTCCAGCACGGCCGCGGCCGGGTAGCCCACCGAGATGATCGCGGCGTCCAGGGCGCCGTCCTTGAGCGCGGTGGCCGACTCGTTGAAGCTCAGGTAGCGCACCGTCACGTCGTCGTAGGTCAGCCCGTAGGCCTCGAGGATCTGGCGCGACATCTGTTCCGTACCGCTGCCCGCCGCGCCCACCGACACCGTGCCGCCCGCAAGCTCGCCGAGCGACGTCGCCGTGGTGCCGCGCGACACGACAATGTGCGTCATGTTCGGGTAGAGCGGCGCCAGAATCCGGAGGTCCGCGACGGCGTCTTCGTAGTCCAGGCCGCCGGTCGCCGCCTCGTAAACGGTGTTGCCGGTGGCGAAGGCCAGGTCGATCTGGCGCTCCCGGAGGCGGTTGACGTTCTCCACGGAGCCGCCGCTGACCTCGGCGGTGTACTGCCGCAGCGTGTCCATGACCGAGAGGCGCGCGGCTATGGCGCCGCCCAGCGGATAGTAGATCCCGCCGGTGCCGGCGGTACCGAGGCTGAGGAACTGCTGGGGACCGGACCCCGAACAGGCGGCCAGGCCCAGGACGGCCAGCAGGGCGGCCGCGCGCACCGGCAGGGCGGTCGCGCGCAGTCCGAGGGTTCGCTTCATCTCTGCCGATTTCATTTGGGCTCACTTCCGCGGGTGGTGATCGATTCGTCGCTTCCGGGCCGCACCCCCGCGAGGCCCGCGCCCAGGAAGAGAATCAAACCTATCCCGTCCCAGAGGAATCCGGGTGCGATCAGCAAGAGGGCCGCCGCCATCATCAGCAATCTCCGCCCTGTCCCCAAAGACCCACGCACATGTCCGATCACCGCACCGGCAAGCGCGATGACCCCGATCAGCGCCGTCACCGTTGTCGTGATGATCTCGGCCGCGGTGCCGTCCAGGATCAGCGCGGGCGCGTAGACGAACATGAACGGCACCAGGAAACCGGCCGAGGCGAGTCCCATGGCGGTCCACGCCGTCTTCAGCGGCGGCGAGCCCGAGATTCCCGCGGCGGCGTAGGCGGCGAGCGAGACCGGGGGCGTCACGTTGGAGATGCAGCCGAAGTAGAAGATGAAGAGGTGCGCGGCCAGGAGCGGCACGCCGAGTTCGACCAGGGCCGGCGCGCCGAGGGCGGCGAGGACGACGTAGGCGGCGGTGGTCGGCAGGCCCATGCCCAGAACGATCGAGCCGAGGGCTGTGAGAATGAGGGCGACGAGAAGGTTGCCCTGCGAGACGACCACGATCAGCTCGGACATCCGCAGCCCGATGCCGGTCAATGATGCGACTCCGACGACGATGCCGGCGGCCGCGCACGCCGCCGCGACCTGCACCGCCCCCGAAGCCGCCCGCCGCAGCGCCCGCGCGATTTTTGCGAGGCCCGGACGGGTGTGCGGGAAGGCGTACGCGGCCAGCACCGAGGTGACGACGCCCCAGAAGGCCGCGCGCATGGGCGACCGTCCGAGCGCGAGCATCAGGACGATGATCAGCACGGGGATGAGCAGGTGGATGCGCCTGGCGATCTCTTCCGCCCGGCCGGTGGCGCTGCCCTCGAGGCCGACCTTGGTGGCGCGGAAGTGGATGGCCCACAGCAGGGCCGCGTAGTAGAGGATGGCGGGGATCGCGGCCGAGAGCGCCACCGTCGCGTACGGGATGTTGGTCCAGGTCGCCAGGATGAAGGCGCCCGCGCCCATGACGGGGGGCATCAGCTGGCCGCCGGTGCTGGCCGCGGCCTCGATCGCGCCGGCGAAGAAGCGGCGGAAGCCGGAGCGGCGCATGAGGGGGATGGTGAAGGTCCCCGTGGTGACGACGTTGGCCACCGCGCTGCCGGACAGCGAACCCATGAACGCGCTGGCCACCGCGGCGGTCTTGGCGGGGCCTCCGCGGGTGCGGCCCGCCACGCGGTCGGCGAGCGCGATCAGCAGCCCGCCGCCGCCCGCGACATCGAGGAACGCGCCGAAGAGCACGAACAGGTAGACGAAGTCGGCCGAAACGCCCAGGGGGACGCCCCAGATCCCCTCCGTGGACAGGTAGAGCTGCTCGATCAGGCGGCCGGGTCCGTAGCCGCGGTGCGCGAGGACGCCCGGCAGCCAGGGCCCGGCCAGCGCATACAGCAGGGCGCCGCTCGCGACCACGACCAGGCCCCACCCGGTGGCCCGCCGCGCCAGGAGCAGCACCCCGGCGACCAGCACCGCGCCGGTTGCCAGGTCGAGGGTCGTCGGGCTGCCCGAACGCGCCACCAGGGCTTCGTTCTGGGAGACGAGATAGAGGGCGCACGTGACCAGAACCGTGCCGAAAGCGGCGTTGAACGCCCATCCCCACTTCGTCTTCGGCAGGGCGCGGACCCCGACGCCCAGGAACGCGAGGGACGCCATGAGGGCGAGGTGGACCGGGCGCTGGACGAGCGCGGTGAAGGGCGAGAAGCCGGCGCCGAATAGGTGGAAGACGGCCGCCAGCGCGGCGACGGCGAGGATGGCGCGCGTACGGAGCGAGCCGTTCGCAGGCGGCGAGCCGTTCGGGTCCTTCGCTTCGGCGGAAGCTGCGGTCAAAGGGGCGGTCGGACGGGCAGGAGGCGGCCGGCTAGAACAGCGCGACGATGGCGGCGAACACAACCAGGATTGCGACGAGGATCGTCGCGGTGGATTTCGCGCTGCGCCTCTCGTCGATCGCGGCCAACCCGATGCCGGCGACAATGCAGGCCCAAAGAGCGAACAGGTCGACTCCTCCGAGCACGCCGGTCAGGTAGCCCTCCGGCAGGAAGGGGAAGAAGGACCCGATCGACAGCGTCTGCTGGAAATCCAGGCTGCGCATCCGGAGCGGCGTCATGAACAGCGCCCCTAGCGCCGTAACCACGCCGATGTGCGCGTTGACGCAGATGTGCTGCCTGAAGGTTGCGCGGTCCCCGCGGATGAAGACGAAGATCACGTAGGTCACGAGGCTGATGACCACCGGGAAGATGAGGGTGACCAGCAGGGTGCCGCCGGCGCTCATCGCACGCATGAACCCGGGCGGCAGGTCCGGCATCTGGCCGCGCTGCTCCTCCGGGACGTTGTCAAAGACCCCTTCGAAAGCCTCGCCCGGGAGCAGGAACATCGATGCGGCCACGACGAGGGCCACGAATGCGGCCACGGGGAACCAGGCGGGGTTCTGCGCGAGCGCCCGGAACAGGTCTCCCGGCTGGACGAACACCATCCAGAGGCGGCGGAAGAATGCAGGCCGGGGGGGCGGTTCGGCGTCTGCGGACCGGCCGGCGTGTGTTCCGGGAGCCGTGGGCGCTTCGGTCATGTCGGTTCTCCTTCCTGGTCTGCGGCGATCCGCTGGCTTCGGGCCGCCCGGCCGCCGTGGGCCCGTGCCGTGACGGGACCCAACCTATCCCGCCGATTCTGGCCGGGCAATTGGATAGAGGTTATCGTTCTTGGCTGCAAAACGAGTGTGGGACGACAAATTCGGCGAGGTGTGATGAGCTACAGGACAAACCCGGACCGCATCCTTGAGAACATAGATCGTGCGCGCAGCAGGGACATGGAGCGGGCCCTGTCATTGAACGACCGCCAGGCCCGGGGCAGGGACATGGACACGGAAATCCCCGACGGGGATTCGACCACGCCGGAGCGAATGAGGCGGTTGTTCTCCCTGATCGAGGCCGGGTACAGGAAGGCCGCGCACAGTTCGGAGATGCGGCCCCTGGCCGACCGTTTCCGGGCCATCGGCGACATCTCCCACCACATGGCTCGCGGCGATGTCAGCGTTTCGATCCACTACATCGACTCGGAGCGCCGCGACGATGTCGGCGTGGTCCCCTTCGAGATCATCCCGAAGCACCTCGAGGACGCGAAGAAGGAAACGCGCACGTCAAGACCGGACGTCAACGCGATCAAGGTCTTGCGGCTGAGGCTCCGCGACGGCGTGCTGGCCGCCTATCGCAAGATCGACCCGCGTCTTCGCGATGCCCTGAAGGATCGCGCCGACATCGGTCACGTCGAGGCCGAGGTCACCATGGATCTGCGGCCGAGCGTCCCGGTCTCGTAGCCTCGCCGGGAGAGGCCGCCAGCCGTCCCGGGACGCTCGGCCGGCCGTTTGCGTCCCATCCAGCCATGTAGCCGCCCCATGGGCCGCGTCACCTTCGGGGCACGATGCCCGCACGCGACACGCTACTCGGCCGAATCCTCCTGGAGAGGGGTGCGCTGAGCGCCTCCGCGCTGCGCGAAGCGGAAGAGGACTGCAACCGTTCCGGCCGACGCCTGGATGAGGTCGTGCTGCGCCGGGGTCTGGTGGACGAGACGCAGGTGGCGCAGGCGCTGGCGGCCATGCTCAACCTCGACTTCGTGGCGCCGCCGCTTCGCCCCCATCCCGATGCTCTGGCCCGGGTGCAGCCCGCATTGGCGCGCCGAAAGGGCATCCTTCCCCTGGCCGTCAAGGGCCGCAGGCTCACCGTGGCGATGGCCAACCCTCTCGATACGGACGCCGTCGACGACCTCCGCTTTCAGTCCGGGTGCCGCGTAGAGGCGTTGGCCGCGCCGCGTTCGGCAGTCGTCCAGGGCGTGCTCGACGCATACGGCGGAGAACTCCCCGAGCTACTCGACAGCCTCGAGCGGTCGCGATGGCGCGATGAGGGGCGCAGTCTGCAGGATCTGGAGAACGAGGCGGGGGCGGCCCCGATCGTGAAGATCGTGGACCACCTCCTGTCGAACGCAATCGACAGGCGCGCGAGCGACATTCACATCGAAACGCACGGTGCGGGTTCCCGTGTCCGCTTTCGGATCGACGGACTCCTTCACACGGCGACGGAGCTGCCGCCCGGAAGTCATCGGGCCGCGATCTCTCGCGTCAAGGTCATGGCCGGACTGGATATCTCGGTGCGGCGGCGCCCCCAGGACGGCGGGTTCACGGTCAAGAAGCGGGACACCAAGCTCACGGTCCGCGTGTCCACCATCCCGACGCTGGGCGGCGAGAAGGCCGTGCTGCGCGTGCTCGACCCGGGCGACGCCCCCCGTGACCTGTCCTTTCTCGGGATGTCCGCGCACGATCTCGACCGCCTGCGCCACCTCCTCCAGCGCCGCCAGGGTGTGCTGCTCGCGTCCGGGCCCACTGGAAGCGGCAAGACCACCACGCTTTCCGCCGCGGTGGCCGAACTCGCCGCCGAGAAGATCAACATCGTGACGCTGGAGGATCCGGTTGAATACCGGTTCCCGGGCGTCGCCCAGATGGAAATCGACCAGAAGGCGGGAGTCGACTTCCCGTCCGGGTTGCGAGCCATACTGCGCCAGGACCCCGACGTGATTCTCGTGGGCGAGGTGCGCGACCGGGAAACCGCCGAAATCGCGATGTCGGCGGCCGTCACGGGCCACCTGGTGCTCACCACGATCCACACGGTGGACGCCCCGAGCGCCATCACGCGGCTGCTCGAGATGGGCGTGCCGCCCTTCCTTGTGGCGGGCGGTCTCGCCGGGGTCGTCGCACAGCGCCTGATCCGCAGGGTGTGCTCGCGCTGTGAGGGCCGCGGGGACGAATGCACCATGTGCAACGACGGCTATCGCGGCCGCAGCGGTGTCTTCGAGGTTCTGGTCGTGGACGACGAAATCCGCACCGCGGTCAACGCCGGGGCCGTCATTGCCTCGCTCCGCCACCGCGCCCGGCAAAACGGCATGGTGTCGATGGCGCGCGACGCCATGCGCCAGGTCGCGGAAGGCGTCACCACACCGCACGAAGCGGGTCGGATCATCGCGCTCACACAGGGGGCCGCGGTCCATTGCGCAAACTGTGACGCGCCACTGCCGCCGGCCGCCGCCGGATGCACGATGTGTGGACGTCCGCGCGGCAACGTCTGCGCCTGTGGGGAACCGATCGACGCCCGCTGGAGGTACTGCCCGGCCTGCCAGCGCGCGGTGTCGCCGGTACGAAACTAGGCCTCGAACACCTGCTTGCGCGTCGTCAGCGATTCGATGCGAGACATGCGCGGACGCACACCGATCCCCGGCCCGTCGGGCACGGGCATCATGCCGTCGACCATCCTGAACTCCGGCGTGACAATGTCCTCGGCCCAATACCGCCTCGATTCGGAGATGTCGCCGGGGATCGTGAAGCCGGGCAGCGTTGCAAGCGCGACGTTGTGGGCCCGTCCAATGCCCGACTCGAGCATTCCGCCGCACCACACGGGCCATCCGGCCGCTCGGCACGCGTCGTGTATCGCAAGTGACGACTTGAGTCCGCCCACGCGGCCGGGCTTGATATTGATGATGCGGCCGGATCCAAGGTGCAAGGCAAGGCGTGTATCACCCGCAGAGCGAATGGACTCATCAAGACAAACCGGAGTCGAGATACACTTTTGCAAAGCCGCGTGTTCAAGCAGATCCTCGTGCGAAAGAGGTTGTTCGATCATCATTAGATCATAGTCGTCCATCGCGGCCAGGCGTTCGAGGTCCGCTTCGAGCGAATATGCGGAGTTGGCATCGGCCATGACCGGCACCTGGGGGAAGTGTTCGCGGACCACCCCCAGCATTTCAACATCGCGGCCCGGCTTGATCTTTATCTTGATCTTCCGATAGCCCTCGCGGTCGTGTGCCTCAACCTTGTCCAACAATGCCCGATCACTCTTCTGAATGCCGATCGAAACACCCACCGGCACCGCGTCGACGGTTCCGCCCAACAGTTCCCTGAGCGAAACGTTCCGGCGCTTCGCCTCCAGGTCCCAGCCGGCCATCTCCACGGCGGCTTTTGCCATCGGGTGCCCGCGGAGCCATGGCACAACCTCAAGGTGACGGGCGTCGTCGAATTCGGCGCCCACGAGCGCCGGAAGCAGCCACCGCGTCAATACATGCCACGCCGTGTCCGTGGTCTCGTAGGAATACCCGGGTGTCTCTCCCGCCACACACTCCGACCATGCACGGATTCCACCGGACTCGAGCGTCAGCAGAAGGACACGGCGCGCTTGCGTGCCTCCACTGCTGATCTCAAAGAACTCGCGCAGTTCGAGAGGCAGTTCGCGCAAGACCGCTCGGTCGATTCTCATGCGCGTGTCAAAAGTTGCGTTGCCGACCGCTTCGCAGCGATCCGCAAGTGCCTGGGTGTCAGGACCTATTCGCTCCCGCCAGCAGACTCGGCGCCCGCTTCACCGGCCGCCTGGGCAGCCGCCTCCGCCTTCAGGCGATCGCGGCGGCGCACGGAATGAAGGCCGGTCAGCAGCGAAGTCCTCGACTTGGACCGCACACCGCCCTGGACCAGCGCGTCACGAATCTGGGGCACCGTGTATCCTTCGCCGTAGATCTTGACGAACTTGCGATAGGCAAACGTCGGGCCCATGCCCTTGAACGTGCCGGCAGGCACATCGGGGTGACCCGCGCCGGCGCTCTTGCGCCGCCTTCTCTGCTTGCGAACCGGTGCGCGTTTTGGCGCTGGCTTTGCCGCCGGCTTCCGGTCGACTCCCAGAAGGGTCTTGAGACCGGCGATCGTGTTGCGAAGGGCCTCGCCTCGCTTCTCATGGTTCGCCAACTCCGCTTCGGCCTGCTGGAGCGCCGTGCGGTAGTCACTCCGTGTCCTTGCATTCATTAAACCGCGTACTCCTCTTGTTGTGTGTGGCACGTGCGAGCCACGCATTATACGCCTTTGTGCCTTGGCGCACAATACCACGGTTTGCTTCAGCTATATGAATTCGAAAAGTGCGGCCATCAGCCCGATTCTGCGCGGCAGGTCATCGAGCAGGATGTGCTCCTGAAGCGTGTGGGCGCCGCCGCCGTCCGGGCCCAGGCCGTCCAGCGTCGGGCAGCCGGCCGCCGCGGTGATGTTCCCGTCACTGCCGCCGCCGGTGGCGCCCTCCTCGATCACGAAGCCCAGTTGCGCCGCCAGCCGGCGGGCCGTTGCGAACATCCTCCCCGATGCCTCTGTTCTTTCCAGCGGCCCTCTGTTCACACCCCCCTCCAGGTGCAACTCGCACCCCGGGTCGACGGGCTGGAGGGCGTGCATGGCCCCATCGATGCGCTCGGCTTCACCGCTTGTCCAGAAACGAACATCGAGCGTGCACCGCGCCGACGAGGCCACCACGTTCTCGGCGGTGCCGCCTTCCACCACACCGACATTGATCGTGGTCCCCTGATCCGGATCCGCAAGCTCAAGGATGCGACAGATCTGTCGCGCAATCTCGTGAATGGCACTGGCCCCGGCCTCGGGCTCGATCCCGGCGTGGGCCGGCCTGCCCTTGACGGTGAGTTCGTAGGCGCTGACGCCCTTGCGCCGGCTCTTCACCGCGCCCCCCGGTGCCGACGGCTCCAGGACAAGCGCGGCGCGCGAAGCCCTGGCCTGCGCTTCGATCGTCTCCCACGAGTCGGGAGACCCCCTCTCCTCGTCGCAGGTGATGAGCAGCGAAATGTCCGACGCGGGCCTGCGCCCCTTCGCCGCCAGCAGCCGGAGCGCGACGATCGCGACCGCGAGCCCGCTTTTCATGTCGTAGATGCCCGGGCCGGTCACCCTGGCCCCGTTGACCGCGAAGGGGTTGCGCTCCAGCGTGCCCACAGGATGCACGGTGTCCATGTGTCCCAGGACCAGCAGCGGAGGGCCGTGCCGCTCCAATCCGGCGATGCGCGCAAGCAGATGTTCGCCGAGTCCGGGAGCGGGCATCCGCTCCACACGACCGCCCACGGCGACCAGCGCGTCGGCCAGCAGGTCGGCAACCGCAACATTCGCCGTGGCGTTGCCGGTCGGCGACTCGATTTCGACCAGACTGCGCAGGAACTCGAGGCACTCCCCGGTTCGTGCCTCTGCTTCCGCCATGGACAGGAGATTCGCCCTGGTCATCGGTCCGCTGTCCCGTACAATCCGCCCCGGCGATAGCTCTCATCCAGGAGTTCGACGAGGTGCAGCACGGGGATTCCCGCGCCGGTCAGCGCAAGGCCGGCTCCTATCTGCATCATGCATCCCGGATTGCCGGTGATCAGCGCCTCGGCACCGGTCCCCAGCACGCTCTGCACCTTGTCGGACCCGATCCAGCCGCCGAGACGCGGGTTGGTGAGCCCGTAGATCCCGGCGCCGCCACAACACTCGGCCGCGCCCGGCAGCGGAACGACTTCGAGGCCCGGGATCGAATCGAGCACGCGGACAGGCGGATCCGCGACCCCTTGTGCGTGCAGGAGGTGGCACGGCGCGTCATAGGAGACTTTCAGGGGCATCGTGCCGCCCGGGACCGGACCCCGCTCGACCAGCAGCTGTGAGATGTCGCGGACCTTGCCCGCGAGGGCCGTTGCGCGCGCTGCCATCTTCTCGTCGTCGGCCAGCAGCGAGCCGTAGTCGGCCATCGCGGCTCCGCACCCGGACGCGTTCATCGCGACGATGTCCACACCCGCCGCCTCGAAGGCCTCCAGGTTGCGCCGCGCCAGGGAGCGCGCGGTTTCGAGATCGCCGCCGTGGGCGTGGAGCGCGCCGCAGCACCCCTGGTTCGGCACGCTGACCACGCGGTAGCCATTGGCTTGCAAGACCCGCACGGTGGCCAGGTTCACCCGGCCGAACAACCCGGCCTGGACGCATCCTGTGAGGACTCCGACGGTCGTTTCGCCCCCGCCCAGCCGCCGGGGCGTGCTCGGCGCGGGGCTCTCCGCGTGTCCCGGCAAGGGTGGCGGCGGGGCCGAGGCCGCGAGCATCGCCACGGCCAGCCGGGCCCCTTTCGGAGGACGGCGGCCCGCGAGAATCCGGGTGAGCAGCGCGGGCAGTCCCGTGGCACGCATGGCGCGCCCGGCGAGCATGGCTGGCCGCGCCAACCATGCCGTGCCGAATACGCGAAGGAGGACCCGGGCGAGAACCGAAGGGCGGCGGGCATCGCCACCTACCTGCCGCGCGAGTTCGAGGAGGTGCCCGTATTCCACCCCCGAGGGGCAAACGGGCTCGCAGGCGCGACAGCCCAGACAGCGCCCGATGTGCGTCTGAAAGGCATCGGCACCGGGGTCGAGTCGGCCCTCGACCACCGCCTGCATCAGGTACAGCCGGCCACGCGGCGAGTCGGCTTCGTCCCCCAGGCGACGATAGGTAGGGCAGGCCGGCAGACAGAAGCCGCAGTGAACGCAGTTGAGCAGCCCCTGCTCCTGCTTCCTGACCGCGCTGGCCAGCGAGTGCGTCGCCGTGCTCACGGGCACCGTGCCGCCAGAATCGACGCCGGATCGAAGAGCGTCTTGATCCGGGCGCCGAGACCCCCGTCCCT
>CAZRQE010000100.1:0-4983 GCA_964602175.1 uncultured Gemmatimonadaceae bacterium | reverse complement strand
GCAGTACTGCGTGCTCATCTTCGCGTACATGGTGCCCGCGCTCTTCCTGGCGGTCATGCTGTCGGGCACGCCGATCCCGCAGCTCGGCTTCGGCGGGGCCGACCCGGAGAGCGGCGTCTTCCTCCTCGACAAGCTGGACGGGCTGCACCGGGAGCTGGGCTTCACCGCCTACACCGACGGCGCCAAGTCGATGATCGACGTCTTCTTCATCACGGCGGCGCTCATGGTCGGCACGGCCGGGCTGCCGCACGTCATCATCCGCTTCTACACGGTTCCCAGAGTGCGGGACGCGCGCATCTCGGTCGGGTGGGCGCTCCTCTTCATCGCGATCCTCTACACGACCGCGCCTGCGGTGGCCGTCTTCGCGCGCACCAACCTGCTCGACACGGTCGCCGGACAGCCGTACGAGGCGATGCCCGAGTGGTTCAGCAAGTGGGAGGACACGGGTCTCATCACCTTCGAGGACAAGGACGGGGACGGGAACATCCGGTACGTGGGCGACGCCGTCGAGAACGAGCTGACGATCGACCGCGACATCATGGTGCTCGCCAACCCGGAGATCTCACGGCTCCCGAACTGGGTGGTGGGGCTGGTGGCGGCGGGGGGACTCGCCGCCGCGCTCTCCACGGCGGCGGGACTGTTGCTGGTGATCTCGTCGGCGATCAGTCACGACCTGCTGAAACGCGCGCTCAAGCCGGATATCTCGGAGAAGGGGGAACTGCTGGCGGCGAGGATCGGCGCGGCCTTCGCGGTCGTGGTGGCGGGGCTGCTGGGGATCAACCCGCCGGGCTTCGTCGCGCAGACGGTGGCCTTCGCCTTCGGCCTGGCCGCCTCGTCCTTCTTCCCCGTGATCATCCTCGGTACCTTCACGCGTTCCATGAACAGGGAGGGGGCGATCGCCGGGATGCTCTCGGGGATCACCTTCACGGCCGCGTACATCATCCATTTCCGCTTCGTGAACCCAGCCGCGGACTCGCCGGCGAACTGGTGGTTCGGCATTTCCCCCGAAGGCATCGGGACCGTGGGAATGCTGATCAACTTCGCCGTCGCGCTGACCGTGTCGAAGTTCACTTCCGCGCCGCCGGCGAGCGTGCGCGAACTTGTCGACCGCATTCGCGTCCCCGGAGGAACCGGGTAAGGAGGATCCCATGAGAACGGCAACCGCGATTCGCTCGCGCGGGTTCATCCGCGGGCTGCCGGGATTGGCCGCGGTCCTGGCGGCCGGGGCCGCACCGGCCAACGCCCAGACGGAGGCCCAGTTCCAGTACGGCAGTCTCGCCAACCCGTTCCTCGACACCAGGGCCGCCACGGTCATCCTGACCATGCAGCACGCATCGCAGTGGAAGTTCGGAGACAACTTCTTCTTCGTGGACTTCATCGACGACGGCAACGACGACGGGTTCAACGAGATGGACGCCTACGGCGAATGGTACACGAACCTCAGCCTGGGCAAGGTCACCGGCAGCGAGCTCGGCTTCGGTCCGGTCGCCGACTTCGGACTCCTGGCCGGGGTCGCGCTCGGCACCGACGCCAACTTCCGCCAGTGGCTTCCCGGCGCGCGCATCTCGTGGAACCTGCCGCGGTTCATCTTCCTCAACACCGATCTCATGCTCGGGATCGACGCCGGTCGGGGCCTGGAGGGCGGGAGTCCCCCCGAACTCGAGAACCGCATCGTGATCGACGTGAACGGGCTCCTGGTGTTCAGGCTCGCCGGCCAGTCGTTCTCGATCGCGGGCCACGCCGAGTACGCCGCGGCCACCACCGACGAACTCGACACCGACGTCCCCGCCTCGATCCTGGCACAGCCGCAGCTGCGGTGGGACATGGGCCAGGCGCTGAGCGGGGGTGCGAACGGGCTGCAGGTGGGTGTCGAATACCAGTACTGGAGCAACAAGCTGGGCACGGATGTGGACGAGAGTGTGGTTCAGCTGCTGGTGGTCTGGGGGTTCTAGGAGCCCCAAACGTAAATCCTGCATTACACATTGTAATGCGTACTTTACACTACCGGCTTCGGCTTCTCGCCGCGTTCGCCTCGATTTGAGAGAGCGCGGCCCGTGCGTCTTCGTTTTCGGGAGCCAGCTCGACGGCTCGGCGCCCGTGGGGAAGCGCCTCTTCGACCCGCCCCGTACGGGTCAGGGCGATGGCGAGGTAGAGGTGGGCGCGGGCGAGTTCCGGACTGACCGTCACGGCGCGTTCGTAGGACCGGATCGCCGCAGCCACGTCTCCGCCCCGCAACCGGATGTTGCCGAGGTTCAGGTGCGCCAGTCCCTCGTTGGGGTTCAGGCTCAGTGCGCGCTCGTACTCCCGGATCGCACCGGCCTCGTCGCCGGCGGCGGCGCGCGTCATGCCCAGGTTTATGTGCAGTCCGGGCTGAACGGGGTTGGCGGCCAGGCTCTCGGTGTAGGCCATGATCGCGCGCGGATAATCGCCCTTGCCGTGGTACAGGGACCCGAGCCCGTGAAGCAGGACGGCGTCGTCCGGAAGCACGTCGCGCGCCCGCAGCAGCATGCTTTCGGCCACCGCGTAGTCGTTTTCCTCTCGCGCGGCGAGGGAAAGGAAGCCGAGGATCGACACCCAGCGGCGCCTGACGGCGAGCGATTCGCCGGAGGGGTCCGTGCTCGCGGCTCCCGCGGGGTCCGCCGCGTGCAGGGTTGCCAACGCCAGCGCCCGCAGATCCGGGTCCGGGGACAGGGCGAGCCTGTTGATGAGTTCGGCCGCATCCTCGCCGAGACCCTCGGTCGGACGCACCCAGCCGGTGAGAAATCTCGCGAGTCCACGGATCCGTGCGAGCAGACCGGGCTCATCGGGGTGCAGGAGCAGGCGGGCGGCCAACTCGGGCCCCATGGCGTCGGTCACCGCGAGCAGACCCTCCGACACCGGATCGAGCGGCTTCGTGGCGCCCCACCACTCGTCGACCTGTGCCTGGAGCCGAATCTCGCTCCGGTCCGTGTGACAGCCGCGGCAGGCGCTCACCACCCCCAGGCGCGCGTCCAGCTCCGGACGTGGCACCGGTATGGTGTGATCCGAGCGCGCGAAGGGCACCTCGCTCCCGACCCCGGGGTGCTGCAGGTAGGGCATGTGGCAGCTGACGCACCGGGCCCCATGCGAGTTCGCGGGGTGGAAGGTGTGCGTCTCGGGGGCCACGGCCTTGGCGGCGTGGCAGGAAGTGCACTGGCGATCGTCGGTCTCGCTCGCCAGCGGCACGCGGTTGATGTCCCAGTAGCCGAGTCCGTGCGGCTCGTGACAGCTGACGCAGGTCATGTTGCCGTCCACGTAGCACGAGGACGAAAGGTGGGTCCCCTGGTACGCAAACGTCTGGACCCGCCCGTCCGGCAGGTAGAGTTCGCCGCCCATCACGGGGAGCTTCTGGGCGTAGTAGTCGGTCATCCGGGCGCCGGGCAGGTAGCCCTCCTGTAGGAGTTCCTTGACGGAGTGACACTGGAAGCAGACTTCCAGCGATTCCTCGACTCCGTCCGTGACGCGGCTGGGCAGGCCGATGTCGGCCGGGTCGCCCGTGCCGCGGTCCGCGGCGGACATCAGCTCCACGTGCCGCCGAGCGGGGCCGTGGCACGACTCGCAGTTGATGTTCAGCGCCGTCCATTCCGTCTCGAAGCCGACGCCCGGCTTCACACGCGCCATGATCTGGCTGCCGTGGCAATCCTGGCAGTTTATGAACTCCCGCAGGGTGCCGAGCGACCGGACCGGCGGCCAGTCGCCGCAGTTGGCCAGCGCCAGCTCCGCGGTGACGAGCACCCAGCTGTGCTCCAGGCGGTGCCTGGTGTTGCAGAACCAGGAATCCAGCTGCCGCGAGTAGTCGAAGGGCAGAAAACGTACGGTGCCGTCGGCGGCGCGGGTGACGAAGCCCTGCGTGCCGCCGCCCAGCAGATGACCGCCGCCTATGACGCCGTCGACGTATACCGTGGCCTCGGGGCGGCCGTCCTGCGCCACGCGGAAGAGGTAGCGGCCCGCGGAATCGACGACCGGCACGACGGTGCCGTCCCGGAAGGTGATGGGCGTACCGTCGAACGGGGCGATCACCGTCTCGGGACCGGGCTCGCCGCCGGCGCGGCCGTGCGTGGACCCGGCCCAGCTCCGGTACTGGTCCGCGTGGCAGGCGGCACAGGCCTCTGAACCGACGAAGTCCGCGGTGGTGACCCGGATGGCGGTCGGGTCCGCCGCGGGGTCGGCCCAGGCAGCACCCTCGCCGGTGTCCGGGGCGTCGGCGCAGGACGTGAGGAGCGGCACCGCCAGGACCACCGCGCCGACGCATGCACGCAGCCCGCGGGTGCGCAAGGAGCGGTGGGGCGGCCGGCCGCGGTGCCGAACGGGCTTCATCGGTAGCGACGTCCGTCGCGCGACCAGGCCGGGCCCCGGCAACGGCAGAGGGTGCGGATGTAGCTCACCAGCTCACGCGTTTCGCGGTCGCCCAGCGAGGCCCCGAAGGCGGGCATGCGGTGGCTCTTCCCGAGGATCCAGCCCCCCGCGTGTATGCCGTCGTAGAGGGTGTCGTCGGGCCGGAGCGACATCGCCGCCGAATCGCTGTGCGCGGTGGGCGATACCGGCAGGAAGGGAGCGTTGAAGCCGTCACCGTCCCCGCGCGCGCCGTGGCAGGACGCGCAGAGGTCCAGATAGGTCCCGGTCCCGGGGGCGGTGTCCGGGGGCGGCGGCTCCGGCAGGCCGGCGACGGGATCGCTGCCGGTCCACGGTCCTTCGCGCAGCAGCAGAAACGAGGCGATCAGGTCGAGCCGGTCGGGCTGTTCCGGCGAGGCGGGCATGACGGTGCCGGGCGCGAGACTCGCGGGATCGTGGATCAGGGCGCGCACGTACTCCGGACGCAGCCGCTCGGCGATGCCGTCGAGGCGGGGACCGATGCGGCCGCCCTCCTCGCCGAGCTGGTGGCAGCCCAGGCAGCTCCAGCGGTCCCGCAGCAGGGTTTCGGCCTTCCGCATGGCGAAGGGGGAAAGGGCCAGGGGTTCCCACGGG
>CAZRQE010000099.1:0-6409 GCA_964602175.1 uncultured Gemmatimonadaceae bacterium | reverse complement strand
GGGTGAGCGGGATCGTCACCGAGACCACGACCACCCTCGACTACGTGATCGCCGCTACCGGCGGCTGACTCGTCGGTACCTTCGGAGGCGTGCTGGAGGCACGCGGGATCGATGCGTCGGGAGGCAGGCTCAAGGCGGAAGTGCAAGGCAGCGTCGGCAAGGAAGACGGCGTTCTGGTGATTCGGCGGATTCATTGCAAGTACCTGCTGAAAGCGGCCGGCGCGGACGGGAAGGCCGTGCAGCGGGCCTTCGAACTGCACCCCATGCGATGTCCCGTCTACCGGACGCTGCATCGATGCATCGAGATCACGACGGAGCTGGCGATCGTGTAGCCGGCCCGCCCGGGCCAGGGCTGGACCGCCGCCGGTGGCTCCGGCTCGCCGGGGTTGCGCTGGGCGGCGGCTGGGCGGCCGGGTGCTCGACCGCGGCGGCCGCGCGCTGGGCGTGGAGCCCGCCGGCCCGTGCGCGTGTAGCACCGGCGCTGGTTTCGCCGGACCGGGTCATTCGCGTCGTGGCGGGGCTGCGGCCCTATCGCCCCGAGGGCTTCGTGGTGCGCGCCGAATCGTTCGGGGACAAGCTTCTCGTGCACAACTACGGGCACGGTGGCGGTGGCGTGAGCCTGTCCTGGGGGACCGCGGAGATGGCGGCGGACCTCGTGGACGGCGGCGGCGAGGGCGAGACGGCCGTCATCGGGGCCGGCGCGGTGGGGCTGGCGACGGCTCGCCTGCTGCAGCGGCGCGGCCGCGCGGTGACCATCTACGCGCGCGAGCTGCCGCCGAACACGACCTCGAACGTCGCGGGCGCGCAGTGGTCGCCGACCTCGGTCGCGGACAGCCTCGACGGGCCCTTCGGCCACCGGTTCGAACGGGCGGCGCGCCTTGCGCACCGTCACTTCCAGAACCTCGTCGGGCCCGACTACGGCGTCCGCTGGATCGACAACTACTTCCCCTCCGATCGCTCGATGCGTGTTGCGGACTACCAGTCCCGCATCCGGGACCTCTACCCGGAATGGGAGGACCTGGAGGGCGACGAGCACCCGTTCCCCACGCGGTACGCACGCCGCGTCGGCACGATGTTCATCGAGCCGCCCCGGTACCTGCGGGCGCTCCTGCGCGACTTCCGCATTGCCGGCGGACGCGTCGTCGTGGGCGAGATCGCGGACCTGCGCCAATTGGCCGCGCTTCCCGAGCCCGTCGTCGTGAACTGCACGGGTCTCGGCGCGAAGGCGCTCTTCGGCGACCGGTCGCTGGTCCCCGTCAAGGGACAGCTCGTCGTGCTGAGGCCCCAGCCGGAGGTCGACTACCTGACGGTGGGAGGCGGCCGGTTTTCCACCGAGGGCAGCCAGTACATGTTCCCGCGAAGCGACGGCGTTCTGCTTGGCGGCACCTTCGAGCGCGGCGTGGAAAGCCTGGAGCCGGACAACGCCCAGACCGAGCGCATCCTGCGCAACCACCGTATGTTCTTCCAGGCAATGGAGGACAAGAGGAGAGCGGTGAACCCTTGACGCCCCGCCAATCGTAAGGCTGCTTGTTCCGCATGCGTGAGTCGCCGACACCCGGCCGGACAGAATCGAACCGAAGGGACGAAGGTCATGGTCCAGATCCTCAAGACCATCGCGCGCGCCATTCTGAGGTGGCTTCTGAAGAAGATGTGACGGGGAGCGGCGAGGTCCGCGCGCCTCGGCCATACCTGATCGCCGCCGCCGTCGTGGCGTGCCAGCTCGCCATCGTCCACCCCGCCACGGGCGTCCAGTTCCCGCAGGCGGCCAACGGCGAAGACCTCGCCGACGCGCCCGGCGATGCCATCTATGCCGCCTCCTGCGCCAACTGCCACGGCCTCGACGGAACCGGTCTCGCGCCCTCGCTCCTGGCCTTCGAAGAGGAGGTCCCCGACTTCACCGACTGCGACTTCGCCGCCCGCGAACCGGACGCCGACTGGATCGCGGTGGCGCACGAGGGCGGCCCGGTCCGCGGCTTCAGCGAAATGATGCCCGCCTTCCGCGGCGCGTTGACCGAGGAGCAGCTGACCCGCGTGATGGGCTACATCCGCACGCTCTGCACCGACGACAACTGGCCGCGCGGCGAACTCAACCTCCCGCGCCCCCTGCTGACCGAGAAGGCCTACCCGGAGGACGAATGGGTGGTGGAGCTGGGGGTGGATCTTGAGAGCGACGGTGGCACCTCGGCAGCGTACGTGTACGAGCAGCGGTTCGGTCCGCGCAGCCAGGTGGAAATAGTCATCCCCTATGGATGGCGGCGGGATGGCGCGGATCTTCGTCACGGTCTCGGCGACGCCGTGGTCGCCCTCAAGCACGCGCTCTATCACGACCTCGAGGTGGGTACGATCTTCTCGATCGGCGGCGAAGCCATACTTTCCACCGGCGACGAGAGCGTCGGCCTGGGCGCCCCCGGCAGCGCGCTGGAAGCCTTCGCCTCGCTGGGCCAGATCCTGCCCGGCGACGCTTTCCTCCAGGCGCAGGCCGGCTACAAGGCGCCGCTGTACGAGAACGGGGCGAATGAGGGATTCGGCCGTTTCGTGCTGGGACGGACCTTCACGCAGGGGCAGTGGGGGCGCGCGTGGACGCCCATGCTGGAGATGCAGGTCAAGCACGACTTCGAGCCGGGCGCGGAGCCGCGCCTGGATCTCCTGCCCCAGATGCAGGTCGCTCTCAACACCAGGCAGCACGTTCTGGCCAACGTCGGGGTGCTGGTACCGGTGGGAGGCGATGGCGGGCACGGCGATGGGCACGCGAGGTCCGTGCGCCTGGTCACCTACATCCTGCTCGACTGGTTCGACGGCGGGTTCTTCGAGGGATGGTGACAATGCGAAAAACGGTGTACCCGGTCTGCCTGGCAGCCAGCGTCCTTTTCGCCATCGCCGGGGTCCCCTCGCACCCCGACGGGGACGTGCCGCGACCCGGCCGCTCCGTGCTCCATGCGCCCGATACAGTCACCACGGCCGATCCCGCCGACCACTTCCGCACGGCCGACCGCTGCATCGCGTGCCACAAGGACGTCACGGCTTCGGACGGCACCGACGTCTCCATCGGCTTCGACTGGCGCGCCTCCATGATGGCCAACGCCGCGCGCGACCCCTACTTCCAGGCCGCGGTGCGGCGCGAGATCATGGACTACCCCGAGGCCGCCGCCGAAATCGAGGGGGAGTGCGCGCGCTGCCACATGCCCATGGCGACCGTCGCGGCGCTGCAGGCGGGGCGCTCCGGCGAGGTGTTCGCAAACCTGCCGATCGGCGGCGCCGACGGACCCTGGGCAGACCTCGCCGCCGACGGCGTCTCCTGCTCCCTCTGTCACCAGATCCAGCCCGACGGACTTGGCACGGAGGAGACCTTCACGGCCCGCTTCCACGTTTCAGCTGAAACGCCTCCCGAGGGCCGCCCCGTGTTCGGCCCCTTCGAGCCCGACGAGGGCGGGGTCGGCATCATGCACTCCGCCACGGCGTTCCGCCCCACGCTCGGCGAGCACGTCACGTCGTCGGGGCTGTGCGCCTCGTGCCATACGGTGATCACGCACGCCGTGGCGCCGACCGGTGGCACCGCCGCACCCCCCTTTCCCGAGCAGTCTCCGTATCTGGAATGGCAGGCCAGCATCTACGCCGAGGGCCGCGAGCGCGAGCACAGCTGCCAGGACTGCCACATGCCCGAAGTCGGCGAGGACGTCCCCGTCACCCGGGTCCTGGGCCGCGCCCGCCCCGAGGTCTCCAGGCACGTATTCCGCGGCGGCAACTTCTTCATGCTGCGCATGCTCAACCGCTACCGGGCCGAGCTGGGCGTCACCGCGCTGCCGCAGGAAATGGAACTCGCCGCCCAGCGCACGGCCGATCACCTGCGCACCGCCACCGCGACCGTCGAACTCGACGGGGTGGGCGTCGGCGGCGGACGCCTGGAGGCCACCGTGACCGTGCGCAACCTGGCCGGCCACAAGTTCCCGACCGCCTATCCCTCGCGGCGCGCGTGGGTGCGGTTCACCGTGACCACCGAATGGGGCGAGCGCGTGTTCGAATCGGGCTCCCTCTCTCCCGACGGCCGCGTCATCGGCGACGACCACGACGCCGACGGCACGCGCTACGAGCCCCACCACACCGTCATCACGTCACCGGAGGAAGTGCAGGTCTACCAGGGCGTCATGGCCGACGGCAACGGAGGGGTCACCACCGGCCTGATGTCCGCCCACCAGTGGGTGAAGGACAACCGCATCCTCCCCGACGGCTTCGACTCCGCCGGCGCCGACCCACGCGTGCGCCCCGTCGGTCTGGCCACCGGCGACCCGGATTTCGCCGCAGGTTCCGACAGGATCCACTACACGGTCCCCGTAAACCCCGCCGACGGTCCGTTCACCGTCGAGGCCGAACTGTGGTTCCAGCCGATCGGCTACCGCTGGGCCGAAAACCTGGCCGCCTACGACGCTGTGGAGACGCGCCGCTTCGTGCGGTACTACCGGGAAATGGCGGACGGATCGGCGCTGCTGCTGGCGCGGGATGAGGCGGTGAGCGGCTCGCACTGAAGGCGACGCCCCGCCCCGCTATCCCTCCAGTTCCACCCTCGCCCGGAAGAACTCCAGCGCCTCCGGGTTGGCCAGCGCCTCCACGTTCGCGACCGGCTCGCCGTGGACGACCGCCGTCACGGCCAGCTCCACGATCTTGCCGCTCCGGGTCCGCGGGATGTCCTCGACCTGGACGATCCTCGCGGGGACGTGCCTGGGGCTCGCCTGCGTCCTCAGCACCGCGCGGATCCGGTTACTGAGCGCGTCGTTCAGCCGCAGCCCTTGCACCAGCCGGACGAAGAGCACCATGCGCGTGCCCTCGCCCCAGCGCTGTGCCACGGCGAGCGCCTCCGCCACCTCGTCCATGCCTTCGACCGGGCGGTAGACCTCGGCCGTGCCGATCCGCACCCCGTGCACGTTCAGCGTCGCGTCGGAGCGGCCATGGATGACGTACCCGCCCGCGGGGGTCTTCTCCACGTAGTCGCCGTGGTGCCAGACCCCGGGGAACCGCCCGAAGTAGGTGCTCAGGTAGCGGCTCCCTTCGTCGTCGTTCAGGAATCCCAGCGGCAGCGACGGGAAGGGCCGGGTGCAGACGAGTTCGCCCTTGCCCTCCTCCATCGAAGACCCGCCGGGCGAGAACACGTCGACGGCCATGCCCAGCGCGGGACCCTGGATTTCGCCCGCGCGGACGGGCCAGCCGGGGATCGCTCCCAGAAAGCACGCGCAGAGGTCGGTGCCGCCAGAGATCGACACGAGGTGGACGTCGCGTCTGACGTGTTCGTAGACGTACTCGAAACCCGCAGCGGCCAGCGGCGAGCCGGTCGACAGGAATGTCCGCAGCTTCGCCAGGCCGTGGGTCCGGCACGGGCTGACGCCGGCCTTGCGGAGCGCCTCCAGGTAGCCGGGCGAGACGCCCATCAGCGTCATGGCGGTGCCGTCGGCGAAGTCGAAGAGCGCCTCGTTCCCCGGGTGCACGGGCGAGCCGTCCCAGAGCAGGATCGTCGCCTCGGAAGCGAGCGCCGAGGTCAGCCAGTTCCACATCATCCAGCCGAGCGTGGTGAAGTAGAAGACGCGGTCGCCGGCCTTGATGTCGCAGTGGAGCCGGTGCTCCTTCATGTGCTGCAAGAGCACGCCGCCCGCCCGGTGCACGATGCACTTGGGCACTCCCGTGGTGCCCGAGGAGAAGAGGATGAAGACCGGGTGATCGAAGGGAAGCCTCACGAAGTCGACCGCGCGGGCCTCGAAGGGACGGATGAAGGTGTCGAAGCGGACGCCCTCGGGGATGGCGGGCGCCTGGCCCGCGGGCGGCGCGCCCGGATTCGCCACCACGACCGTGCGCTCGACGGTGGGCAGTCCCGCCAGGATCTCCGGGACGCGGGACAGGGTCTCGTAGCGCCGGCCGCGGTAGCTGTAGCCGTCCGTCACGAAGAGGAGGCGGGGGCCGACCTGGCCGAAGCGGTCGATCACGCCGCGCGCGCCGAAGTCGGGTGACGCGGTGGACAGGACCGCGCCGATCGAGGTGGTGGCGAGGAGGATCGCGACCGCCTCGGGCACGTTGGGGAGCAGCGCGGCGACCCGGTCGCCCGGGCCGAGGCCGGCGTCGCGCATGGCCTGGGCGAGGCGCGACGTGAGGTCGTGCAGTTCCCGCCAGCTCACCACCCGGCGCCGGCCGTCCTCGGCCCAGGCGATGATCGCGGGGTCGTCCGTGCGGCGGCGCAGGAGGTTTTCGGCGAAGTTGAGCCGTGCGTCCGGGAAGTAGCGCGCGTGGGGCATCCGGTCGCCGTTGACGAGGACGCGGCCGCCGCGCTCACCGACGATGCCGAACCAGTCCCAGGCCGCGCTCCAGAACGCCTCCTGGTCCTCGATCGACCAGCGCCAGAGGGCGTGGTAGGGAGCGGTGGGGTCGTGGG
>CAZRQE010000098.1:0-51316 GCA_964602175.1 uncultured Gemmatimonadaceae bacterium | reverse complement strand
CCGGGAACAGGATGCTGTTTGGGAGGACCTGCTCGATGAAACTGACGATTGTGGTTCACGAGGCCCGGGAAGGCGGCTACTGGGCGGAGGTGCCCGCTATTGCCGGGTGCGTTTCCCAGGGCGAGTCGCTCGGCGAACTGCTGGAGAACATTCGAGAGGCTATTGAGGGATGCCTGTCAGTAGATGCTTCGGACGAGGTCTTCAGAGGCACCTGATGAAGATCGCCGAAATCGGGCCCTCGGAACTTCCATAGGACGCGGTGAGCGGCTCCACTTGACGCCGTGGCCCGGCTCAACCCCCCTCGCCCCCACCCCTCCGCCGCGACATCCCCTCGACCGTCGTCGACGCCGCCATGTGGCCGATCACGTTGGCCGCGGAGCGGAACACGTCGGGCACGCGGTCGATCCCGAGCAGAATCCCGAGCCCGGCGATGGGGATGCCCACCACGTTGAGCGCGGGCACCAGCGACACGATGCTGGCGCTGGGCACGGGCGCGACCGTCATCGAGGCGAGGAAGATCGCCAGCACCGCCGCGGCGATCATCCCGGCATCGAGCGGCACCCCGTACATGGCGGCGAGGAAGACCAGCGAGCAGGCCTGAAACAGCGCGCTTCCCGGGCGGTTGATCGACGCCGCCAGCGGCAGGACCAGCGTGAAGGTGCGCTTTGACAGGCCGAGCTTCTCCGCCTCCTGGAGCATCATCGGCAGCGTGCCCACCGACGTCGTCGTGGTGAACCCCACGGTGTACGAGCCCACCGTCCCCCGGATGAAGCGCGCCGGTCCCACGCCGCCCAGCATCCGGACCAGGGGCAGCAGCACGAAGCCCTTCAGGATGAAGAGGCCCAACACCACGGCGACGATGAAGACGGCGAGGTTCTGCAGCATCGCCAGCCCGGTCTGCGCGATCACCGGCGCCGCCAGACCGAAGACGCCCACGGGCGCGGTCCAGAGGATCCAGGTCATCAGCTTGATGAGCGCGTCGCCGAGCGTCTCCACGAAGGACGTGAGCGTCTGCTGCTTCTCCTTCGGCAGGGTGGTCGTGGCCGCGCCGAGGAGGACGACGAAGATGAGGAGGGGAAGAAGCGCGCCGTCGGCGGCGACCTCGACGGGGTTGCGCGGCACGAGGTTGACCAGGAAGTCGACCACGCCCGGCGCCGCGGTTTCCATTTCCGCCCCGGTCGTGGGCGGCGGGACCGGGGCCGTAAAGTTGAGCGCGAGGCTCATGATGCCCATCCCGATCAGGATCGCGGGCAGCGTCGTAACCCAGAAGAACCCGACCGCGAGGCCACCCAGCCGCCCCAGTTCGCGCAGGTTCGCGATCCGCCCCACGCCCACGAAGACGACGGCCGCCACCAGCGGGATGACGACCATCTGAATCGCGCGCAGGAATACCTGGCCGAGCGGTTCGGCGGCCTCGGCCATCCACAGCAGCGTCGGAGAACCGGTCGCCGAGGCGGCGATCCCGAGCCCCAGTCCGAGCCCCAGCCCGATGAGAATGGCGCGTGTGTTCACGCGAGAATGGCTCGTGTATTCACGTGGCTCATGGCCGGCCTTCCCGAGCGAGGGAACGCTGGTGGCAGGATCGGGTAGTGGTACAACGGCGCGTCAGGGCCGTCGGCAATCTGGATCCGATGTCCGGAAGGGGCAACCGTCGAACACCAGGCGGGGCCTGCGATTGCCGATTTCGGGTTGCCATCCCATCCCGTGCGGTCCACAGTCAGCACTCTCGCAGTAGAGACCCTGCCCGAGCGATTGAAAGAGGTTGTCCGTGGCCCGAAGAATCGCAGTGCTTCCGTGTCTGACCGCTCTGTGGCTCGTTGCCGCGGGTCCCGATGCCGCCAATGGCCAGGTGGTCCGCGGCAGGCTCGTCGACGCCGCCGGCGGAAGCGGGATTGGCGGCGCGATGGTGAGCCTGGAGGACCGGGCGGGCCGATCGTTCGATCGGGTCCTCACGCGCACCGGGAGCGGCCTGTTCGAGCTGCGGATACTCGAACCTGGCGAGTACCGGATCAGGGCCGAGCGCATCGGCTACGCCACGACGCTCTCCGATTTCTTCAGCGTGGCTTCCACGGACACGGTGACAATCGAGTTGGCAGCCCGGATCGAGCCGATCAGCCTGGCGGGGGTCGAAGCGGAGGCCGACCGCCGGTGCCGTGTGCGCCCCGAAGAGGGCCTGGCCGTCGCCCGGGTGTGGGAGGAGGCGCGGAAAGCTCTCGCGGCGGCGGCATGGACCCGGGAGCGTGGGCTCTACCGCTATGAAATGCTGACGATCAGACGCCGGCTGGATGCCGCGGGCCGCAGGGTGGAGCGGGAGGACCGGGACTATCTGGAGGTGTCGGCCGCGACGCCCTACGAGTCCCGTCCCGCCGACTCGCTGCTGGCCGAGGGATTCGTGCGGCTCTCGGACCAGGGTGTGGTGTTCTGGGGGCCTGACGCCGATGTGCTGCTTTCCGACTACTTCGTGGACACACACTGCTTTCGACTCGCGCCGGGCGAGCGTCGGGAGGGTGAACCGTTGGGCCTGGAGTTCGAGCCGGTACCGGATCGGGACGTTGCGGAAGTTGCCGGGACGATGTGGCTGGACCCGGTCTCGGCGCACCTGAGGCGTCTGGATTTCCAATACGTCAATCTCGGCGTTCCCTCACGGCTCATGAGGGCCTCTCCCGGCGGCAGCGTGGAATTCACTACGCTGCCCAATGGCACCTGGATCGTGCCCTCCTGGCACCTTCGCATGTTTCGGCCGGATCCCGCGGCTTCCCTGGCGGCGATCATCATGGAGCATGGCGAGGTGCTCCGGGTTCGTGATCAGCGGGGCGTGGTCTTCGAGGGTGACAGGGGCGGACGCATTGTGGGCACCGTCTTCGACAGTCTGCGTGCCGGGCTGCCCGGGGCTCGCGTGTTCCTCGACGGTGACGGGACGGACGTGGTCACGGACGCCGACGGCCGTTTCGAAATGACCCACCTCGGTCCCTGGACGTACGCGGTCCATTTCAACCACCCCTACATGGAGAGACTTGGGTACCGGCCCGAGCCGGTGGACGTGGAGATGGGATCGGATGCGTCCGGTCCGGTCCGGGTGGACTTCGAGGCGCCTCGGATGAACGAGGTACTCGACAATGTCTGTGCCGGTGTCGGGCAGCCGGGACCAACGCAAACCGCGGAAGGCCGAATTGTCTGGTACGAGGGTGTGCTGACCATGGCCGTAACCGACTCGGACGGGAATCCGGTCGCGGACGCGGGCGTGCTGACCGTGACGGCCGCTCCCGGCGCGGAGGACCTTGAGGAAGACGGCCACCGGGTCATCGGCAGGACCAGCGCTTCGGGACTCTATCGGATGTGCTGGGTGCCGGTGGACTTGCCGCTGGAGCTGGTGGCGCTGAACCGGGGCGAGAGGTTCGACCGCGACGCTTTCGAGGATGGGGCCGCGCTGGCCGATCTCTTCCCCGGCAGAGTTCAGCGAATCACCATCGCCCGGGAGGTGCCGCACCGAACCCTCGTGTTGCGAGTCGAGACCAGGTAGGCCGTGTAGCAACACAGGCGGGGGGTGTGCACTCCGCGACGCGCGCGTGACTTGTAGCGCGTGGGTGGACCGCGGCCGAACGCGTGTACGGCGAGGTTGCCATCCCGGCCCCGTCGGCCCCACAGTCATCCTGCAGCGACCACCCGATGCAGGAGTGCACCACCATGGATCCGCGCCCCACCTCGCGCCGACGCGCCGGCCTCGCCACGTGCCCGCGCCTCCACCCTCACGGCAGGCTCGCCTGCACACCACGCCTTGCCCGTCCGAGCGCGGCGGTCGCCGCCCTTGCGGCCATCTTCGCGCTCTCATCACCCCAACCCGCCGCCGCCCAGGAGCAATCCGGCCGCCTGACCCCGGAGCTGTACTTCGAGTGGGAGGAAGTGCGTCCGTTCCTGCTCGCGGGCGGGATGGGGCCGCAGATTTCGCCCGACGGGAGCCAGGTGCTTTATGAGCGGCGGCACATCGACAGGATGAAGGACCGCTGGGTGTCGGAACTGCACATCGTCGGTGCGGATGGCACGCGGCCGCGGCGGCTGACCGACGGCGGCGGTGCGGTGTGGGCTCCGGACGGCGGGCGGATCGCGTTCGTGCGCGCGGACGGCGACGGCGCCCCGCAGATCTTCGTGCACTGGATGGACGCGGAGGGCGCCGAGACGCAGGTGAGCCATCTGACGCACGGCCCGGGCGGTCTGACCTGGTCGCCCGACGGGGAGACGCTGGCCTTTTCGATGATGGTGCCGTCCGAGCCCGAGTGGACGGTGACGATTCCGGGGCGGCCGGAGGGGGCGGAGTGGACGGTGGAGCCGAAGGTCGTGACGCGGCCCAACTACAGGCGCGACTACGTGGGGTATACCGACGGGGGCTACAGGCACATTTTCGTGCTTCCGGCCTCGGGCGGCACGCCGCGCCAGCTGACCGACGGGGACTGGAACCACGGGGTGCCGGTGTGGTCGGCGGACGGCTCGGAGATCCTGTTTTCGGCGTTGCGTGAGCCCGATTCGGACTATCGGTTCCGCGAGTCAGAGATCTACGCCGTTTCGGTGTCTTCGGGGGCGATCCGGCAGCTGACCACGCGCGCGGGGGCCGATCACTCGCCGGTGCCGTCGCCCGACGGCCGGCTGATCGCGTACCTGGGCCACGACGAGACCGACGACGCCTACTACGCCGACAACATCTACGTCATGAACGTGGACGGGAGCGGGGTGCGCGAGATCGCGACGGACCGCGACCGCGATCCCTCCGGGCTGCGGTGGGTGGCGGACGGGAGCGGCGTGTACTACAATGCGCCCGATGGCGGTGCGGAAAATATGTATTTTGCGCAATTCGACGGGCCGGTGCGCCAGATCACCGAGGGCGAGCACTTCCTGACGGTCTATTCGATGGCGGGGAACGGGATGGCCGCGGGGGTGCTGTCCAGCGCGCACGAGCCGGGCGACGTCGTCGTCTTCGACGTGGCCGCGGGCGGCGAGATCAGCAAAATCACGGACGTGAACGGCGACATCCTGGCGGGTGTCGAGCTGGGGGAGGTCGAGGACGTCTGGTACGAGTCCTCGGACGGCCTGGAGATTCAGGGATGGATCGTGAAGCCGCCGGGGTTCGACCCGTCGCAGAAGTACCCGCTGATGCTCGCGATCCACGGGGGACCGCACGGCCGCTACGGCTTCGGGACGCCGTACATGTGGTACGAATGGCAGCTCGAGGCGGCGAGCGGGTACGTCGTGCTCTACACCAACCCGCGTGGCAGTTCCGGCTACGGGAGCGAGTTCGGTAACGAGATCGAGAACGCCTACCCGGGCATGGACTACGACGACCTGATGGCGGGCGTGGACGTGGTGCTGGAGCGCGGCTACATCGACGACCAGAACATGTTCGTCTACGGGTGCAGCGGCGGGGGCGTGCTCACGGCGTGGGTCGTCGGCCACACCGACCGGTTCGCGGCCGCCTCGTCCGAGTGTCCGGTCACGAACTGGTTCTCCTTCGTGGGCACGACCGACGGCCTCGGCTGGTACAACAACTTCGAGAACCTGCCCTGGGAGGACCCGAGCGAGCACCTGCGCCGCTCGCCGCTGATGTACGTGGGCAACGTGACGACGCCGACGCTGCTGATCACCGGCGAGGGCGATCTCCGGACCCCAATGGGCCAGACCGAGGAGTACTACCAGGCACTCCAGATGCTGAAGGTGCCCACCGCGATGGTCCGCCTCCAGGACGAGTGGCATGCGTACTTCCATCGGCCGACCAACACGATCCGGACGTGGATGTACAGGATGGACTGGTTCCGGAAGCACTCGCGGGGGCAGGGGCCGGTGACATGAGGGAGAGAGTGGGACGCCGGGGGCCGGTCGCCGCGGTGCTCCTGCCCGTCGCGCTTGCCCTGCTGTCTTCGCATTCCGGGGCGGACGCCCAGGAGCGCCCCCGCGAGGGCGACCTCGTCACCATCACCGGCACCGTCGTCGACGCGGTTACGCGGGAGCCCATCGAGAGCGTCATTGCACGGCTCAGCGGCACGGGCTTCATTGCCGAGACCGACGTTGCAGGCCGATTCACCCTGTCCAACATCCGTGCGGGCAGCTACCAGCTGTTCCTGTCCCACCCCGACTACCACCCCTCGGCGGGCGACTTCAACATCATGCGGTCGGGCGAATTCGAGACCTCCCTGAGACCCGCGTACGGGGGGATCCGGGACGAACTCATGACCGGGATCATCGGGGTGGTGAGCGACAACCGCGGAGACAATCCCATCGATCGGGCGAGCGTCTACATCGCGACGGGACGCCGGGGCGCGAGCACGGACACGCGGGGACGCTTCGTGCTTGACGACCTCACGCCCGGGCTGAAAACGGTCAGGGTCAGTGCGCTCGGATACGTGACCCGCACCGAACTGATCGAGGTCGAGCCGGACCGCGTGACCAACGTGCGGCTTTCGCTTTCGGCGGATCCCGTCGAACTGGACCCGATCACCGTCACCGTCGAGAGGCGCGAGATCGTGTTGCAGGATGTCGGCTTCTACACCCGGGAGGCCGAGGGCTTCGGCGAGTTCATCGATCGCGAGGAGATCGAGAACCGGGTGCCGAGCGAAATGAGTGATCTGTTCACGCGAATCCCGGGCGCGGATTTGCGCGGCGACGCCTGGAACCCGCTGGAGAGGTACGTGATCCTGCGCGGCGGCCGCGCCGAGGGGTGCTTCCCGCGCGTCGTTCTGGACGGCGTGGTCATGAGCGGGGGAGGCGACACGCCGGCGGCGCTCGACCAGATGCTCGATCCGCAGGCGGTCGCGGGCGTGGAGGTCTATGTGTCGGGAACGGGCGTGCCGCCGCAGTACGCGGGAACCGGGGCATCGTGCGGGCTGATCGTGATCTGGACGCGGCGGTAGGCGCGGCTGCCAGGGCCGCTGCGGCCCTCCGGGACGAGGGCCGGGGCGCCACCAACACAACGAAGGAAGGGACGAAGATGAAGATTCAGCCGAGCATCCTGCTGCTCTCGGTGTTGGGGGCCGCGGTGTTCGCTGCGACCGCGGTGCCCGCCGACGCCCAGACGGTCGAGCAGAACGACAGTTCCGCGCAGGCGGCGCGGCGTGCGAATTCGCTTCCCCTGATCCCCTCGCGGACCCTCGACTTCGCCACCGACGAGGGCACCTGGATCGATGTCGACCTGCACCCGGACGGCGAGACCATCGTCTTCGAGCTGCTGGGCGACCTGTACACGATTCCGGTCGCCGGCGGAGAGGCCACCCGCATCACGAGCGGCCAGGGGTACGACATGCAGCCGCGCTATTCGGTCGACGGCTCCGAGATCGTGTTCGTGAGCGACCGCGACGGTTCCGAGAACATCTGGGTGGCCAACGCGGACGGAAGCGACCCGCGCCAGCTCACCGACACCGAGCGCGACAACTACATGTCGCCGGTGTGGACGCCGGACGGCGAATACGTGATGGCCAACAAGGGCACGCAGCTCTGGCTCTGGCACGAGGACGGGGGCACCGGGGTTCAGATCACGGGGCAGGGTGGCGAGGGAGGTCCCGGCGGCGGCCCGGGCTTTGGCGGGGGCACCCCCTCGCACACGGGCGCCGCGTTCGGGCCGGATTCGCGGTATGTGTGGGTGAACGTTCGCGGGAACCTGGGGGGCGGCTTTCCCGTCGGGGCGCGCGATCCCTACAACCTCGATCCGGACCCGCCCGGCCACTTCGCCGCCGCAGAACAGAGTTCCGCCCGGCAGGTCGGCGCCTTCCAGATCGGCATGCTCGACCGCGAGACCGGGCGCGTCATGGTGCGCACCCACGAGCACGAGGGCGCCTTCCGGCCCATGCCGAGTCCGGACGGACGGTGGCTCGCGTACGCGACCCGCTACGACGCGCGCGAGGCGCTCAAGCTGCTCGACCTCGAGACCGGCGAGGAGAGCTGGCTGGTGATGGACGTGCAGCGGGACGAGTCGCAGGGCGGCGGGATGCGCGACCGGGACGTGTATCCCGGCGGGGCGTGGACGCCGGACTCTCGCGCGCTCATCACCTTCTACGGCGGCAAGATCATGCGTGTCGCCGTGCCCTCGGGCGAGGCCGCCGAAATCCCCTTCACGGCCCACATCCAGCAGGAAATGGGTCCGCTTGTCAAGTTCGACTACCCCATCAACGACTCGCTCCTCACCGTCTCGCAGATCCGCGGCGCGCGCCCCTCACCCGACGGCACGCGGCTCGTCTTCTCCGCGCTCGACCGCCTCTGGACCGCGCCGCTGCCCGACCCGGCGGGCACCCAGACCGAGGGCTACCCGGTCATCACCGACGCGCGCCGCCTCACCACCTCGGCCGACGTGGAGCACGGGGCGGCTTGGTCGCCGGACGGCCGCCATATCGCCTACGTGACCTGGAACGACTCGGCCGGCGGCGACATCTGGCGCATCCGCGCGGACGGCGACGGCGACCCCGAGAGGCTCACGCCCACGTCGGCGTTCTTCGACCGGATCGCGTACAACGGCGACGGCTCCCGCATCCTGGCGGTGCGCGGCTCGAAGATGCACCGCATGCGCACGCTGGAGGACTTCGGCCGGCACCACCCCGCGGCCGAACTCGAATACGTGTGGCTGCCGGCCGAAGGCGGCGAGCCCAGCCGGATCATGTGGGTGGGCCTGGGCGCCACGCAGGAGGGACGCAACGCCCCCCACCCCGGCCCGGACCCCGACCGCGTCTACGTATGGGCGGGCCAGGACGGCCTGCTGTCCGTGCGCTACGACGGCACCGACATCCGCACGCTGGTCAAGGTCACCGCGCCCGCGCGTCCCGGCCCCGGCAGCCGACCCGCGCCAGACGAGGTCGTGCTGTCACCCGACGGCAAGCGCGCGGTGGTGCGCGCCAACCGCAACGTCTTCACGATCACGGTGCCGCCGACCGGGGGCGAGGCCCCGACGGTCTCGGTCGCGGCCCGGTCGTCCGTGCCGACCCGGCGTCTCACGAAGGTCGGCGGCGACTTCGTGGGGTGGACGACCGACGGATCCGCCGCCTACTACTCGATCGGGCGCAGCTTCTTCCTGCACGACATCGCGCTGAGCGACTCGCTGGTGGCGGATTCCGTCGCGGCGGCGCGCGCCGAGGCGCGGGAGGAGGTTGAAGGCGCCGAAAACGAGGCCGACGCACCCGAAGAGGAGGCCGGCGACGCCGCGGATGCGCCCGCCGGGGAAGCCACGGACCCGGGTGCGGCGCAGGACGACGAAGGCGGCCCTGTCTACGAAGCCGCGCGCTTCGACTTCGAGATCACCGTGCCGAAGGACCTGCCGCGTGGGGTGGTCGCCCTCACCAACGCACGCCTCATCACCATGCGGGGCGACGAGGTGATTCCGCGCGGGGACATCGTGGTGCGGGACAACCGCATCGTCGCGGTGGGCGCGGCCGGCAGCGTGGCCATCCCCGACGGCGCTGACGTGCGCGACATGTCCGGCAAGACGATCTATCCCGGGCTCGTCGACATCCACGCGCACACCTGGGTCGCCTGGGGGGTGCACCGCGGGCAGGTGTCGCAGTTCCTGGCGCAGCTGGCGTACGGCGTGACCACGCAGCGCGATCCCCAGACCTCGTCCGAGGACGCGGTCGCGTACTTCGACCTGATGGAGACGGGCGCGTTCATCGGGCCGCGCCTCTACTCGACCGGGCCCGGCGTCTTCAGCGCCGACCAGATCTCCAGCCTCGACGAGGCCCGCGACGTGCTGCGGCGCTACAGCGATCACTACAACACGAAGACGATCAAGCAGTACCTGGCCGGCGACCGCAAGATCCGCCAGTGGGTGATCATGGCGGCGCGCGAACAGGGCCTGACCCCGACCACCGAGGGCGGCTCCAACTTCACCATGAACCTGACGCTGGCGCAGGACGGCTACGCGGGCCTCGAGCACTCGCTGCCGATCAGCCCCTTCTACCGCGACGTCGTGCAGCTGGGCGCGTTCAGCGGCATGGTCTACACGCCCACGCTCGTGGTGGCGTACGGCGGGCCGTCCGGGCGCCAGTACTACCTGACGCGCACCAACCTCGACGAGATCGAGCGGCTCCAGTTCTTCACCCCCCGCGACGAACTCGACAAGTGGAAGACAACGACGTGGTACCGCGACGATCAGTATCCACATTTCATGCAAGCTGAACAGATTGTCAAGTGGATGGAGGCCGGAGGCCAGGCCGGCCTTGGCTCGCACGGCGAGGTCCAGGGCCTTGGGACCCACTGGGAGCTGTGGATGATGGCGTCGGGCGGCATGGACAACCACGACGCCCTGCGCATGGCGACGCTCATGAGCGCGGACGCGATCGGCCTGGCGGGTGACCTCGGGTCGATCGAGCCGGGCAAGATCGCCGACCTGCAGGTCCTCGGGTCGAACCCCCTGGACGACCTCGAGAACAGCGTCGATATCGACTACGTCATGAAGAACGGGCGGCTCTACGAGGCGGCCACGCTCACCGAGGTGTGGCCGCGCCAGAGGCCGCTGCCGACGCAGTGGTGGTGGCGGGTGGAGCCGCCCGACGTGCGGGAGCAGCGGGGGCGCTGATGGGCGTGGCGGCCGTCCCCTTCACGCTCAAGCGCAGCTCCGACCTCTACACGTCCGGCGGCGGATACGAGTCCACGATCGAAACCGCCCACGGACTCGTGCGGCTGGAGGCCGACCGGCTGGTCATTCAGTGGCGCGTCGCCGTGGTCACCGAGTCGATGGAGGGCGCAGGCTACGAGACGCACGAAGAGATCGAGCCCGTCAGGGAGATCGTGATGCCCCTGACCAAGGTGGCGGGCGCGTTCGTGCCCGAGCGCAGGTGGTGGCGGCTGGCCGGGCCGAAGCTGATCATCACGGCCGCCGACCTGCTCGCCTTCGAGAGGATCGCGGGCCAGGAGGGGCTCAAGCTCAAGCACCCGGCCAAGCTGGTACTTCGCATCAAGCGCGGGGACCGGCTGGTCGCGGAGGAGTTCGCGGCGGAGCTGGCGCTGGCGGTGGCGCGCCTGCCCGAGGGCGCTCGCACTGCCGGTGCACTTCCCGGCCGGCAGCCCGCGTAGCCACGCACGCGAGCCGCCGGCCGGGTCTGGCCTGCCGCCTAGTTGCCGCGAATCCCGGCCGCAGTGCCTCCCGGGTCGGCCTCGGCGGGCCTCCTCCGCTCCAGCGTACGCTCCTCGGGATATACCTCGTCGAGGGTCATGCCGTCGTAGAGGCGGCCGTCCTTCATCACATAATGGATGTCCACCGTGTTGCGGAGGTCGTCGAGGGGGTTCGAGTTCAGGACCACGATGTCGGCGAACTTGTCCTTCTCGATGCTGCCGAGCTGATTACCGAAGCCGATCGCCTCGGCCCCCAGGATCGTTGCCGCGCGCAGCATGTCGTGGTTTGACGCGCCGCCGGCCGCCATGGCCCACAGCTCCCAGTGGAAGCCGACGCCCTGAATCTGCCCGTGGCCTCCGACCGCCATGCGGGCGTCGCCTTCGAGCATCTGCTTCACGAATTCGCCGTGGCGCGGGAAGACGTGCTCCTCCTCCAGGAACCAGCCCACCGGTCCGGGGCTGCCGCCGGAGCCGGAGCCGCGCCGCCGCGTCCGCGCGTCGATGTTCTCCTTGGGGATGAACATGTTCAGCTTCGGGTCGTCGTGGGCGTTCTCGGTGGCGTAGAAGTAGTTCTCGCCGAAGGGGCCGCCATAGGAGACCAGCAGCGTCGGAGTGTTCGTGGTCTCGGACTCCTTGAAAAGCTCCACGACATCGGAGTACATGGGTGCGATGGGGATGTTGTGCTCGATCCCCGGGTATCCGTCGATCGCGTGGGTCATGTCGATCTTGTAGTCGAGCCCGCCCTCGGTGGTGGGCATCAGCTCGAGCTCGCGCGCGGCCTGGATGATCCACTGGCGCTGCTGGCGGTTCCCGCTCATGTACATCTTGAGCGTCTTGGTGTCGTAGTACTCGGAATACCGCCTCAGAATCGTCTTCGCGTGGTCGGCGTCGCGGATGTTCTCGCCGTTGAAGACGCCGGGGCCGGTCGAGTAGATCCGCGGACCGGTCATTCCGCCCGTCAGAACGCGGTCGGTGTAGCTGAGGATGTCCGTGAAGGCCGTCTGCGGGTCGCGCGTGGTGGTGACCCCGTAGGACAGCGTTGCCAAATATTGCCAAACCTCCTGAGGATGGATTTCCGGCACGAGCCACATGGAGTGGTAGTGGATGTCGATGTAGCCGGGGACCAGCGTCTTGCCGGTGACGTCGATCACCCGGGCGCTGTCCGGTATCTCGACCGAATCCGCGACGCCGACTTCGACGATTTTGTTGTCCGTGACGAGGACCACACCGTTCTCGATGACGTGGGGCGCTCCCGTGGTGTCGGACGGATTGTCCGCCATCGTGATGATGCGGCCGCCGCGGAGCGCCACCACGCCGCGCGGAATGTCGCGCGGCAGCTGCACCTCGATCCTGCGCTCGTGCGCCTCGTAGGTGTCGGTCGTGTCGGCGAGGATCTCCTTGTCCCCGTCTCTGACCGCGCTGGCCTTGGCGGCCACCTCCTCCGCGGCCTCGCGGATCGAGTCGGCGCGCGCCATGAGCGAGTCGGCCACGACCTGCACCGAATCGGCCTGCAGGCGCGTGATCTCGTCTTCCAGCTCCTCGGGCACCTCCTCGTCGGCGTTCCTGAGGCTGTCGGCCTCGGCGCGCTTGTCGCTCAGCGTGTCGGTGATCGCCATGGCGCGTGCGCGGATCAGGGCCCGCTCGTGTGCGGTCTCCTCTTCCTCCGCCTCTTCGGCCTCGACGTGGTCGACATCGTAGGTGAACAGCACGTTGCCCATCGCCCAGTGCAGCGCCGAGCCGTCGGGGGCCCACGAGGGGAACTCGCCTCCGACGTCGGTCAGCTTGCGCACGGGAACCGGCGAGGCCCCCAGGTTGGTGAGCAGGATGTTGGGCGGTGCGGCCCCCACCTCGGCCAGCTCGACGATGTAGATGTCGCTGCCGAACTGCACGAAGGCGCGGTCGCCCTCGGGCGAGAGCACGATGAGGCCGGCGGGTTGCGCGAATCCCGGCTCGGTCGGCGGACCGGGGTCGGTCGGGTCGGGGGCCTTGCGCCAGGGGTAGACCCGCCTCGGCAGGTATTCCCACTCGTCGGGGTGCGGATTCGCCATTCCCGCGATCCCCTGGCGTCCGCGCACCACCAGGTGGCGCTTGATGTCGGTGCCGTCCCAGCGGAACGAGACCAGCCCCTCGACCGGGCTGTAGGCGTAGATGCGGTCGGAGTCGTCGGCGGCGAAGTGGGCGACGTCGCGCGCGCCGGTCGGTGAGATGACGGTTGCTTCGGCGGGTGCGGCGGCATTCGCCGGGACCCATACGAACTCGGCGCCCATCGGGCCGAAGAAGATCCCCGACGCTTCCATCAGGTCGCGGGCGGCACCGCGCGACGCGACGATGCGCTCGCCGTCGGGCGACCACGCCACGTTGTAGTACATGGCCGCGGTGCTGGTGAGCTGCGTGGGCGTGCCTCCGGTTGCGGCGACTCTCATGATGTGGCCGCCGTCGGTGTCGTCCCAGGTCACGTAGGTGACCGCGGTCCCGTCCGGTGACCACTGGGCGTGGAACTCGCCGACATCGGCGTCGGTGAGTCGGGTGGCCTCGCCCTCGGGCAGGTCCCGCACCCAGAGACGGTCGAACGCGGTGAACACGACGCGGCCCCCGTCGGGCGACACTACGGGGCTACGGATCTGGCTGGCCGTGACCATCGCGGTGGTGTCGATCTGGTAGTCGAACTTCACCGAAGGCCCGATGCCGAGTTCGACTTCGACCTCGAACGGAATCTCGGTGGGCTCGCTGCCGTCCATGGGGACGTTCCAGATCTTGCCGCCGTACGAGACGACGATCGCCGAGCCGTCCGGCAGGAACGCGTAGCCCGGGTGCACGTCGATGGGCGCGCGCGATTCCTGCTCGTCACGCTGGACGGGGTAGGCCAGCCACTCCTCGTCACCGGTCGCGAGGTTGCGCTTCCTGAGTCCCGTGTCGGCATTGTAGCGGGTCGCGTAGACCAGCCATTCGCCGTCGGGAGAGATCGCCGGGCGCATGCCCGAACCGTACCGGCTGGTCATCACCGCGGCGGTGCCCGTTTCGCGGTCGTAGCGGTACACCTGGTAGCGGGGGAGGCGGGCGTTGTACTCCCAGTCTCCGAAGGACTGCGCATACCAGATGTGCCGTCCGTCGGGGCTGAAGGCAGCCCCGATGCGCTTGATGCCCCCGAACAGAGCCGCGAAGATCGGCGACGTCGGCGCCCCGGGAATCGCGATGGGGGATGACCGCTCCGCGTGGTACATGTACATGTTGGCCGCACCGCCCAGGCCGCCCGAGCGGCTGACCACGATGTACTCGCCGTCCGGCGCCCACTCGGGCGACAGGAAAAGGTTGCCGTTGCCGCGCGACACCTGCGTCGTATCGGTCCTGTCGAGACGCATGGTCCACAGGTTGTCGCCGCCGCTCCGGTCGGAGATGAAGGCCACCGACTCGCCGTCGGGGCTGAAGCGCGGCTGCACCTCGAAGGCCATTCCGGTCAGGAGCGGCGATGCCTTGCCGCCGATGATCGGCATGGTGTAGAGGTCGCCGAGGAGGTCGAAGACGATCGTCTGGCCGTCGGGGCTGACGTCGAGCGAGATCCATGTGCCCTCGGTGGCGGTGAATTCGGCCGTGCGCGCGTCGCGCAGCGGCAGCGGGTTCTGGCGCGGTCCGCCGGGTCTGGGCGGCTGCGCCACGAGCGGGGCGACCGTTAAGGCGATGGCGGCCAGGGCCAGCGCCGGCGCGGCGAAGCGGAGGGTCTTGCGACTGGCGGCGTTCATTTGTCACCTCCCCGGATCCCGGCGCGCACATTGGGCGCGGTGTTTCGCCATGGTTCGTCGGGCGCCGGGCGTTGCCTGGGCCAGACCTCGTCGAGGGTGTCGCCGTCGTAGAGCCTTCCGTTCATCATCACCTGGTGAACCGTGTTGGTGTTGCGGATGTTGTCGAGAGGGTTGGCGTCGAGGACGACCAGATCGGCCAGCTTGCCGGGTTCGATGGACCCCAGGTCGCGGCCCAGGCCGATCGCCTCGGCGCCCATGATCGTGGCGGCCAGCAGCGCGTCGTGCTCGTCCATGTCGCCACTCTGCATTGCCCACAGCTCCCAGTGGAACCCCAGTCCCTGCAACTGCCCGTGGCTGCCGACGCCGGTCTTCCCACCGTTCTCGACCAGTCGCGTCAGCCAGGCGGCGTGCCTGGGGAACGCGTATTCGTCCTCCATGAACCAGCCGCCCGGTCCGGGGCCCGTGGTCTGGAGCCGCCGCGCCTTGGTGTCCAACTCCCGCTTGGGCGTGAAGTGCGTGAGCTTCTCGTCTCCGAAGACGTCCTCGCGGGTGTAGAAGTAGTTCTCGGCCCACGGGCCCCCGTATGAGACCAGCAGCGTCGGCGAGTTGACCGTGCCGGATGTCGCGAAGAGCTCGACGACATCCCCGTAGGCCGGGACGATCGGCATCGAGTGCTCGATCCCCGGGTAGCCGTCGATCGCGTGCGTCATGTTGAGCCGGTAATCCAGCCCGCCCTCGGTGGTGGGCATCAGCTCGAGCTCGCGCGCGGCCATGATCAGCCACTGCCGCTGCCGGCGGTTCCCGGACATGTACATCTTGAAGGTCTTGGTGTCGTAGTAGCGGCTGTACTTGGTCAGCACGTCGAGCGCGTGCTCGTAGCTCTTGATGAAGTCGAACTGGAAGACGCCCGGCCCGGTCGAATAGACTCTGGGGCCGACCATCTTGCCGGCACGCACCATGTCCTCGTAGGAGAGCACGTCGGTTGTGGCGGTCTGGGGGTCGCGCGTCGTGGTCACGCCGTAGGCCAGGTTCGCCTGGTAGATCCACGGGCGCGCCCAGTGCAGGCCCCACAGGTTCCACATGTGCGCGTGCGTGTCCACGAAGCCGGGGACGATCGTCTTGCCCGCCATGTCGACCACGGTCGCGCCCTCCGGCACCTCGCCCGGTCCCGACGATACCGACACGATGCGGTTGTCGGTCACGACGATGTCCGCGTTCTCGACGATCTCGTCGCCGTTCATGGTGATCGCGCGGGCGCCGCGCAGCACGACGGTGCCCCGCGGAATGTCGCGCTCGGCCGTCACCGCGATTTGCACTTCGGCGGCCTCGTAGGCGTTGTCGGTGGCGGCGGCGTCCAGGTCGTAGGTGAACAGCGCGTTGCCCAGCGACCAGTGCACGGTGCGGCCGTCCGCACCCCAGGCCGGGAACTCGACGCCCAGTTCGTTCAGCTTCCAAACCGGGACCGCAGCCGAGTCGGGCTTGGTGACGTCCAGGACCGGCAGGGCCGCCCCCAGGTCCGGGACGGTCACGGCGTAGAGGTCGTCGCCGATCTGGGCCAGCGCGAGGTCTCCTTGAGGCGCCATCTCGACCGAGCCGGCCCCGAGCCTCAGGATCAGTTCGCGCGGCTCGTCGTCGTCGAACTCCGCCGGCATCACGAGGTCCGAGGTCTCGGAGCGCTCGTAGCCGATGGGCACGCCGCCTGCCGACAGGTCCGCCCGTGCGGTCACCTGGAGGTGGCGCTTCCTGTCCGTGTCGTCCCAGCGCGCCGAAGACAGGGCCGTCGTCACCGGCGGAGGTACGGGGGAGCCCGGCACCGCGTCCGCGCGCGCGGTCCCGTAGTAGTAGATGCGGTCGGGGTCTGCGGTGAAGTGTGGCGATCTGCGCCCCGCGGTGGGGCCGATCACCGTCGCCTCGCCGCCGCCGGCCGGGATCCAGATGAACTCGGAGCCGGGCGTGTTGAAGAAGGGATCGACGGCCTCCTGCACGTCGCGCCGTGCGGACCGCACGCCGACGATGCGCTCACCAGCGGGCGAATACACCAGGTCCCGGTAATACGCTGGCGCCGTCGTGAGGGTGACCGCCGTGCCGCCGTCCGCCGACACGCGCCGGATGTGGCCCTCTCCCGTGTCGTCGTCCCAGGTGACGTAGGCGACCTGGCGGCCGTCGGGGGACCAGACCGGGCGGTGTTCGCCCACTTCGTCGCTTGTCAGCCGCGTCGGCGTCCCGTCCGGGAGGTCCGCGACGTACACGCGGTCGAGCGCGGTGAAGGCGACCCGGCTCCCGTCGGGCGAGGTGCGCGCGTAGCGGATCTGCTTGACCGTGAAGTTCGGCGTGTCCTCGATCGGGTACTCGAACTCCACTTCCGGCCCGATCGCGATCTCGGCCTCGACGGTGAAGGGGATCTCGGCCGGGTCGCTGCCATCCACCGGCACGCGCCAGATGCGGCCGCCGTACGACATCACCAGCGCGTCGGAGTCGGGCGTGAAGGAATACCCGGGCAGCACGTCCATGGTGGCGGTCGATTCCTTGTCGTCGCGCTGGACGGGGTAGGCGAGCCAGCGCTCCATCCCCGACGCCAGATCCCGCAGCCGGATCCCGGTGTCGGCGTCGTCGCGGCTCCCGTAGGCGAGCATCGTGCCGTCGGGCGACACCGCGGGCCGGAACGCCGAGCCGTATC
This sequence comes from uncultured Gemmatimonadaceae bacterium, assembly GCA_964602175.1. GTDB lineage: Bacteria > Gemmatimonadota > Gemmatimonadetes > Longimicrobiales > Gaopeijiaceae > Bin94. The sequence goes on along the minus strand of CAZRQE010000098.1, from coordinate 33,829 downwards.
GGTTCGTCATCGGCGTGCGCGTCCCCGACCGGCGGTCGTAGACCCACAGCTGGAACTGCGGGAAGATGGCGTTGTACTGCCAGGTGCCGTTGCGCTGGGCGTACCAGATGTAGCGGCCCTCGGTGTCGACCGCCGCGCCCATCATCCGCTGTCCCCCGGGTCCCCCCACCATCTCGATCCCGGTGCCCCCGTCCACATGGTAGAGCCAGAGCTTCTCAAGCCCCTGGAAAGGGCGCGCCCGCGAAACCACGACGTACTTGCCGTCGGGCATCCACTCGGGGGAAAGGAACGCGCTGCCCACGCCCTTGCTGAGCTGCGTGGGATCGCCTCCGCCTGAGGGCATGAGCCAGATGTTCTGGTCGCCGCTCCTGTCCGACACGAAGACGATGCGTTCGCCGTCGGGGCTGAAGCGCGGCTGCATGTCGTATCCCATCCCGCTGGTGAGGCGCGTGGCGTCACCCCCCGTGATCGGCATCGTGTACAGGTCGCCGAGCATGTCGAAGACGATGGACTGGCCGTCGGGACTCACGTCGAGGGAGATCCAGGTCCCCTCGTTGGTGGTGAACCGGGCCCAGCGGGCGGGCTCGAGGGGGAGACCCCGGTCGGGATCCAGTTCGGCTTCCTGACCGTGAACCGCCAGGGGTGCGAGCAAGAGCAGCGCGGCCGCCCATGGGCCGCATCGGGACAAACGCATGCGCCGACTCCAATTTGGATGAGAAGCGTCCAGGTTTTCCGCCGGTTCCAGGGCGGCCGGCCAAGGGCGCGGCCGGTCCCACCCCATACGACGGAGAACCATTCTAGTGTCAAGGGTTGTCCGGGGCCAACCGGAGTGGACGAAGCGGGCCGCCGACTTGCAAGGAGGAACCTGGGCGCGGAATCTTCGTAGGAAATCCAGAGGCCCTTCGCGGGGAGCCCGGGCGACCGCGTTCGCCGAAGGCCGGGAAGATTGCGTTGGGGGCCGGGACACGGACCCGCGTGCAAGACCCTTCGACCAGGGAGAAATCCAGTGATTCGTGGCATAGCATTGGCGCTCGGCGCCGTGATCATCGCAGCGCCGGCGGCCGGCCAGTCGCACGTGGCTCTGGGCCCCCTCGTCACGCTGGGTGACGACTCGCACTTCGGGCTGGGCGCGCGCGCCGAAATGGACCTTTCGGATCACCTGGACATCGACCACGAGTTCTTCCGGGACATCTTCGGAAGCGCCACGGCGACCTACTCCTTCCAGGACTGCCGCGGCGGCTCCGGATGCGGCTGGCTCGAACTGGGAGGGAACCTCAACGTTCCCGTGACCCGCCGCACGGCCGACTTGGTCGGCTACGTGGGAGCCGGTTTCCACATCGTGAGCGCTTTCAGGGAGGAGTCCTTCACCGACTTCCGGCCGTCGCCCGCCCGGGGCACCTGGCACCGCCGCCAAACGGATACCAGCGTCGGCCTCAACCTGATCGGCGGCCTGCAGTTCGAGGTCGAGGCGACACCGGCCTTCGTCGAGGGCAAGCTGGGACTCTCCGGAGCCAGCCAGTTCCTGCTGTCGACGGGCGTCATGCTCTGGTGACCAGGGGGACCGCAGGTCGCGACGTTGCGCTGATCTCGGTTTCCATAGACCTGGGCGCGGGCCGCCGGGGCGTCGACATGGGTCCCTCCGCGCTGCGCATCGCCGGAATCACTGCGGCGATCGAAGCCGCAGGACACCGGGTCTGCGAACTGGGCACGATCACCGCGGGGGGGCTCGAAACCACCGACGCGGGGGAGACCCGCATGCGCTTCCTCGCGGAGATCGTCAAGGTGGTGGACCGGACGCGCGAACTGGTGCGGACGGGGCTTACCCGGGACTGTCTCCCGCTGGTGCTGGGCGGCGACCACTCGCTGTCGATGGGCTCGGTGGCGGCGGTGGCGGATCACTGCCGGCAGCAGGGTGAGCGCATCGGCGTCATATGGGTCGATGCGCACGCCGACATGAACCGGCCTGCGACCTCGCCGAGCGGCAATGTGCACGGCATGCCGCTGGCGGTGCTGCTCGGGCACGGCGATCCACGCCTGGTCGGAGCGGGCGCCAGCGTGGCTCCCGAGAACGTCAGCGTCCTGGGAGCGCGCGAACTGGACGCCGGCGAGAAGCGGCTGATCGGCGAGTTGGGCGTTCGGGTTTTTTCGATGTCGGAGATCGACGAGAGGGGCGCGGCGGCGTGCATGGACGAAGCGCTGGAGCGCGCCAGCGACGGGACGTGCGGATTCCACCTTTCCCTCGACCTCGACGCCCTCGACCCGAGGGTCGCTCCCGGCGTCGGCACGCCGGTGAAGGGGGGACTCACGTACCGGGAGGGCCACCTCGTCTGCGAAAAGGCGTCCCGTTCGGGCCGTCTGCTCAGCATGGAGGTCGTCGAGCTCAACCCCGTACTGGACGACCGCAACCACACGGCCGACCTCGCGGTGGGGCTGGTCGCGTCCGCGCTGGGCAAGACGATTCTGTAGGGCGCCATGAAGACCGAGACGAGCCCCGCGGGACTGAGCCTTCGCAATCTCGACATCGGGTATCGCCGGGATCGGCCCGTCTTGCGCCATCTCTCGTTGGACATCATCCCCGGCGAAGTCCTCGCGGTCGTCGGGCCGAACGGCTCGGGCAAGACCACCCTCTTCCGGACGCTTCTGGGCGTCCTGCCTCCGATCGGCGGCCAGGTGTTGGTGGCGGGCGCGCAACCGGCCGAGTACCGGCGCCGCCACGGTGTCGGCTACCTGGCGGAGGACACGGTGCTGCCGCCGGGATGGACATGCGATGGTCTCCTCGCACTGGCGGCCGCTGCGGCCGGCCCCGCGGCAGACATCGAGCGCACGCGCCGTCTGGCGGGGGTGGATTTCGATACCAGCGGTCTCGCCGACAAGCTGTCCAAGGGGATGCGGCGGCGGCTGGCGCTCGCGATGGCGCTGATGCGACCGACGGCGCTGCTCTTCCTGGACGAGCCCGAATCCGGGTTGGATCCCGGACAGCGCATTCGTCTGCGCAGGCGGATCGAGGAGATTCGCGGCCGCATCACCATTCTGGTCGCCAGTCATGACCTCGGCGAACTGGCGATGATGAGCGACCGCGTCCTCCTGATCGAAGAGGGAGGCGGGCGCATCGTGCACCAACCGGAGGGCGGGTTTACGCGTGAGTTCCTGGAAGCGGAGTTCCTGGGGCTGGAAGGGGCGGTGTCATGAACATCGTCAAGGCTTCTTTCCGGAACGCCGTGCGCCGCAGGTGGAAGTTCGCTCTGGCCGTATTCGTGTTCGGCGTGGGGCTTGCCGTGCTGACGAACGCGTACGACGTGACGGGGACGGTGGAACGGCTGGAGAGCATTGGCGAGGAGCTGGAGAACGAAGGCGGGGAACCCACCGACGAGCAGATTGAAGCGATAGCGGGCAGTGCGCCGGTCCTGCTCCTTTTCAGTCTGCTGACCATTGTGTTCAGTCTCGGTACCGTGCTCCTCGCTTTCCTGATGCCGGGCGGACTGGTCTCCGACGAGCGACGAAGCTCGGCGATCATGCTCTGGGCTCAACACCCCATGCCGCTGAGTTCCTTCTACCTGCGGCGGTACCTGGGCATCCAGATCGCGACCGCCACCGCTCTGGTGATCTTTGGACTGACGGATGCAGCGGCTGATCTGCCGTCCGCAGCGGCGCCCGCCACGGAAACCGGAGGCATCGCAAGACTCTGTTCGGTTGGCCTGCTCGCTTGCGCCGTCAGCTTCGCGATCAGCGCACTCGGCATTCGCCGCGCCGGGCTGTTCGGATTCATCTACTACCTGGCCTCGGGGGTCGTGTGGCCGCTGATCGAAGGCCCCGAACTTGGAACGTCAACAGCGGCGGAGTTGGCACGGGCCGTTCTGCCATTCGCCGTCTTTCCCGACGGGCCACTTGACAATCTTGTCGGAGGCTTTGAATCGGGGGTGGCCTGGGACTGGGGTGCGACGGGACTGGTCCTGTATCACTTCGCGCTCTGGACCGGGGTCGCGTGGCTCGGACTCCGCCGCATCGAGCGGCGGCCGCTCAAGCTGTGAGGCAAGCGGCAGCAGGACAGGCGCGTCGACTGCGCGTCGTCTCGCCGGCCGGCGCGTGCGGCGGGGACCCCGGTCTCGGTGGTATCTTCAGTCCCCCGCCGGGGTGGTGAAACGGGTATACACAGGGGACTTAAAATCCCCCGGGAGCAGTCCCATGCGGGTTCGAGTCCCGCCCCCGGCACTCAGCGGCGCCTGTACGACCTCACCGGCGGCAGCCTCGCACCCGTCCCGCCCGCGGGCTCGTCCTCGCCCACGACCGGGATCGTCAGCGTCCCGATCCCGTCGATGCTGGCTTCGATCAGGTCACCCGGCTGCAGGAAACGCTGCTCGCCGCGCACCGCGGTGCCCATGCCCACGCCGCCGGAGGTCCCGTTGTTGATCACGTCGCCCGGGAACAGCGTGATGATCGACGATCCGTATTCGATCAGTTCCCACAGGGTATGGATCATGTCACCCGCGCGGGCCTCCTGCATCTGCTCGCCTCCGACGCTCAGCGTCTGGCGCAGGTTCTCCATCGGATCACCATAAAACTCCTTGGGCACGATCCATGGCCCCATGGGCGCGAAGGTGTCGTGCCCCTTGCCCACGAACCAGTCGGAGGTGAGGGGATTCCCGCCGGGAGGACGGCCGCCCCGATCCGAGATGTCGATCGTGACGGTGTAGCCGAAGACGTAGTCCTGGGCCTCGGTCGCCGAAACGTACTTCGCCGCCCTTCCGATCACCGCTCCCAGCTCGACCTCCCAGTCCGTGCGGTCGCGGCCGTGCGGGATCACGACCGCGTCACTGTTCCCGATCACGGCTCCCCGGCTGGGCTTCAGGAAGAGGTACGGGACGCCCCGGTTCTCACGCCGCTGGCGCCGCGCTTCGGCGCGCTCCTCGGGTGTGCCCGTTTCGTTCACGTGGCTGTAGAAGTTGACGGCCGCGTTGAGGATCTTGCCCGGATACAGAATCGGGGGGAGCGTGCGCACGTCGCCGACGTCGTGAACGAAGGCGGGACGGGCGGCGCCGTCGATCATGTCGTTCGCCGCGAGATGGTTCACGATCTCGTAGAGGCGAGGCTTGACGCCGTACTCGTAGCGGCCGATCAGGTCCAGCATGTCCCCGGGCATCGGCAGGCGCGGATAGGCGGGGTAGCGTTCGAGCTGACGGTTGGCCGCCCCGATGTCCACGACCAGCGCGTCCCGGAGTACGAGGCCGACGCGCGGCTCGCCTTCGATCTCGAAGGTGCCGACCTTGAAGGGCTCGGCAACGTCCATCGTCCGAGCCGTCTGGGCCGACGCGGTGCCGGCGTCCGCAAGCGCGACGGCGATAGTGGCCAGGGCCAGGCCGGTAGTGGTGCCGGACGGCGCCGTGAACACATGAAAGGCCTTCGCGAATCGCATGGTGTCCCCCTGCATGTAGGCGGCGCGGCGGGGCGAATCCCGGCGCGCGGACCGGTTGCCTGATCGGACCGGGTCCCTTGATTGACTACGCGGGTCGGGGGGCCGCCGTCAAGCCTACAGAATCGCGTCCAGGTACAGGTCGATGCGGAAGTCCTTGTAGGGTCCCTTCAGGCCCTGGGACAGGTCCATGCGGATCAGGCCGTCGAGGATGCTGCCGCCCATGCCGATCCCGTAAAGGAAATCGTCCCGGTTGAAGAGATCCCGGGGCCCGGCCCAGCCGGCATCCCCGAAGAGGATCACGCCGACGCCTTCAAAGGCGCGGGAAAGCTCCAGCCGGGCGCGGACGAACGAACTGCCCGAGATCGTGGACGCCGGATAGCCGCGCAAGGTGGCGGCAGCCCCGAGGAACCAGTGGCGCTGGACGGGCGCGTCGCCCCAGGTCGTCCCCGCAGCCGCCTCGGCGCCCAGGCGCCAGCTCCGCCAGCCGTCGCCCCGCACGGGGACGATGGTCCGCAGCGTGGCCGCGGCCTGGCCGTACCGCGACTGCGCTTCCTGGCCCGTGCGCCGCCACATCGCACCGCGACCCTCCAGCTCCAGCCCCAACTGCGCCTTCACCGGATCGTTGCCCCACCATGGCGACACCCTCAACTCCGCACCCGCTTCCTCCACGTCGTCCGCCGCCAGGTTGGGGCGGAAGCGCCACTCGCCGTCGAATACGCGGAAGAGGGCGAAGTCGGTCTCGGCGGCGACGGCCGACTGACGCTCGCCGTACATGCGGAAGCGGAAGGAGTCGCGCGACCCCTCCGGCGGGCGCCAGGTCAGGTCCGCCCCGGTCGCCCGGAAGTATTCGCCGTCGTCGCGGCCGAAGAACAGGGCGCCAAACGAGTTGCCGAAGTCCATGTAGTTGCCGGAAGGATCGGTCGCACGCAGTTCGTAGAATGTCCCCAAAGACAAACGCCGCAACACGGTAGATCTGCGAATCTCAAGTCTTACTTTCGGTTGCAGGTCGGCGAACCCGAAGAATCCGGACCCACCCAGCGTGTGCCGGCCTGGCAGGTCTGTTGCGAACCGTCCGCCGACGGCTGGCCCCTCCACCCGGTTGTACCGAAGCAGGTCGTGGCGGGCCCAGCCCCAGTTGAAGGACCACGGGATCGTCTGGACGGGCGGCGCCGGCAGGTCGGCGAGGTTCTGCATGAACGCTTCGATCTCGTCGTCCGAGGGGAAGCCGATCGCGTTTTCCCAGATGGGGGGCGGCAGATGGGGGCTGGAAGCCACGAGGCTGCGTTCCCTGGGGACGATCAGGAAGGACTCGCGGTCGCGCGCGGGGATTTCGGAATCGGTCATGAGCTCGTAGTCGATGCCGTCGTCGTCCGAGAGGAGCCGGGCGATGAAGGCCATGGCTTCGGCCCGGGTCTCGAAATGGACCTCGCGCAGCGGTGCGCCGGCCGTGGGGGTGCGGTCCGCGGGCTCCGGGGGCGTGCGGTCCGCCGTCGCGGCCCGGGATGCCGACGCGGCACCGCGCTCCTCGGTCGCCGGATCCGGTCCCGCCTCCACTTCATCTTCCGCCATCGTCACCGACTCGATCCGGTACGAGAGGTCCATCGTAACCGGGACCTTGATGATTCCCGCTCCCGCTTCCCCCTCCATTCGCATGCTGCGCGGCAGCCACACCTCGAAGTCCCACAACGCGTAGTCCACCGCCATCAGGGTGAGGTCGAAGGTCCAGGGCTTGAAGAGTCCCGGCACGTACCTGAAGGTCCCGCGCTCCTCTTCCCGCTGAAGGTCGGGAATGTCCCTCATGGCGTCGAAGCGGCGGCTGAAGCGGTACACCGCGCGAACCAGGGCCCCGGTGGCGGGCTCGATCCAGAGCGCTCCGCTGATGCGACGGGAGTCGGCCTCGCGGGGCAGCACCTCCAGCTCGATAGCCTCCAGGCGGCGCCCGTCGGGGAAGGACAGCGTCAGGGTGTCGCCGCTCTGGAAGCGGTAGAGCGAATCGGCGCCCTCCCCGAGGGGGTGTGCCAGCCAGAAGTCGTCGCCGCTCGGCTGGAAGACGTCTTCGTCACCGTCGGTGAGCCCGAAGAACAGACGATCTCCGCCGGGTTCGAAGGGCTTGTCGAAGGGGAGGTCCTGCAGCCAGTCCATCTCGCCCTCGCGCATTGCGATTTCCCGTCCCGGATACTGGGAACGGCTGCCCAGGACCTGGAGCAGGGCGTCGTGGTCCTGGTCCCAGAAGGCACGCACGGCGGTCTCGTTGTGGTAGATGACCCGGTCCTTGAGCGGGGTGCGGATGGCCGCCGCGATCCGCTGTTCGATCAGGGCCGTATAGCGCGTGATCGACTCGTCCAGGCGGGTCCAGTTGGCCAGCGCCGCGGTGTAGAGCTGGCGCGCCACGGGGTCCTCGAAGGTGTCCGGCGTGATGGGGCTCTGGGCGGCGGCCGGCGTGGGAGACGCGGCGCCGAGCGCGGCGGCGCCGGACAAGGCGGCCGAGAACAGTACGGCCCGGCGCGACGCGGCCCGGAACAGTGCGGCCGGGACGATGGCGATGGCGCGCGCGTTCCGCCTCATGACCCGGGAGGCTCCGTCGGGCCGTGGAGGAAGCGGGCCTCACGGAAGTCGTCCCAGGAGACGTAGCGCCACGGCGGTCCCTCGTCCGCGTCGGCGGCTTCCTTTTCGCCGCTCCGCGGAGGGAACACGAAGATGCCCTTGTTGTCCGGTCCCACATCGCTGGAGCCCGTGAGCTCGAAGGTGCGGCCGTCGAGACCCGTCACGCGCACACCGTCCCCGTCCTCTCCGGTCCGCTCGATCAGCCGGATGTTCGCGAACTCGACAGCGAAGTCCACGTCCTCGGAGGTGCCGTTGAGTCTCTCCCAGGACCACTCCTCGTGGGCGTTCCAGCGAATGCGGCCGGCGAGTTCCTCGCCGTCCCGGGTGATGATGGTGCCGTGCAGGAGGCGGCCACCGTCGAATGCGTCGTAGCCGGCCGGCTGCGAAGGTTCGTGGAAGCGGATCGATTGGAACGCTCGCCATTCCACACTGACGGAGCCCAGCGCGGGATCGGAGATCCGGAACGGCCGGGGGTGGAACGGCCCGCTGGCATCGTCAAAGAGGTTGAGGACCTCACCGGAGACCAGGGTCGCGGCAACCCCGGTCGAGGTCCTCTCCAGGGAGCGAATGCGGCTCAGGGGGATGGACCTGTAGTCCTCATTCTCGAAATCGTCCAGCATGGCCGATTCGAGGAGCGCGTCCCCACCCCGGTTCAGGGCGCGGGGGTCCACAAATCCGGTGAACGTGCGGCCCGAGCGGTCCTGTACGGTGCCATGGAGGCGACGGGAACGAGGCCTGACCCCCGCCGGCGGTGCGGAGAACTCGATTCGGATCACGTCCCTTCCGTGCAGGTGCACGAGGTCACTGCGATCGTCCGCCTCGACTACGATGTCCCTCCAGCGCCAGCGCGGCTCCGTCAATTCCAGCCGGGTGCCGGCGCGGGTCAGGACTTCGACGTCGCCCACGGTGTCGGGGATGAGGGAGGCGAGGTGCCCGACACGGATCCCGGCGTCGGGGGACTCCACGAAATCCGGGTGCTTCTCCTCCCAAGAGATCCGATGGCCCTTGAACTCCACGATGCGGACATGCGGCTTGCCGTCGCGGGTCGCGTCCAGCCAGTCCTGGTAGTGCTCCTCGGGGATGTTTTTTCCGGCGATGAAGAAGTCCTCCCAGCTCGCGATTCCCCGAAAACGGACGAATCCCGTGTGCGTCTCGCCGTCTTCCGTGACGACCCGTCCCCATATGCGTTCCGGGGCCTGGGCCTGCACGGGGGAAACCGGGAGGGCGATGGTGGCAAGCGGGAGCAGGCACGCCGCGAGGGCGAGCGGGCCCGGCAGGAGCGGCGCGGCCGGGAGAGACGGCGGGAGCCACGACGGCGAACGGCGACGATGGGTCCGAGGCATGGGCTGCTTGCTGGAGTGATGGGTTCCCGCCCTTGTTCGAAGTACGGAAGCGGGGTTGCCCGGGTTTCGGAAACGAGGGTCGGCGGCCTACCTTGCCGGGGCCGGATGGCACGACGACCCACCCTTCCTAACAGGAGCTTCCGGATGACTGATCGCAAGCTGCTCCCCGTTGCCTTCGTGATTGCGAGCGTCACGGCGCTGGCGTGCGCACCCGCGGATGAAGGCGGCGGATCGGCGGATGCCGCCGCCGGCGAGGCCGCCGAGGAGATGGCCAATCCCCGCTTCGGCGTGTGGCAACTCGAGTCGGACCGTCCGCCGCCGTACCGCAACGTCATGACCTACGAGCCCTGGGGCGAAGGCGGCATGATGATTACGGTTGCGACGACCAACGACGACGGTGAGACCTCGGAATGGGCCTACGCCACCCTGTTCGATGGCGAGTTCCGGCCAGTGGAGGGCCAGGAGGACGCTACGACGGCAGTGGAGGTCGTGGACGAACGCACGAACCGAATCCTCAACGCCCGCGGCGGTGAGGTCTACCAGGTGATCATCAACGTGCTGTCCGAGGATGGGAACACGATCAACAACGAGTACCGCCGCATGAGGGAGGACGGGACCGAGGGCGTGTCGTACGCGGTGTATCGCCGGATCGAATAGCCAACCGTCGCGGGGCCCCCGCGGCGACGGGGACGCAGGCGCCCGCGGGAGGGGGATGCGGTCGCACGCGCGTGTTCCCGTCGTTCAGGCCTGACGTACGTCCGGCTCGCCGGACGGGGCCCGCAGATCGAAGCGCGGGATGCGGGCGCGAAAGACCGATCCGTCGGAGCGGCGGAAGTGGTAGTACCCCTCCATGAAGCCGCTTCGTCCTTCGAGCACGCAGAAGCTGTTGTATTCGTGCACGTCCCCCGGGGCCAGCAGCGGGCACTCGCCAACGACTCCCTCGCCCGCGACCTCCTGGTCCCCCGCGGTTGCGTCGTGAATTCTCCAGTGACGCCAGAACAGTTGGGCCGCCTCGTCTCCGACGTTCTCTATGCGGATGAAATACACGAAAACGAACCGGTGCGGCGGCCGTGAGTGCCCGTGCGAGTACACGGGCTGCACGGTGATCCGCATCTCCCCGGACAGAATCGGCGGCTGACGGTCCGGGTCGCCCACAAGTCTGATCATCGTTTTAAGATACTAGGCTGCTCACAGGTGCGCGGACACCGCCGGAAGCGGATCCGCCGCGCATCCTGCGGGATGCGTCCCCCTCGCTTCGGAGGAGATCACTTGCCAAGCAATCCCGGCCCGGTCCGCCCATGCTCCCGCCGGTCCCCGCGCTCGACCGGCTCTCGTTCCCTCTTCCGGCTCACCGGATTCGCTGCCCGCCTGAGCGGCGTGATGCTCGTGCTGGCAGTCCTCCCGGCGACGGCACGGCCGCAGGAGTCTTCGTTCGCGCCCGCCGCGGCGGGTGGCGGCACGCACATGGGCGCGATCCCGGCCGTTCAGGCGATCGACAGGGTGCTCGCGCGCCTTGAACCCGAGATTCGCAGAGCGATGGTCGATGGCAGAATCCCGTCGCTGGCCATCTCGCTCACCGACCGCCAGGGCGAACTCTGGAGCGGAGCCTACGGCGAGTCGAACCTGTGGGCGCGGACGCCCGCGACCACCAACACGGTCTACCTGATCGGGTCCACCTTCAAGGCGCAGTCGACCGTGGCGCTGTTGCAGCAGATGGAGCAGGGCGCCTTCGACCTCGACGACCCGGTGAGCGACCATCTGGACGGCCTTGTCATCCGCGGAGAGGACATCGAGCGGCCCGTGACCTTCCGCCACCTCCTGACGCACACGTCGGGCATGCCGGTCGACTTCGGGCCGCACGCCCTGTGGGGCGACAGCGCGCCGCTCTCGCTGGATTCGTACCTGAGCGACTCCCTGCGCGTGGACACGCCGCCGCTGGAGGGCGTGGTCTATTCGAACATGGCCTACTCGCTGGTGGGCCACCTGGTGGAGAAGTTCGCGGGCGTGCCGTACAAGCAGTACGTCCGCGACAACGTCTGGGGCGCGCTGGGGATGACGTCGACGGCGTTCAACCCCACCCCGGACCTGGTCGAGCGCCTGGCCGTGCCGTACGTGCCGGACGAGGAATCCGGCCGCAATGCGCCCACCGAGCGGCTCACGGCGAATGTGTGGCCCGCCGGGATCGTATACGGAACGGTCCACGACCAGGCGGCGTGGGTGCGCTTCAACCTGGGCGACGGAAGCTGGGGCGACGAACGCCTTCTGCGCGGAGCGACGCTCGACGAGATGCACACGTTGCAGTACGAGCAGTTCGCCGGGACGCCCATGGGTGGCGGGTGGGGCTACGAGAGCCCCGGCTACGGGCTGACCTGGTGGATATCGACGCGCGGCGGTGAGCGCTTCTTCGCGCATTCCGGAAGCGTGCCCGGGTACACGGCCTTCGCTTCGGGGAACCGGACCCGGGGGTTCGGTGTCGCACTGTTGACCAATGGAAACCGCGCTCACCCGCACCTGGTGCGATTGACACGGCTGGCCCTGGACCTGCTGGCCGCCGAACTGTCCGAATCGAGGTAGTCGACAACATGATCCCATCTCTTCCCGCGGGATGGCCGCAACTGGCCGTGCCCGTGGCAATCCTCGCGCTCGCGGCCTGGCTGGCCCAGTGGGCGGCTTCGCGAATCCTGCACAGGGTCGTCCGGGGCGTTACGGCACGGACCCGCTCCACCTGGGACGACCGCCTGGTCGAGCGCAACGTCTTCGGCCGCCTGGCCCATGTCATGCCCGCCCTGGTCGTCTATCTCGGCATCGGTCCGGCGCTGGGGGTCGGGGAGGGCATGGCCGAGGCGAACCCCGGAGACGCGCTCGTGCTGGCCTGGGTGTTCGCGCGGCGCTTCGCGGCGGCGTTCATGGCGCTTGCCGTCGTCTGGGCCTTCAAGGCCTTCCTCGATGCCACCAACGACATCTACAACGAGTCGTACGCGGAGGCGAAGTCGCGGCCGATCAAGGGCTACTTGCAGGTGCTCGGTCTGGCGGCATACCTGGCGGGCGCGGTTGTGATCGTGGCGATCCTGGCGGGTCGCTCCCCCCTGTTCTTCCTGTCGGGGCTGGGGGCCCTGGCCGCGGTGCTGATGCTCGTGTTCCGCGACACGATCCTGTCCCTGGTGGCGAGTGTCCAGATCGCCTCGAACGACATGATCCGCATTGGGGACTGGGTCTCGGTGCCGCAGGCCGGCAGCGACGGCGAGGTGATCGACATCGCGCTGCACACCGTCAAGGTGCAGAACTGGGACAAGACGATCTCGACGATCCCGACCCACAAGTTCATCAGCGAATCGTTCAAGAACTGGCGGGGGATGTCCGAGTCGGGCGGCCGCCGGATCAAGAGAGCGTTGCGGATCGACATGGGGTCGGTGCGTTTCCTGTCGGACGAGGAGATCGGGGAGCTGTCGCGGAGAGAGGTGATCAGGGACTACATGCTCGAGCGGCGCGCGGAGATCGACCGCTACAACGCGGAAAAGACGGCCGGGCTCGGCCCCGCGGTGGTCCCCGAGATCCGGCGCCTCACCAATCTCGGCACCTTCCGGGCCTACGTGCAGCGCTACCTGGAGGCGCATCCCCAGACCCACAAGGGGATGACCCTGCTCGCCCGCCAGCTGGAACCGGGCCCCCAGGGCGTCCCCCTCGAGATCTACTGCTTCTCCAACGACACGGCGTGGGCCAACTACGAGGGATTCCAGGCCGACGTCTTCGACCATCTCATTTCGACGTTGCCGGACTTCGGACTGAGGGCGTTTCAGACGCCGACCGGAAAGGACTTCGCGAAGGCGCTCGCGTAGCGGCCGGCCCCGCGGACGGAGTTCCCCGGACCCGCGGCCCATTCGTACCCGCGGTACCGGCGCGCGGACGCAGTCCCGCCTATCTGCTGAAGACGATCAGCCCCACCGGCTGCGGCCGGCGCCACACGATTTCACGGGTCAGCAGCAGGTGTCCGCTTTCCAGGATGGAGAAGTTGTCGCGGATGGTTCCGCCCCCGGAGATCCGCCGCTCCACCGCGAATCGCTCGCCGTCCCAGCGGATACGGGCTGCGATCGACCCCTGGGGAGCCGTGGCATCCACCCAGCCGCCACTCACGGGCAGAGCCAGAGGGGTGTCTTCCTCGTACCCGGCCGACAATGCGTCGTCCAGGACCCCGAATGTGAGCGTCCGCGGGGTCACGCCCAGCATGACCATGGTCTGACGCAGCCCTGCGGGGGTGCCGTCGACGGCGTTTCCGGCCTCTCCCCGATCGCGCATCTCGGTCATCCACATGTCGGAGGCGCGTTGCGCAAGGTCTTCCCGGGAGCCGCCGCCGGTGGCCCTGGCCGCCTCGGCCGTGGCAGCTTCGTCGTGGGTCCAGGCGCCTGCGAACGGCGCCAGCGCCGCGAGGCGGGATTCCGACTCGGCGGCCGACGGTGCCGACGCGCACGCGACCGAGCCGGTGAGGCATGCCAGCAGGGCGGCGGCTGCCCACGGGTGCGGGGCGGACCGCCCGCGCACGATGGCGCCGGGCATCGTGGTATCTCTCAAACCATGATCTTTCACAGCTAACAACCTCTTCCCACAAGGGGAATGGGGGCGGGCGAGAATCCCTCCCTTGCCGCGCGGGACAGGAAATCCTTCGTGTACATGCGGACCATGCCCATGCCCTCGTAGACCTCGAGGAGACCGAGTTCGCCGGGCTGGATGTTGCTGAGGAAGCCGCTGGCGACCGCCACTTCGTCAAGGCATACCCTCAGGGGCCGCTGTCGTCCGCGGAGACGGACCTGCAACCGGTCCAGCTGGTCCCGGTACAGAGTGAGGCTGGTGCGCGCATTCACAAAGGCGGCCACGTCGATTTCCATCGTCTGTTCCATGACCTCGGTCTTGAATGCCTCCGATGCCCGCGGGGTGCTCAGGCGGCGGACTTCCAGCTGGCGCACGAGACGTTCGACGGTGACCTCTATCCCCTCGATGGTGATCGCCATGGGGTTGAGGCGCACGACCATGAAGGCGTTCATGCCGATGGCGGACTGCTCGCGGTTGGTTTCGTAGCCGAAGCCGGAGGTGACGAACGTGTAGCGCCCGGGGGCCAGCTCGGGGAACGCGAAGCGGCCTACGTGGTCGGTCGTAACCAGGAGCTTGAGCTCGGCGATCTGCACGGATGCGCCCGGGATCGGAAGCTCGGTCATGTAGTCGCGCACTTCTCCCTGGAACATGAACGTGGGCGGCGGCTCGGGCAGCGTGTCCTGCGCATGCGCCGCTCCCATGCTTCCGGTGGTGGCCAGCGCCACCGCGGACAGCGCGCACGACACCCCGATGACCAGTCGCCGGATGGCCGGCACGGCCGGGGACGCCGTGGGCATGTCCGCTAGCGGGCCTTGAGGAAGCGGTCGAAGAAGTCCTCGGCGGCCCGGAAGGCGGCCATCCAGTTCCGGTGCAGAAGGAAACCGTGCACTTCATCGGGGAAGACCAGGTGTTCCACGTGCACTCCGTAGGCGCGCAGCACTTCCGCCAATTCGACCGATTCCGCGAACGGAACGTTGCGGTCGTCGTCGCCGTGAATGAGCAGCACCGGGGACGTCCATCGTTCGACAAAGGCCATGGGCGAGGACTCGAAGGCCCGGCGCGCCACCTCGGGTCTGGCGGCGGGTTCGTAGGAAGGTACGAAATTCCGGATGGCCTTGTTCCAGTCGTGGACGCCGTGGATGTCCACGCCGGCCTTGAACAGGTCCGACGCGCGTGCGAGTCCGTGGGCAGTCAGGTACCCTCCGTAGGAACCGCCCCACAGTCCGATCCGGTCGCCGTCCACATCGTCCCGCGACGCCATGTACACGCCCGCGCCGAGGACGTCGTTGACCTCCGACGCGCCGTCCGCCCCGTAGTGCAGCGCCTCGCGAAACTCCATGCCGTAGCCGATGCCGCTGCGGTAGTTGACCGAGAGGACCGCGTAGCCGTTCGCGGCGAGGTGCTGGTTGAAGGAGTAGGTGTTGTGGTAGTAGCCCCGGTGGTGGAAGCCGAGCAGCATCTGCCGGCGGGAGCCGCCGTGGAGGAAGAGCACCCCGGGCCAACCACCGGGGGGCGGTGCGCCGGCGGGGAGGAAGAGCTGGCCGTTTATGGGCTGACCGTCGGTGGACGGGAAGACGACCTGGACGGGGTCGGCGAGGCCGTCGGGAATCGCGTCCATTGCTCCGGGCACAAGCCAGCGGCGCTCGTCCTCGGAGAGCACCTCCGCGTGGGCGGGAACCGTACCCTCGGACGCGAGAAAGACCACCGATCCGTCGGTGGTGGGGGCCGGCTGCCATTCGATCCCCGCTCCGGGCGTCAAAAGACGGGCGCCGCTGCCGTCCAGCGGTCCCCACCACAGGTGCTGGCGGTCGATGTCTCCTTCGTTGGACGAGAAGAAGAGGGCGTCCCCGCCCGGCGCGAGCGTTACGTACTGCACCTCGAATTCCCCGGCGGCGATCGGCCGGGGATCGTCGCCGCCCCGGGCATCGACCGAGTACAGGTTGGTGTAGCCGTTTCCTTCCCACGGAAAGGCGATGCGGTCGTCCGCGCCCCAGAAGATGTTGTTGGGTCCGGAGATGGTGCGGAACGCGCTCCCGGGTCCCTCGGGGGCCGTGAAGACGGTGCGCGCGGCTCCGGTGTCCAGTCCGACGATCCGGATGCTCCAGGGGATCGCCGCGCGCACGGCGAAGAAAGGCAGGCGGTCCTGCCGGTTGGGGATGCGCAGAAAGGCGATCTCGCGCCCGTCCGGTGACCATGCAGGGCTCCCGTCCACGTCGAGCGAGGGGTCCAGGTACCGCAGCGTCCCGCTCTCCAGGTCAAGTACCCCGATGAAGGCGTGATCTCCCCGCCGGCTCGTCCAGGCCAGGTGGGTGCCGTCGGGCGAGAGGCGCAGCTCCGCCGGACTCCCACGGCCCCGGACCAGGGGTTCCGGGGAAGCGGACGGGTCGCGCGTCGGCCGGCGCTGGATCACGCCGCGGTCGATATGGATGACCCATGCACCGTCCGTGGAGAGAAGCGGCGAGTGGCCCGGCCCCAGCCTCCGCGCGCCGCCGCCGTCGGTTCCGACCACCCAGATCTCGCGGTCCACGCCGGCCGGATCGCTCTCGGGATTGGGAATCTCCCCGGCGCGGTTCGGGGCACCTCCCCGCACGAACGCGACCAGTGAGCCGTCCGCCGCCACCACGAGCTCCGCGATCTCCTGGCCGTCGTCACGCGTGAACGAGGTCAGGCGGCGTCCGGTCCACTCGGGCGCGGCCGCCGTCCAGACGTTGCGCCCCCCGCGCTCGTTGCGCACCCATGCGACGACCGGGGCCGCGGGGGCTGCGGTCAACGCGCTGGGGAAGGGCCATCCTACGAGCGCGTCCAGGTTTGCCTGGCCGTTCTGGGCGGATGCAGGCCGGGGCGGGGTCGCGGTCGCCAGCACCAATGCGATCAGCGCCGCCGAGACGGCGGCCGTGGTGCGCGGGTCGGTCCGGGCCGTGCGCATCAGAGGGGCTGCACCACGAGCCATGAGGTCGCGGCGACCGCCGCGGCGCCGAATGCCAATTCGGCCCTGGCGGACTTGCGGAGGCGTCCCGGGTTCGGGTCGACGGACAAGGCTGGACGCACGACTCGCCAGTTGTAGAAGCCGATGGCCATGACGCATGCGACAACGAAGTACTTGATGAGGAGCGATCGCCCCCAGGGCGTCGTCCAGAGATCCGCTGGGGTACCCACGTGGAGCCACGCCTTCACGCCGCCCGAAACGACCAGGGTCCCGACGGCGACGAGCGCCAGCCGCGAGAAGGCGCCGACAAGCGTGGGCAGGCCGGACCAGGCGCCGCCGTCGCCCCCGGAGGCGGTGCGCAATGCCGGGAGCCCGGCCGACAGCAGACAGAGGAGCCCCCCGACCCAGGCGCCCGCCGCCATGACGTGCAGGTAGGTTGCAACGACGGACAAGCCTCGTGGCGCATCGGCCCACGCATGCCCGGCCAGAATCGGTGCGAGGGGGATCAGCAGGGCTGCGGCCAGGATGACCCGCCATCCCGCGGCGCTACGGCTTCCACGGCGGCAAAGCGCGACGCCCGCGGCCGCGAGGACCCCTGCGGCGCCGTGCATCCACCATCCCGTGCTCCACGGCGTTCCCGCCATGACGGTGCCGAGGTTGGCTCCGGGGTCGTCGGGGAAGAGTGTCCGCGCCTGAAACCAAAGCCGCAGCGGCAGGGCGAGCAGCAGCAGCGCAGCGGACAGGGCCGCGATCCGCCATGCGCCCGTTGAAATGCCTTCGGCCGCCTCCTTCGGGAGGCCAGCGTTCGTTGCCGCGCCGAGCACGATCACGTTGAATGCTACGGACCCCAGGAGTCCCACGACGCCCAGGTAGAAAACGAAACGCGTCGCCAGCGCGCCCCGATCCACGAAGATCCCGGTGCCTGCGTCATCGGCCGTCCCCGCACCCTGCGGTCCCGGTCCGGCCTCCGGCACCGGAGCGGCCTCCAAAGCTGGCGCGTGGTCCGCCTCGTCCACCGCGGGAACATCGACCCGAAAGCCGAATTCCCCCGAGAGGGCATGTGCGTCCGGTCCCGCCGTGGTCCATTCCACGACATAGCTTCCCCGGCCCAGCGGCTCCTCCAGCGCCAGCACGAGCACGTCCTGCCGGTCCTCGTGAAGATAGGCGAGTTCCGCGGAGGCCACGGGGGCCGCTCCGCCCGCTGCGGACCGTACGGAGACGCGGCTGAGCGAGAGCTGGACTGCCGTGGAGTAGGTGAGCGTCACCGCGGTCGGCGACTCGGTCAGGACGGCATCCTGCGCCGGACTCGACTCCTCGAGTTCGGTGTGCAGCCTGGAAGCGGCCGCGACCGCGGGCAATGCCAGCAACAGGGCGCCCGTGACCAGGGCGCGCGAACGCACGTCACGCCTCCGGCAGGCCGTGCCTGATCGCCGACTCCATGGCCTCGCTGAACCGGTCGAGTTCCTCCAGCGTCGTGTACACGCTCGGCGAGATCCGCAACCCGGTGCACTCCTCGTGACCGATGGAGACGTTGATGATCCGGTGCTCGCTCCAGAGCCACCTGCTCAGGGCTCCCGTGTCCAGGCCCTCGACGTGCACGTTCGCGATCCCGCACGCGAACCCGGGCTTCTGGCTCGTGTTGAGACTCACGCGGTCGTTCTCCAGGAGTCGGTTCGCCCAGTAGTCGCGCAGATAGGTAAGGCGCGCGGCCTTCCTCTCGGCTCCGATCCCCTGGTGGAAGGTCAGGGCCTCGCCGATGGCCAGGTAGTTGGCCGCGGGATGCGTCCCTATCTCCTCGTACTTGCGGATGTCGCCGTCCATGCGGTCGGGTGCCGCCATCAGCGGCCAGATGTTGGCGATCTCGTCGCGCCGCACGTACAGCAGGCCGGTACCGTGCGGAGCGAACAGCCACTTGTGGAGACTCGTCGAGTAGTTGTCGCACTCCAGGTCGGGCAGCTTGAACGGAAAGTGGGCCATCGCATGGGCCCCGTCGACGATGACCGGAACATCGTGCCTGCGGGCCATCGCCACGATCTCGCGCACGGGCAGGATCTGGCCCGTGAGGTTGATCATGTGACACATGAGGATCAGCCGGGTGCGCGGGGTGATGCCTTCCTCGAAGCGGCGCACGACCTCGGCGGGGTCCTCGGCCGGAACGGGGACCTTGATCTGCCGCATGACGATGCCCTCGCGGCGCTCCCGCTGCCGGAACGTGGTGAGCATGCGCCCGTAGTCCTGCGTGGTGGTGAGGACTTCGTCGCCCGGCTCCAGATCGTAGCCGAACTGAACCGTCTGCAGTCCCTCGGACGCGTTGCGGGTGAACGCGATCTCCTCCGCATCGACCCCCCACTCGCGCGCCATCCGTGCCCGTACCCCTTCGCGCTGCGGCTCGAGGATCTGCCACATCGTGTAGGTGGGCGCCTCGTTCGAGTAGTCGAGATGCCGTTTCATCGCGTCCTGCACGAAGCTGGGCGACGGGCTGACGCCGCCGTTGTTGAGGTTGACCAGGGTGCGGTCCACCGTGAAAGCCCGCGCGACTTCCGACCAGAAGAGCTCGTCGTCGGCCGTCTCACCCGCGGATCCCGGGTGTCCGGCGAGTTCGCGTGCGATGTGCGTTGCACGCGAGTTGAACGCCGGCAGCTGCGAGGCTCCGAGGACCGCCGCGGCCGATCCAAGAAAGTCCCTTCTGGTCGGGGCGGGCCGGTTGTCTGCTTTCTTCGCTGCGCTGGCCTTCATCAGGATTCCTCCGCGTCTCGGCGTGACTGCCCGCGGTGCTCCCTGGCGGGCCGGGGCGACGTGCTTCCTGCGTCAGGTCCACGGACCGGACACGGCACGTCAACAGACTACGATAAACGCCGCGAGGGGGGTGGGCAAACGATGGATGTGGCGGGCGGTTATCTTTACCGCTACTGCTGTGCCGATGCCCGGCCCGGGTGTTGCCTCGGGTTGTCCGCTCACGCGTGCCCACGCCAACCAATCGCCGAGCGACCAGATGATTCGAGTCCGTTTTCTGGGGACTGCCGCCGCACGGCCGACCGTCCGGCGGAGTGTGTCGGCCATCGCGGTCCAGCGTGAGGGCCGGTCCATCCTCTGGGACTGCGGCGAGGGAACCCAGCGTCAGATCATGCGCTTCGGCACCGGCTTCACGTTCTCCCACATCTTCATCACCCATGCCCACGCGGACCACTTCCTGGGTCTTCCGGGCCTGCTCAGGACCATGGGGCTGCAGGGCAGGGACGAGCGCATGAACATCTACGGCCCGGCCGGCGCCGTCGCCACCCTGGACGCGGCCGCGCGTCTGGGTATGGAGAGGCCGCCATTCCCGATCGAGGTCAGCAGCCTCAGGCCGGGCGACCGGGTCGATTTCGGTGATTGGGCCGTGCACGCGTTTCGCGCCGAACACGGAGTCGCCGCGCTCGGGTACGCATTGATCGAGGAGCCGCGTCTCGGCCGCTTCGACGTGGAGGCGGCCCGTCGGCTGGGCGTGCCCGAGGGACCGCTCTTCGGCCGGCTGCACCGGGGTGAGACCATCGAGGTCGGAGACCGGACGATCTCGCCCGACGACGTCGTGGGTCCGTCGCGTCCCGGGCGTACCGTCGTGTACACGGGCGACACGAGACCGAGTCGGGCGACCGTCCGGGCCGCGACGAGGGCCGACCTCCTGATCCACGAGGCCACGTTCGGGTCGGACGAAGTCGGGCGAGCGCGCGAAACAAGGCACTCCACCGCGCTGGAGGCCGCGGAGGTGGCCGTGAGGGCGCGCGTGCGGCGACTGATTCTGACCCATATTTCGGCTCGGTACTCGGAGTCGCCGGAGCGCTTGCGGGACCAGGCGCGCGAGGTGTTTCCGCAGGCCGGGGTCGCGTACGATGGCCTGGAGGTGGAGCTCGGCTACCATGGGTGAGGGCAGGGTGTCGGCGATGCCCCCGGAGCTTTCGGGTGCAGTGACCGTGGTCGGCCTGGGCGTCATGGGGGGATCGGTCGCGAAGTGTCTACGCCGCCGGCTTCCCGAGGTGCCCGTCCATGGGGTCGAGCCGGATGCCGGGAGCGCGGGGCTTGCGGCGGGCGACGGCGTGCGGATCGCGGACTCGCTCGACCGGTGTCCGCTGGCCGGCGGCGTCGTGGTCTTCGCTACGCCGCTCGACACGACGGTAGCCCTGGTGGGCGAGACTGCCGCGACGTGGAGTACGGCCGCGTTGGCCACCGATGTGGCGAGCCTGAAGGCACCGGTGCTCGAGGCCGCGGCGGCCCACGGCCCCTCGGCAGCCGGCACCTTCGTCGGTGCGCACCCGATGGCCGGCTCCGAGCGCTCGGGCTACGCGGCCGCCCGCGCCGATCTCTTCCAGGGAGCGGATGTCTGGATCAGTCCCTGCGGTCCGGCGGGTGCGGAGCGCGGTCCCGGAGCGGCGAAGGAGAATGCCGACGCCCGTGCCGGCGCCGTGCAGCGGGCCAGCCAATTCTGGCAGGTCCTTGGCGCCCGCCCGCGGATCGTCGCCGCCGAGGACCACGATCGCTTGATGACCTGGGCGAGCCACCTGCCGCAACTCGTGGCCAGCGCCCTCGCCACAACCCTTGCCGATGCCGGGATTTCCCCGACGACGCTTGGCCCCGGCGGACGGGACGCAACCCGAATCGCGGGGTCCGGTTCCCGCATGTGGACCCCGTTGCTCGCGGCCGCCGCCGCGGCCGACGCGCAGGCGCTGGCCGCGTTGGAAGACCGGATCGGCGCCATCCGCAGGATGCTGGAACAGGGCGACATGGAAGGGGTGGCGCAACTGCTGGAGCAGGGGAGGCACTGGTGCGCTCGGCGGGACTGAGCATCCGGGTCCCGGGCGACAAGTCCATCACCCAGCGCGCCCTCATTCTGGGTGCGATGGCGGACGGCGAGAGCCGCATTGGGGGCGCGCTCCGGGGGGCGGATCCTCTGGCGACCGGGCGCGCCCTGGCAGCGCTGGGCGTGGAGATCGATGGCCTGGATGCCGGCGACGACGAGGTGGTGCGGATCGCGGGCCGCGGGCTGCGGTCGTGGAAGAGCCCCAAAGGGATACTGGACCTGAAGAACAGCGGGACCGGTGTTCGCCTTCTGGCCGGCGCGCTTGCGGCCCAGCCGCTCACCGCGGTCCTCACCGGCGACGAATCCCTGTCGCGCCGGCCGATGGACAGGATCACGGGTCCCCTGCGGCAGATGGGCGCTTCGATCCGCTACCTCGAGCGCCCCGGGGTCGTGCCGTTGCGGATCGCGGGCGGGGACCTGGTCGGGATCCGTCACGAAGGGCGGGTGGCGAGTGCCCAGGTCAAGAGTGCGATACTGTTCGCCGGCGTAGGAGGCGGCGTGGGTGTGGAGGTCCGGGAGCCGCGGCGCTCGCGCGACCACAGTGAGCGCATGCTCCAGGGGATGGGCGTGGAGGTGGTGGATGAGGAAGCCGCAGGGGGATGGCTGGTCCGCGTGCCGGAACCCCCGCCTCGCCTGTCGCCGTTGCGAATGGATGTTCCGGGCGATTTTTCATCGGCCGCGTTCTTTCTGGCGTGGGCGGCGCTGGTTGGGTGCGAGGACCTCTTGCAGGTGGAAGCCGTGGGTGTCAACCCGACGCGAACGGGGCTGCTGCCCGCGCTCGCCCGGATGGGCGCCGATGTCCGCGTCCTGGGCCGCCGCAGCGAAGGTGGCGAGGCGGTCGGAGACCTGGTCGTGGGGCGGGACGGTAGCGCGCTTCGGGCGGTGGCGGTGGGGGAGGACGAAATCCCCGGGATGATTGACGAGGTGCCGATCCTGGCAGTCCTGGCTGCACGTGCGGAGGGCGTTTCGCGCATCTCGGGCGCCGGCGAGCTCAGGGTCAAGGAGTCGGACCGGCTCGCGGCGCTCGCGACGAACCTGCGCCGGATCGGAGTCCGCGTCGAAGAGTTCGACGACGGCCTCGAGATCGAGGGAACCGATGCGCCCCTGGCCGGAGTCGTCGAGAGCTTTCACGACCACCGCATCGCAATGGCCTTCGGCGTGCTTGGCGCCACGTCCGGTTGCGACATCCGCATCGACGATGCCGGCGTAACCGACGTCAGCTTTCCCGGCTTCTGGAATCTCCTGGCCCGGGTGCGGACCTGGTGGGAGAGCAGGGGCGACGGCACGCGGCGGCCGGGGTCGGGCGCGCGGTGGGGCGGCTTGCCCACACAGGATGCCCGCACACCCGGCGCGGCCGGGTCGGCGGGGTGTACGGTCGTGGCGATCGACGGCTCGGCCGGATCGGGAAAATCCACCACCGCGGCAGCCGTGGCGGACCAACTCGGTTATCGGCACCTGGATTCGGGAGCGCTGTACCGGGCCGTCACGCTGGGACTCCTCGCCGGGGATCCGGCGTTGGCCGCGGGGGCCGTGACGCCGGCGGACCTGGAAGCGTTGGACATCGCGATCGAGTGGCACGACAGCGCCATGGCGGTGCGGATGAGAGGCGCGCGGGTGCCCGGGGATGCCCTGCGCGCCTCGCGCGTGACCAGCGAGGTGTCCGCCGTCTCCGCGCTTGCGGCCGTCCGCGAACACCTGCTGGAACTGCAGCGCGCCGCAGCCGACGGGCCTGGCCTGGTGGCGGAAGGCCGGGACATGGGCACGGTGGTCTTCCCGGACGCGGCGGTGAAGATCTACCTGGACGCGCACCCGCGGGAGCGTGCCCGGCGGCGCATCCGGCAGCGGGGCGGGACTGCGGGGGCTGCGGAGATCGAAGAAGAGGCGTGCAGGCTGAAGGACCGGGACGAGCGCGATTCCTCCCGGTCCCTCGCCCCCCTTGTCCGTGCGGGCGATGCCGTGCTCCTTGATACCACCCACATGGATCCGAAGGCGCAAATGGAGGCAGTAGTCCGCCTCGTAAGGGCGGTGCGGCACTCCCGTTGAGTACCGGATTGCATTATCCTTTAAGACTATACTCTCCACTGGAAGCGGCCACGGGCCCGACTTTGCGGCCCTGGTCATTCCGTGAAGAAGCACATCGGCCGCGCGCTACTGCGGGCAGGTCCGCGCGGCCTTCATCTACACTCAACCCGGCCTCCCGCACGTTCCACGGGCCGGCAAATAGTACCGGAGCGCCGGGCTTGCAAGCCGGCGATGCATGCCATGAACGAACCCCAGGATTCCCAAACGGCCCCCAACGGCCACGGTCCCACTCCCGACACCGCTGCTGACGGCTCCGGGCTCCCAGGCGAAATCTCACCCGAGCTGTTCAACGATCCATATGGCGAGGAGGTCCTCGACGTCTCTCGCGACGACTTCGAGGCGATGCTCTCCGAGCACCAGACCGCCCGCGGCGATATCCGTGAGGGCCAGGTCGTGCAGGCCAGGGTCCTGCGCACGACCGAGTCGACCGTCATCCTCGAGTTCGGCTTCAAGAGCGAGGGGGCCGTCCCGCTCGAGGAGTTCAAGGACCCCGACGCCATCGAGCCGGGACAGGATGTCGAGGTGCTTCTCGAGAGCCTCGAGGACGAAGACGGCGTCGTCGTGCTGTCCAAGAAGAAGGCGGACTTCCTCCGGGTCTGGGAGCTGATCAAGGACGCGTTCGAGAACGACCAGCCGGTGAAGGGGCTCCTGACGCGCAAGATCAAGGGGGGCGTGACGGTCGACATCATGGGGGTCGACGCCTTCCTCCCCGGCTCCCAGATCGCGCTTCGCCGGGTCCCGAACATCGAGGACCTGATCGGCGACACCTACGATTTCAAGATCATCAAGCTTAACAAGCGTCGGCGGAACATCGTCGTGTCGCGGCGCGTCATTCTCGAACGCGAGCGCAAGAAGAAGCGCTCCACCCTGGTCAAGGAGCTTCTTACCGGGCAGGTGCGCGAGGGCGTCGTCAAGAACATCACGGACTTCGGGGCATTCATCGATCTCGGCGGTCTCGACGGCCTGCTCCACATCACCGACATGTCGTGGGGCCGGGTCGGCCACCCCTCGGAGGTGGTGAATATCGGCGCGCGCCTCGACATCAAGGTGCTGGATATCGACTGGGACCGCGAGCGCATCTCGCTGGGACTGAAACAGCTGCTTCCGTATCCGTGGACCGATATCGAGGAGCGCTATCCCGTGGGCGCCCGCGTCCGAGGCAAGGTCGTGTCGATCACGAACTACGGGGCGTTCGTGGAGCTTCAGAAGGGCGTCGAGGGCCTGGTTCACATTTCCGAGATGTCCTGGACCCGCAATGTGCGGCACCCGTCCAAGCTCGTGTCGATCGGTGACGAGATCGAGGCGGTGGTGCTGAAGGTGGACCCGAAGGACCAGAAGATCTCCCTTGGCATGAAGCAGATCGAGGAGGATCCGTGGCTGGCCCTCCCGCTCAAGTATCCGACCGGGACCAGGTTGACCGGCACGGTGCGCAACCTGACTTCCTTCGGCGCGTTCGTCGAAATCGAGCCGGGGATCGACGGGCTGGTGCACGTTTCCGACATGAGCTGGACGCGGCGGGTCGAGCACCCGTCGGAGGTGGTGCAAAAGGGTGAGACCGTGGACGTCATGGTGCTTGACGTGGATTCGGACAACAAGCGGATCTCGTTGGGGATCAAGCAGTTGTACGACGATCCGTGGCCGCAGCTGGTCTCGCGCTTCCACAAGGACTACGAGCAGGACGGCCGCGTCGTGCGAATACAGGACAGAGGCCTGATCGTGGATTTGGGCGACGGAGTCGAGGGCTTCGTGCCGGGCTCTCATTCGGCGGTTCCGGCGGACCAGATCGAAGATCGCTATGCCGCCGGCGATGTCGTTCCCATCCGGGTCATCGCCTCCGACGCGGGCGAGCGCCGTATCGTGCTCGAGGTGCTCGAGGCGCCCGAAAGAAGGCGCGAGTCCGACGCTGCCGAGGAGGATGAGGCTGACGTTGCCGGAGTTGGGGTAGCGGCAGATGTCGCCGGGGACCAAGCGGCGGAGGCTGCCGAGGAGGATGAGGCGGAGGCTGCCGGGGAGGATGAGGCGGAGGCTGCCGGGGACGAAGCGCCGGACGCAGCCGGGGAGCAGCCCGCAACGTCCGATTGATCAGGAGGCCGGACCGGCGGATTTTCGTCAAGACGATGGACACGAGATCGCCACAGCGCGTGGCCAATGCCACAGTGCTCGCCGGCTTCGCTTTGGCCTTCGCCGCCTCGGTGCCGGGTCCCGTGCCTGGGGTCATGGGCCAACCACCTCAGGAAGCCCCTGTGATCGGCGCGTTGCTGCCCATGTCGGGATCGCCATCCAGCCGGGAATACGCACGGATGTTCCTGGACGGCGTCGAGGTGGCGGTCGATCTGGCCCGCCGGGCGGGTGTGAATGTGCAGTTGGTCCTGGAGGACAACGGCGGCACGGCGTCGGGCAGCGTGCGCGGTGTTTCGGCCCTCGTTGATCAGGGTGCCGTCGCCATCCTCGGCCCGCTGGCTACCGGCAATGTACGCGCGGCGTCGGAAGCCGCGCCGAGACGCCTGACGTTCTTCTCGCCCACCGCACGGGATCTTCCCGACGGACCAAGAGGTGTCTACAGCATGGGCGCCGGGGATCCCGCGGCGGGACTGGTCCTGGCCGACGCGGCGACGGGCCTCGGCTACTTCGATGCGGTTGTCATCCACCCACGGAGCCCCGGCGAAACACTGGAGGCTACCGCTTTCGCGGAGGCGTTCAGGGCGGTGGGCGGAGCGGTGCGGCGGCGCATCGAGTATCTGCCCGGCACCACGACCTTCGAGGTGCCGCTCCTCGAGGCGAAGTCGCTTGCTCCCAGGCTGCTGGTGGTCGCCGCGCCGCCGCCCGACATCGAGTTGCTCGCTCCCCAGATCGCGTTTTTCGGTCTCGACACCATCGGGGTGCAGGTGGCTGGCACGGCAAGCTGGACGGGACCCGCTGTCATGGAAGGTGTCGCCCGCCGTCATACCGACGGGGTCATCTCCGTCAGCCCGCTGGCTCCGGATGCGGTCGAGGACCTGCCCG
Source organism: uncultured Gemmatimonadaceae bacterium (assembly GCA_964602175.1). Lineage (GTDB taxonomy): Bacteria > Gemmatimonadota > Gemmatimonadetes > Longimicrobiales > Gaopeijiaceae > Bin94. The sequence continues at coordinate 7,043 of CAZRQE010000098.1, read as the reverse complement.
CGGATTTTGTCGCCGCCTATGAACGCCGCTTTCGGCGCTCGTTGCACAGCATGGTGCCTGCGACGGGGTTCGACCTGTTCCGCATGGCCCTGGCCGCCTATGGCGCGGGTCGGCGCACCTCCGGAGACCTTGTCGCGGCCCTGGAGCGGCTCCACCGCTTCGCCGGTGTGACCGGAAGCTACTCATTTGCCGACGGCCGACTGACCCGGGAGTATTTCCCGGTCCGAATCTATGGCGGCTCACTACACCCGGTCGACACGGAATTCCCTGACGCGGAGCGGCCGGATCAGGCCGGTCCGCGTCCACACTCCGGCACCCGCTAGCAGAAGGCGCTGCCGTCGCCCATGACGATGCGCGAATCTCTCGAGCGCCTTGAGGCTCTCAGGCGGGAAGCCGAGCTGGGTGGGGGAGAGGCGCGTATTCGTGCCCAGCACGAGCGCGGGAAGCTGTCGGCAAGAGAAAGGCTGGAACTCCTCCTGGACGAGGATTCCCTTGTCGAGCTGGACCGGTTCGTCACACACCGCTCGACCGAGTTCGGGCTCGATTCGCGAAAGTACCTGGGCGATGGAGTCGTCACGGGCTACGGGATGATTCACGGCCGGCTCGTGTACGTGTTCTCCCAGGATTTCACGGTTTTCGGGGGGTCGCTCAGCGAGGCGCATGCGGAGAAGATCGTCAAGATTCAGGACATGGCGCTGCGCAACGGGGCGCCGGTGATCGGCCTCAACGACTCCGGGGGTGCCCGCATCCAGGAGGGTGTCGTTTCGCTGGGAGGCTACGCCGACATCTTCCTTCGCAATACCCTGGCGTCGGGGGTGATCCCGCAGATCAGCGTGGTTCTGGGCCCGTGCGCCGGCGGCGCCGTCTACTCTCCGGCCATCACGGACTTCGTGTACATGGTGCGGGGAACGAGCTTCATGTTCGTGACCGGACCGGGGGTGGTGAAGACGGTGACTCACGAGGAAATCGACATGGAAGGGCTGGGAGGGGCGGACGTTCACGCCGAGACGTCCGGCGTGGCGCACTTCGCACACGACAGCGAAGCGGAGTCCCTGACGGCCGTGCGCGAATTGTTCCGGTACGTTCCGAGCAACAACGCCGAGCCCCCACCGGTGGGGGAGGATCGGGACTCCCACTCCAGACGATGCGAGAAAATACTGGAGATCATACCGGATAACCCAAATCGTCCCTATGACATAACCGAGATCATCCACGAAATAGTCGACGGGCGTGGATTCTACGAGGTTCATGCCGGCTTCGCGCGCAATCTGGTCACGGGATTCGCTCATCTCGGGGGTCACCCGGTCGGTATCGTGGCCAATCAGCCCGCCGTCCTGGCCGGCGTTCTGGACATCGACGCCTCCGACAAGGGTGCCCGCTTCGTGCGTTTCTGCGACGCCTTCAACATCCCCCTGGTCGTGCTCGAAGACGTCCCCGGCTTCCTGCCCGGGGTCGCGCAGGAACACGGCGGCATCATCCGGCACGGGGCCAAGCTGCTGTATGCGTTCTGCGAGGCGACCGTGCCCAAGGTCACCGTCATCACTCGCAAAGCCTACGGCGGGGCCTACGACGTGATGAACTCGAAGCACGTCCGGGGCGACATCAACCTGGCCTGGCCGTCCGCCGAAATCGCGGTGATGGGCCCGAAGGGCGCGGTGGAGATCCTGTTCCGCAAGGAGATTGCCGCGGCCGAAGACCCGGAGGCTGCGACGGAGGCGAGGATGGCGGAATACCGGGAGAAGTTCGCGAATCCGTACGTCGCGGCGGCACGTGGTTTCGTTGACGATGTGATCGATCCCCGCGACACCCGCGCGAGGCTGATCAACGCCCTCGACATGCTTCGTGACAAGCGGGACTCGAATCCGCCGAAGAAGCACGGCAACATCCCGTTGTAGAGCCACGCCGCCGCCGGGCAACCCGGCCGGCCCGTACGTGCGTCTGAATGTCTGGACAGCCCGACGGGCGCGCCGGGGGGCTGGAGACAGACAACGGGGGGGAGACACGATGCGCAAGACAAGATTCTTCAAGGACTTCTGGATGTCGGCGGGAGTCGCCGCAGTGGCAGCGGTCGGTTTGTCGGGTTTGACGGGTCCGGTCACGGCACAGGAGCAGGAGGACTGTGACTGCAGGCCGGGTGTGAGGACATTCATCTGGGACGGCGATACCGGGCAGTTTCCCTTCCTGAGTCTGGAGGGGCGGCCCATGCTCGGCGTCTCGCTGGACATGGATCCCGACCTCGACGACATCGGGGTTCGTGTGACCGGGCTGAGGGACGACGGCCCGGCCGACCGGGCCGGCGTTCGCGAGGGCGACATCATCGTGGCGGCGGGGGGCGTCGACCTTACCCGGCCTCTGGACGGCGAAGACGAGATGGACATGAATCGGGACACCTCGCTTCCCGGTCAGCGCCTGATCGCCCTGATCAGGGAACTCGAAGAGGGGGAAGAGATCGAGATCGAGGTGGACCGGGAAGGTGAGTTGCTCGCCTTCGCCGTGGTCCCTGAAGAACTCGAGGGGTGGGGCTGGCCGTCGAGGCTCAGCGTGCGCATGCGCGACATGGCCGACCGCGTGCGTGACCAATACCGCGATATGGACTGGAATATCCAATTTGACGCTCCAACCATCGATCCTCCGGATACACCCGACTTCTTCTGGGGCGACCGCGGGGACTTGACGCGGGTGTGGCTGCGGGACCGCTCCCACGGCCTCGAGCTGGTCGAACTCAACCCCGGTCTCGGTGCCTACTTCGGCACGGAGGAGGGAGTCCTCGTCGCGGATGCCGACGGTGAATCCGCGCTTGGGCTCCGCCCCGGCGATGTCGTGGTCGATGTGGATGGCCGGAGGGTCCGGAGCGCCGCGCAGTTCAGACGGATTCTGCGCTCGTACGAGGAGGACGAGGAGATCGCGCTGCGAATCTGGCGGGATGGCGCGGAGACCGTGATCCAGGGTACCATCGGGTAGCTTCCGGCCCCAAAACCCCCGTTCCGGCCCCGGAGAGGCCAGACAATGATCGAATCGGTACTTGTCGCCAACCGGGGTGAAATCGCGTTGCGCGTGATCCGGGGGGCGCGAGAGCTGGGCATCCGCACCATCGCCGTCTTTTCGGAGGCGGACCGGGACTCGCCGCATGTGGTTCACGCCGACGAGGCGGTCCTCATCGGTCCCGCGGCCGCGTCCAGGAGCTACCTCGACATCGGCAGGGTCCTCGGTGCCGCGCACGCCACGGGGGCTGCCGCGGTTCATCCGGGCTATGGCTTTCTTGCAGAGCGCGCAGACTTCGCCCGGGCGGTTGCGGACGCCGGGCTGGTCTTCGTGGGGCCGGCAGCCGAGACGATCCGGGCGATGGGGGACAAGACGGAGGCGCGCCGCCGCATGGCCGACGCCGGGGTGCCCGTGGTGCCGGGCACGGCGTCTCCGCTGGGCTCCGGGTCGGAGGCATGCGAGGTGGCCAGCGAGGTGGGGCTCCCGGTCGTGCTCAAGGCTGCGGCGGGTGGTGGCGGAAAGGGGATGCGGGTGGTACGCCGGCTCGATGAGGTGGCGGCCGCGTTTGACGCTGCGGCCCGGGAGGCGCGGGCGGCTTTCGGCGACGGCAGCGTCTATGTGGAACGGTTTCTGGAACGCCCCAGGCACATCGAAGTGCAGCTCTTCGGCGACGGCTTCGGCAACGTGGTGCATCTCCATGAACGGGAGTGCTCGATCCAGCGACGCCATCAGAAACTGATCGAAGAGGCGCCGTCTTCGCTTCTCGGTCCCGAGGAGCGCCGGGCCGTGGGCGAGGCGGCGGTCCGTGCGGCGCGCGCGGTGAACTACGTTGGAGCGGGTACGGTCGAGTTCCTCTATCGGGACGGGGAGTTCTTCTTCCTGGAGATGAACACGCGGCTGCAGGTCGAGCACCCGGTCACGGAGTTCGTCACGGGCATCGACCTGATCGAATGGCAGTTCCGCGTGGCGTCCGGCGAGGCCATCCCGATGCGGCAGTCGGAGATTCCCCTGCGCGGCCACGCGATCGAGTGCCGCATTACCAGCGAGTCGCCCTTTGACGGTTTTCTCCCCGCGACGGGGACGGTGCGACACCTGGCGGTTCCGGGAGGCCCCGGTGTCCGTTGGGACGGCGGCGTCGGCGTGGGCAGCGAAATCGGCCTTCACTACGATCCGCTGCTCGGCAAGCTGATCGCGTGGGCCCCCGACCGCGAGTTGGCGATCAGGCGTATGAAGCGTGCGCTGGGAGAATTGACGATCGCCGGGGTCTCGACCTGCGCCCCGCTCCTTCGCCGGATCCTGGATGAACCCGACTTTCTCGCCGGTCGGCTCTCGACCGCGTACCTGACCGAACACCCGGAGCTGTTCGACGGCGGACTCGACGATGCCTCGCACACGGCCGCGGTGGCGGCGGCTGCACTGTTGGAGCACGAGCGCCGGGCCGCCGTGCCGGTGCCGCGGATTCGGCGCCGCGGTGTCCGGTTTTCCGAATGGCGCGCCGGGACCGCTCCGTGGGTTGCTCCGGTTGCCGACGGGGACGGATGAGGGCGCCACGCGCTGTGGATCGAACCGGATCGCGCTACGTGGTGTCCGTGGCGGACGAGACGCACGATGTGGTCGTGGGGGAGGACGGGAGCGTCGTGATCGACGGCAGCGCGCACCAGGCCTCGCTTTCCGGGTCCGGCCCGGCCGGCATGCGAACCCTGATCCTGGACGGGAAGCCCCGGGCGGTGTACGCGGAAACACGAAACGGGGGACTCTGGGAGTTCGACCTTGATGGCGACCGGGTGAGCGCGGAGGTTCTGGACGCCAGGGCCGCGCGGGTCAGGGCGCTTTCGGCCGGCGCCGGAGGCGAACGCGGAGCGGCCGCCCTCAAGGCGCCAATGCCGGGTCTGGTCGTTCAGGTCGCCGTGGAGACGGGCGAGATCGTGGAACCGGGCGCCGCGGTTGTGATCGTCGAGGCGATGAAGATGGAGAACGAATTGCGTGCGACGGCCGCCGCGAGGGTGGAGCGGATCCTCGTCGCCCCCGGCGAGGCCGTGGAAAAGGGTCAGGTCCTGGTGGAGTTTTCCGAGGTGGAAAGCAAGTGAGCGCCGAGGACGACTCCGCCGTCTACGACCGCTTGCCCACGGGTTTTCGGACGGACGAGGACCTCGGCGAACCGGGCGCTTTTCCGTACGCGCGCGGTATCCACCGCACAATGTACCTGGGGCGGCGCTGGACGATGCGGCAGTATGCCGGCTTCGGCACCGCCGAGGAAACCAACGCGCGCTACCACTTCCTGCTCGGCCAGGGGACGACGGGGCTTTCGGTGGCCTTCGACCTACCCACCCAGATGGGCTACGATTCGGACGCCTCCGTGGCGGCGGGGGAGGTGGGGCGCGTCGGTGTCGCGATCGATTCCCTGGCCGACATGCGCACGCTTTTTCACGGCATCGACGTGGGCGCCGTCTCGTGTTCGATGACGATCAACGCCACGGCTCCCATTCTGCTCGCGCTCTACACCGCGGTGGCGGACGAGGCCGGGGTGCCGCGGGCGCAGTTGCGCGGGACCGTCCAGAACGACGTGCTCAAGGAGTACATTGCGCGGGGCACGTACATCTATCCGGTGGAGCCCTCGCTGCGGCTGGTCGGCGATCTGATGTCCTTTTGCGCGCGCGAGCTGCCTCGCTGGAACACGATCTCGGTCTCGGGCTACCACATGCGCGAGGCCGGTTCGACCGCGGCCCAGGAGGTCGCATTCACGCTCGCGAACGGCCTGGAGTACGTGCGGCGGGCGCGGGCCCGGGGGATCGCGCTGGAGGATTTCGCGCCCCGCATTTCCTTCTTTTTCGCCGCCCACAACGACCTGTTCGAGGAAGTGGCCAAGTTTCGCGCGGCGCGCCGGATCTGGGCCCGCACCATGAGGGAGCGCTTCGGCGCCTCCGACCGGTCGTGCAGGCTGCGCTTCCACACCCAGACCGGGGGATCGACGCTGACGGCCCAGCAGCCGATGAACAATGTGATCCGCGTGACCGTCCAGGCCCTGGCGGCCGTTCTCGGCGGCACCCAATCGCTGCACACGAACGGGTATGACGAAGCGCTCGCGCTGCCCACCGCCAAGGCCGCCGCCCTGGCCCTGCGGACCCAGCAGATCCTGGCCGAGGAATCGGGCGTGGCGGACCGGATCGATCCCCTGGGCGGCAGCTTTCTCGTCGAGCACCTGACGGACCGCATCGAGACCGAGGCGCTGGGCCACATGTCGCGGATCGACGAGCTCGGCGGCGCCTCGCAGGCCATCGAGTTCATGCAGGATGAGATCCACCGCGCAGCGTACAGGCACCAGCTCGATGTCGAATCGGGAACGAGGGTGGTGGTCGGTGTAAACCGATACGAGACCGAGGATCTGGCCGAACCTCCGCCCGGTCCCGGCTTTCGGCAGCTCGAATCGCGGCAGATCGAGGCGCTGGGCAGACTCAGGGCGAACCGGGACGCCGGCCCGGTGGAACGGCAGCTGGCCCGTCTGAGGGAGGTCGCACGCGGTGACGACAACCTGCTCCCGGTGATGGTCGACGCCGTGAAGGCCGAGGCTACGCTGGGCGAGATCAGCGACGCGCTGAGGAGTGTGTGGGGGACCTACGGCTCGGGTGTGTGACCTGAAGGTGCCGCATCCGCGTCGGCGAGTGGGATCGGGGTCGGCGCATCGGGGTCGGTGAGTGGCATCCGCGTCGGCGAGCGGCCGGCAGTGATTCACACGGGTCGTGTTATCATTGAAGCCGCAAGGACCGTTTCTCGCAAAGCTCCCCAGGCAGACGCAACGATGCCCACCTACGAATACCGCTGCGGCGATTGCGGCCGCGATTTCGAGCTCTTCCAGCGGATGAGCGACGAACCCCGCGCCCCGTGCCCCGAGTGCGGCGCCCGGGCCGAGCGCCTCATCTCGGGGGGCGCCGGATTGCTGTTCAAGGGCGAGGGGTTCTACATCACCGACTACCGCTCGGACGCGTACAGGGAACGAGCCCGGGAGGAGTCCGGGAATGGTGCGGGCGGGGACGGCGGGAAGGCGAAGCCGAAGGCCGGGGAAG
>CAZRQE010000097.1:0-16924 GCA_964602175.1 uncultured Gemmatimonadaceae bacterium | reverse complement strand
GCTGTGCTGCGCGCCGTAGTCCAGCGGCATGTTGGTTCCCGCGAACGACTCCGCCACCGCCTGCAGCGCGCCCGCCCAGTTGCTGCGGTGCACCTCCGCCCGCGCCTTGATGGCCCGGTTGAGCCGGATGAAGTCGCCCGGCGAGGAGAAGTTGGCGAGCCCGGCCGTGACGCCAAAGGGGAAGGAGGTAGCCGCCGCCAGGTCGCCCCGCGCTTCGTCGAGCAGGCTGATCACGTGGCCGTAGACCTCGTTCTCGCCCACGATGGGAGCGGGGTCGTCGTTCGGGTCGGACCCGACCGCCACGGGAGCGCCCAGGTGTCGCCGGGTCACCGCGATGTGCAGCAGGTCGTACGCCTGGATGGTCTTGGTGAACCCGCGCACCGCCGCCTTGTCGGGTTCGGGAATCTCCGCTCCCGCCAGCGCCTCCAGGAGCAGGTTGGCGTTGCGCATGTTCTTGTACGCTTCCGCCCACACCTGCGTGCCCACGAAGAGGGTCTGGGTCCAGGGGTCGCGCACGCTGCCGGGCAGGGAAGACCCGGTGGGCGCCATGGGGTAGACTTCGCGGCCGAAGGCGCCGACCCAGTGCACCATGTCGGCCGCGGTGAGGCGCGTGTCGAAGAGCAGGCCCTGCGCCGCGGCCGCGATGGCGGCCGAGTTCGGGTTGTTCTGCAGATCCTCCACGCTCGGGTTGTTGAAGTCGGGTACGGTCAGTTCGCAAGCCGTGAAAACGGTTGCGACGAGACCCGCCGTCGCCAGACGGCCCAGTTGTCTAATCATCGGTCTCATTCTCCCGTTCACGTTAGAAGCCCACGTCGACCGAGAACCAGAAGCTCCGGCTCGGCGGGTAGGGTGCCACGTCCTGGCCACGTCCGACCGCCTCGCTGCCGAAGTTGCTGACCTCGGGATCCAGGCCGGCGTAGTCGGTGAAGGTCAGCAGGTTGCGGCTGCTCAGGTTGAGCCGGATGTGCCGGGCCGCGCTCCAGATGTTCGCGACCATGTTCTCGGGCAGGTCGTAGGTGACGGTGAGTTCGCGCAACTTCACGAACGAAGCGTCCTGGAAATAGGTCCCGGTGTTCTGGGGGAACTCCCGGTTGCGCTTCACGCAGACGCTTTCGCCGTCGACCAGGTTGTTGCAGTCCTCGGTGTTCTGCGTCAGGTCGAAGAGGAACTGGGTGAGGTTGTAGGCCGTGCCGCCCTTCTGCCAGTCCATCGTCGAGTAGACGTTGAACCGTCCGAAGCTGATGTCGTTGGAGAAGCCCATGCGGAAGTCGGCGTTGGAGTCTCCCAGCGGCCTCACCCCCACTTCTCCGGTCTCGGGGTCGGGGCCGTTGCCCCACAGCAGTGTGAGCGACTGACCCTCTTCGGCCACCGTGGTTCCATAGAAGTAGCCGAATCCCTGGATCCGGAAGCGCGGCACCGGCAGCGAGACAACCTCGCTGCGATCCATGGTGAATGTGGTGCGGGAGGTCCACTGCAGGTTGCGGGTGAAGAAGGGAACCACCGTCAGCGCGGTCTCGACACCCCAGATGTTGACCTCGCCGCCGTTGAAGATCGACTCGACGAAACCGGTCGACGGGGCGAGCGAGCGCTCCAGGATCACGTCGTTGACGGTCTTGTTGAAGTACGTGAGCTCGAGCGTGGCCCGGTCCTCGAAGAGCGTGGCGTCGATGCCGCCCTCTACCTCGGTCTGACGCTCGGGACGCAGATCCAGCGCCGCCGTGGCGCCCTGAACGCGCAGCGCCGGCAGTCCGCCGATGTTCCGGCCTTCATATTCGGTGAACTTCTGCCCGTAGACCGGCTGGTTGCCCGACTGGCCCCACGCCCCGCGGAACTTCACTTCCTCGAGGAGGTTCCCGCCGATCGGGAACCGGTAGGAGGCCGCGAACTTCGGATAGAAGTGGAACGCGTCGGTGTCGGAGTTGTTGGAACTCCGGTCGGCGCGTGCTCCCGCGGTCAGAAGCAGCCGCTCGTCCATCATCAGCAGCTCTTCCTGTGCGAAGATGCCGAAGTCGAGGATCCGCTCCCGGTTCTGCCTGACTTCGGTCGCCGTGCCCCGGTCGATGTTCTGCAGGCCCCCGATGAGGTTCTTGGCGATCGTGCTGCTGTGGTCGAGGTCGCGGATCTCGTACTGGGTGCCGAAGGAGGTCGTCGACTGGAATGCGTCGGAGTTGAAGGTGTAGACGGCGTTCAGGTTGGCGTTCATGTACTGGCTGTAGGCCGACCCGAGCACCGACGTGCCGGGAAGCCCGTCAGTGGGCTCGAACTGGGATTCGGGCGGCGAGAAGAGCTCGTTCTTCTGGTTGTAGAAGTCGATCCCGCCGGTGGCGCTCAGGCGCAGGTTGTGCGTGGCCGAGGTGATGGCGTCGAAGGTCAGGTTGCCGGACCCCACGAAACGCCACACTTCCTCGTCGTTCCGCACCAGCGACGCCGTCTCGAGGATGTTCGACCCGGCGAACGGGTTCCTGGGATAGGTGCCCGTCCCGCTGGGACACTTGTCGATGTCCGCCTGGCGGCTGCCGTCGGCGCAGATCGCGCGCAGATCGACGAAGCTCGGCGTTGACGGGAGCGTCATGTAGTAGCTGATGCTCCGGTTGTCGTTGTTGGTGATGCCGCGCCCCGCCAGGGTGTGAATCGCGTTCGTGTTCAGGCTGAAGGAGACGCGGTCGCCCAGCGTCTGGTCGATGTTCAGCTTCAGCGACTCCTTGTTGTAGAAGGTGTTGTCGATGATTCCTCCATCGTGCTTCACCAGCCCGGAGGCGTAGTAGCGCGTGTCCTCCGTGCCGCCGCTCACGCTCGCCGAAGTCTCGTACGAGAGGGGTTCGTTCCCCGCCAGCAGCTCCTCGTGGTCCAGGAACTTCCCGGCCTGCCAGTGATCCCTCGCCTGGGGCCCGAAGAACTCGACCGCTTCGTCCATCGAGGTGAACTCGCGCAGACCGAGCTTGTTCGACAGCTGGAAGAAGCCGAAGCGCTGGGTGACGTTGAACTGCGGCGCGCCGACCCGGCCCCGCTTGGTGCGGATAATGACCACCCCGTTGTTCGCCTTCGATCCGTAGATCGCGGCAGCCGAAGCTCCCTTCAGGACCTCGATGCTCTCGATGTCGTAGGGGTTCAGGTCGGCGATCCGGTTGGCGGAGTTGTCCTGCGAGCCTCCGCGCACGGGGTTCGAAGAGGAGACGGTGACGGTGTGCACCCCGGACGGAATCGTCTCGTCGCTCACGATCACGCCGTCCACCACGTAGAGCGGCGTGTGATTGCCCAGAATCGTGGACACGCCCCTGAGCTGGAGCTGCATGCCCCCGCCCGGGGCCCCCGAGTTGGACTGGATGTTCGCTCCGGCGACCTTGCCGCGGAGCGCCTGCTCAACCGAGGCGGAGGGCACCCGCTCGAGGTCCCTCGCGCTCACCGTCGAGACCGCGTTGGCGAGGTTCCTCCTGGAGATTCCGGTGGCCTGTCCCGTCACCACGATCTCGTCGAGGTTGAGGACGTCGACCCTCAGGTCGATGCTGATGTTGTTCGTGCCCTCGGGTACGGTGACCGATGCCGGCTGGTATCCCAGCATGCTGATCTCGAGAAGGACCTCGCCGGCTCCCACGGAGACGGCGAAGTTGCCGTCCTCTGCCGTGAAGGTGCCGAGGGTCGTCCCCGTAACGGCGACGGCCGCGCCCGAAATGGGCTGTCCGGTGGTGGCGTCGGTGACGGAGCCCGTGAGGACACGCGTCTGGGCGAGAGCTTCTCCCGTGCCCAGAAGCGTGATCAGGCCCGCCATGATGCCGTAGCGCAATCTCATGAGGCTCCTCCTTTGCTGATTGCGTACAAACTGGTGGGGTGTGTCCGTTTCGCGGCTTGCGTACCGATTTGCATACAGACGTGGCCACAAGGGGTGGCCCATTCCGCTGCTGCCGCGTAGTGTTCGGACATGATCAAGCCTCAGCCTGGATCGAACGCTCGGTGCACCCTCTCACCGTCTAGCCTCCCACTGCTGGCCCTGATCATGCTGGCGGGCTGGGGCGACGGGACCGCCGCCCAGGAAATCCCGGAAGACCGGTTCGCCCGCTTCCGCCAACATATGGCCTTCGCGTCACTTGTGAAAGGCGGGACGGTCGGCGCGCGGTGGCTGAGCGACGGCCAGTCCTTCTGGTACGCGGACGGTGCGCCGGCCAATACCGTCATTTTTCGGGTCGATCCCTCCCAGAGGACGCGTGAGCCGCTCTTCGATACCGAGCGGCTGCGGGCCGCGCTCACCCCGGTGCTGGGGCATACGCCGCCCTACGATGGGCTGCCCTTCTCGGAGATGACCTTCGACGAGGCGCAGTCGCGGGCCGAGTTCGATGTGGAGGGGCGACGCTTTCGGCTTGATCTGGACAGCTACGGAATCGAGGAGATTGCCGCCAGGAGCCCCGCGGAGGTGGCGCGGACCACGCCGCAGACGGTCGAGGACGGATGGCCTGCGACATCCGGCCCGGTGATGGAGGTCCCATCGCCCAACGGAGCGTGGTTTCTGCGCCACCGGGAGAACGACCTCTGGCTGCGTTCCAGCGAAGACGGACGCGTGGTGCGCATCACGGATGACGGCGAGGACCGGTATGCCTGGTCGTCGGCTGGGGCCCGGTGGTCGCCGGATGGATATCGGTTCACCGCGCAGCGCACCCGTAGCGACGGGGTCCACCGGATGCCGGTCGTACACTGGCTCGGGCCCGAGGAGGAGGTCGAGTGGCGGGAGTATCCGTACACCGGCGGACCGTGGCCCCAGCCCGAGTTGCATGTGGTGGACGTGAATTCGCGGGAACCCGTGCGGGTGGATCTGCAGACCGCCGACGAGATCGGCATTCATGTGATCGGATTCAGTCCGGACGGGTCGCGGCTGCTGTTCCAGCGGGTCAACCGGCCGATGACGCGCCTGGACCTGATGGAAGCCGATCCGGCGACGGGCGAGAGTCGCATCGTCCTCACCGAGCGGCAGGACACCTACATCGAGGGTTTGCGGCTGCTCGAGGTGCAGGGATCCTTCTACACGCGGGTCGACCAGGACCGCTTCGTGTGGCTCTCCGAACGGGACGGCTTCTCACACCTCTATCTCTACAACAACAACGGCGACCTCGTGCGCCGCCTCACGTCGGGACCGTTCCCCACCGGTCCGGTCGCGACGGTCGATGCGGAGGCCGGATGGGTGTACTTCCACGCCCAGCTTGATCCCGAACGGCCCTACGACATCCACCTCTACCGCGTGAGCCTCGACGGCGGCGACCCCGAGCAGCTCACCGAAGGCAGCGGCCAGCACGCCATCCAGTTCAGCCCCTCGAAGGCGTTCTTCGTCGATACCCATTCATCGGTGGACCGTCCGCCGCGCTCGGAGTTGCGGTCGGCCGACGGCACGCTGGTCGAGACCCTCTCCACGGCCGACGTCAGCACGCTGGACGCCCTGGATTGGCGCCCGCCGGAGGAGTTCGTGGTGAAGGCGGACGACGGGGTCACCGATCTCCATGGCGTGATCTACCATCCCCCCGACTTCGATCCCGCAGGCACGTATCCGGTCGTCGAGATCATGTATCCGGGATCGCAGACCACCGCAGTGCCTCGCACCTTCACGTCGAACTTCTGGGGGGTGCAGGCGCAGGCCCTGGCCCAGCTCGGTTTCGTCACGTTCATCGTGGATGCCCGTGGCCAGCCCGGACGCGGCAAGGCGTTTCAGGACGTCGTCTACAAGGCGATCGGCCGGAACGAGATCCCCGACCACGTCGCGACCATCCGCCAGCTGGGCGCGGCGCGGCCGTACATGGACCTGAGCCGCGTGGGTGTGCACGGTTACTCGTGGGGCGGGTACTTCACGCTGCGGGCGATGCTGCTGGCGCCCGAGGTCTACCACGTCGGGGTGTCGGGGTCACCGGTCGTCGAGCTGGAGTCGGTGGCGTGGGTGCCGGTGGAGCCGTACATGCTCAAGCCCTCGGACAACCCCGAAGGGTACGCCTACGCATCCAACCTGACGATCGCGGACCGGTTGGCGGGCAAGCTCCTGATCACGATCGGGACAGCGGACGTGAACACCCCATTCGCCCAGACCATGCGCATGGCGGAAGCCCTGATCCGCGCGGACAGGCCCTTCGACCTGCTGGTGCTGCCGGATCAGAGTCATGGCCTCCAGGGACAGAGCATGACCTACTTCCAGAACGCGATGGCGCGGTACTTCGTGGAGCACCTGGAGCCGTTCAGAAATCCAGCCAGTAGCTAGCCTCCCACTTTCGAATGAACCGGACACTCCTTCCCGGATGCCTCGCGGCGCTATTGATCGCGGGCGACGGCCGTGCCCAGGAAACGATTGAATTTCCGGGTGAGGATCGACCGCTGGCCGCGGAACTCGTCGAGGTCTACCGCATCGGGTCGGTCGATGCCGTCGCCGAATGGCAGGTGTTGGGCACGGTTCCGGCCGCAGGCTTCGATGAGGCTGGGAACCTGTACTTCCTGGATGCGCCGGCGCGTGTTGTCGTTGTCGACCCTGGCGGCAGCCTCCTGGGTGAGATCGGCCGCCCCGGCGAGGGCCCCGGCGAGTTCCGCAGACCAGAGCAGCTGGACGTCTTGCCCAGCGGTCGAATCGTCGTCACCGACTCCTTTGTCTTTCAGATCTTCGGCTTCCAGGGCGTGTTCGAACGCATGGTAAGAGTGAAGATCGACCGATCTAACATCTCGGGTATCGGGGCTTTTGTACGGGCCGCGAGCTTTGGCGCGCGCCCGGCCCGCGACGGCGCTGCCATATTCTCTGACGGCGTACGCAAGATCATGCGCACCGATCTGTCGTCGGATGAGGCGCGGATCGACACGTTCGTGGAAGCATGGGCGCCGCCAGGGACAGAAGAGATTTCCGGGGATTTCGCCGTTATGGCCAGCGCTGCGGTGTGGGGACTCGAGCCACCCCTTGTTTTCGATGCGCTCCCTGGAGGCGGGGTCGCGTTTTCGGACTCCTCGGCCTACGCGATCAAGGTCACCGGGCCGTCCGGCGAGGTGCTTCGGGTTCTGCGCCGCGCGATCGATCCGGAGCCGGCGACCGACCGCGTCAGACAGGCGGAAAAGGACCGCGAATTGGCGAAACTGGGCTTGTCGCGGGACCCGGGTGGCCAGGTGCCTCCGGACATCCAGGCACTGGCCGGGGTATTCCGCGCCGCCCACGCGAGAGCCATCGAGGACATGCAGTTCTTCCCGGAAGTGCCGGTGTTGCATGCATTGCGCACTACCTGGGAAGGCAATCTCTGGGTCCAGCGCCGAGGAGAGGAACCGGAGGTGGACCGTGGACCGATCGACGTGCTCACGCCAACCGGGCGCTATCTGGGAACCATCGACCAGCGAATCCGGATGCCCGACGAATTCGGTCCGGACGGTCTCGTCGTCTTCCTCGAAGAGGACGAGTTCGATGTCCCGGTCATCGTGGTGAAGAGGCTGCCGCCGGGCATCCGCTGAAATCGCCGCGCACCGGCAGCTCCCCGGCCGCAGCCCTCAGAGGTCCAGCCAGTAGCTAGCCTTGATCAGGAAGACGTTGCGCATCGGGTCCGAGAAGAGGCCCCGCAGGCTGCCCACACCGTCGTAGCCCGGGTCGCGGACCCAGTCGCGCCGATCCTGGCTCCACACCAGGAACAGGGTGGAGCCCGGGAGGTATTCCCAGCGCAGCACCACGTTGCTCCGGAAGGAACGGGTGCGGAAGTCGGGGTTGCCGAAGCGGATCGGTGCGGCGGGCCCCGTGCCGTCGGCGTCGGCGATGTAGCTGTCGGTGGCCAGTGAGCGTCCGATCGTGGCAGCGCCCTGGCCATAGCGCAGGAAGTCGTAGGTCCGGGGTTCGCGGAGCGCCGTGAAATCCTCGTAGTCGCCGATCGCGATGAAAGGCTGGCCGTAGACCTGCAGCGTCATGCGCGGAGTGAGCGCGAGGTCCATGCGGATCGTCACGTCGAGCGAGTGCTGCTCCAGTTCGGCGAAGATGTAGCGGCGGCCGAAGGTTGCGTGCGCGGCGGGGTCTTCGCCCTGCGTGACGTAGAAGGCCGCGCTCCTGCTCTTCCTCAGGGTGGGCCGGATACTCCAGCTGAACAGGCCCTCGCCGCGGCCGAAGAGGGTGGGGCCGCCGGCGATCGAGTAGGAACCCTCGGCGTCGCCGGAAAAGTTGACGGAAAGGCCTCCCGAGACGCGCTTTCGTCCGTCCGTGTTGAACCAGAGGTTGCCGCCCCAGTTCGCGGGACTGACCATGGCGGGCCCGCCCCGCGTTGCGCGGTGGTCCAGGGTTTCCAATTCGTAGCGCAGCGAGCCGCGAAGGGAATGGAAGCCCACCGTCTGGCCGTTGCCACGCAGCGAGATCTCGCGCTGAAAGACCAGGTTGCCGAAGTTCCGGCGTTCGGACCCGCCCAGGGTCAGGCTGGCGGATCTGAAGTACCGCCCGGGCTCCACCCAGCGCCGGGTTCCGCCCAGGGTGAGCGAGTAGATGTCCGCGATCGTCTGGAAGCCGGCGTCGTTCATCTCGAAGCCGGGTGAGATCATGCTCGCTTCGAAGCCGTAGAGCCACTCGCCCGCGATCTTGCGCAGCGCCAACTCACCGGCGTAGCCGCCCAGCGAGGTACGGTCGGGGTCGAAGGCCACGTAGTCCTGATCCGGCCGCTGGTAGTACCGCACGGACGAACGCTGCGCCCGCTGCATCGCGATCGGGCTGCCGCTGATGTGTGAGCCGCCCACCCAGCCCTGCACCGCATAGGTGCGGTTTGCGAAGCGGTGCAGGAAGTCCACGCCGCCGGTAAGGGCGCGGTCGCGGTGAAAGACGAACCTCGTGTGGTTCAAGTCGCGGTCCACTCCGGTCGCGATCATGCCGACGTAGCTGTCGCCGTCCCTCATGTCCCGACGGAGACGCAGCGCCGTGATGTTCGACAGCGGGTCCACCGGGACCTCGGTGACCGGCGCGCCGGCACCCTCGGTGACGCGGGCGTTTTCGCGCTGTGTGGTGGCGTTCATGAAGGCGACGACCCACCCGGAGTCGGTCCGACCCGAAATCTTGGCTGCGCCGAGAATGGTCGACTGCGTCGGCTGATCGACGAAGGACCCTGGGGGGCCGCCGACCCGGAGCGCCGGACGCTGACCGATCCGGCGCGAATAGAAGAAGCGCAGTCCCTCGAGCCCGCCGAACCCGAACAGCCCCGCGCCCTCGACGAAGAACGGCCGGCGTTCCTCGAAGAAGGTCTCGAAGGCGGTCAGATTCACCACCGCCGGATCCGCCTCCACCTGCCCGAAGTCGGGGTTCACGGTGGCGTCCAGCGTAAGCCCGCCGGTAAGCCCGTACTTCAGGTCCAGTCCCACCGCGCCCCCGTAGACCGAGCCATCGTCGAAGGGGCTCGCCGGATCCGCGCGCTGGTCGAAGCTCGCGCGGGTGACCGCGTACGGAAGAACTTCCAGGCGCGACGGCCTGCGCACGCCCTCCAGCCCCAACAGGTGTCCGAAGGATGAGGCGAGGCCGCTCTCCGTGGACGGTCTCCACGCCCAGTCCACCGCCTCGCCCGCATGCAGGATGTCACGGCGGAAATTGACCCCCCAGACCTGGCGGTCACCCTCCCGGAAGCGGAGCTGCGAGAAGGGAATGCGCAATTCGGCGACCCAGCCGGCCGAGTCCACCCGGGTCGCGGCGTCCCACACCGGATCCCAGCCCGCGTCCATCCCCCGGAAGCCGTCGTTGGGCGCCACGAGGTCGTTGCGTCCTCCCGCCGGGGTCACCCCGAAGACGAAAGTGGTGCGGTGATCGTGGTAGGAGTCGAGCTGGACCAGGAACTGGTCGTTGGACTGCATGAACGAGTCGCGCCGACCCCGGAGCAGGGAGATCCGCGACGGGTCGCGGTCGTACATGCGCGCCCCGACGTAGAGCGCGTCGTCGGTGTAGGCCACCCGCACCTCGGTCTTCTCGGCCGCGGGGAGCCCGTCGCCGGGCCGATCCCGCCGGAATCCGGTGACGGGGACCGCCAGCTGCCACACCAGCTCGTCCAGGACCCCGTCGAGGACGGGAGGCGATTCGGCCCGCACCGCGGTCACGGTCGGCGGCACCACGCCGTCGGTGTGCGTGAGGGTCGAGTCGGCGGCCATCCCGACCTGCTGGGGGGACTGCACCCCGACCGCGGCGGCGAGGAGGAGTGCGGAATCGAGGATCATCAAGTCTGGCCTCTACCGGTACCCGTGAAAGCGCCGGATCATCTCACCGATCGCCTCGCCCGCCCCCGGCCGCTCGTACCTCCCCGACTCCTGGTCGTGCCAGCGCTGCCACAGCGCCTCGCCGAACGCCGACTGGATCTCGCCCGCATCCGGCCGGCCAGAGACGACCTCCTGCAGCAGGCTCTGGTAGCCGACGCGCGCCATGCCCACCACCGCCACCAGCCCGTCGTAGGCTGCGCGCATGTCCGAAGCCGTGAAGCTGTAGGTGTCGTTGGCGTAGGCGGGGCCAGTCCCGTCGCCTCCATCCAGGCCGGGAATCCCCTCCAGGAAGCGCAGGCTGGCCGGCGGGACCGCGTGCAGCGATGCGCGCACCGGCAGCACCGCCCGCATCGACTTCGCCTCGGCGAGCCGCTCCACCGCCCGCCGCGCCCCCTCCCGCAGGTCCGCGCGGGCCTCGTCGACGGGACGGGGCACCGCCGTGTCGGCGCTGGGCGCGTCCTTCACGGTCACGTACTCGATCCAGGGCATGGTCTCGAGGTCCCCGCGCAGCTTGTCGTCGCCCGACGCGAAGATCACAGGCACGCCGAACCGTCCCCAGGACAGCGCGACCAGCTCGGTCTCGGTGATGGCCTGCCCGTTGATCAGCAGGTCGATCCCCAGTGTGAAGGTGTGCGCCGCGAAGCCGCCGCTTCCCGTCTTCGAGTGCATGCCGACGACCGCCACCGCGTCCAGTTCTTCCGACTCGGGGAGATCGAAGTACGTGTCGAAGGGCTCGTCGCGGATGATCTGGGTGGCGCGCTCGTCCAGCAGGTCGGTGCGCAGGTCGGGGTCGGAATTGCCGCTGCCGTGCCCGTCGGCGATGACGACCTCGGTCGCGCCGCCCGCGAAAAGCCCGTCCACCACCGCGTTGACGTCCGCGGCCAGCATCTCCTGGCCCGACGGGTACTGCTCGGTGCCGAACCGGTAGCTACGCGCGTCGTCCTGGCCCGCCAGGCCCTCCATGTCGTGGATGATCAGGACGCGGATGCCGCCGCCGGTGTTGTGCGTGACGTCTTCCAGCGTCCAGGGCTCGGCGGGTTGCCGGGCCGACTCCGCGGCCATGTCTCCGGCCGCGGCCCGCGCCGAATCCCCGCCCCCTGCCCCCGCGAACTCGCACCCGAGCACAGCCGCGCCAAGAACCGCAACCAGCGACGAGACCGTCGCTCTGCCACAATCCCACATCCGTCTCATCTCCATTATCTCCGCCATTCGTCGGCGAAAACGCGCCCGAACCGATCCGTGGCCTCGACCACGATAACGCTTTCCTCGCCCGTGAGCCGCGCCCGGAAGATGTGATCCGTCGGGACCGGCTCCACCCACGTCCGCCGCGGAGGCAGGTCGGGTCCCGTGTGCAGTTCGGCGCTCAGCGGATCGAAGCCCCGCTGCCTGGGCATCGCGCCCCGGGGCTCGCCGTCCGCGAACCAGCGAACCGTCCACTCCGGATCCCAGTTCCAGATGTTGGCGACCAGTTCGCCACCGGCCGACGGACCGCCGCCCTCTCCGGCCGCTCCCGGCAGGTGGAGCCGCATCTGATGGTCGTCCGGATGCCCGGTCGCCTTGTACCGCCAGGTCACCTCTTCACCGCGCACCGTGTATACGCAATAGCCGTTTGGGGTCCCGTCATGGCAGATCGGGCCGCTCCACCACGCCCCGCAGACCGCCCCGGTCACGTGCTCGTGCGTGCCCTGCTCGAACACGTGCTCGCACTCGTGCGTGTGCCCGGTGAGGATGTGCGCCTCGAACGGCTCCAGCAGCCGGTAGAGCGCCTGCCGGTTCATGATCGCGAGCGCCGTGCCCGGACGTTCCTCGCCGCGGCGCAGGTGCTGGCTGCCGAGCACGGGGATGTGCGTCGCCACGATCACGGGCGACCCCGGCTCCACACGGGCCAGGTCCCGCTCCAGCCACGCCAGCGCATCGGCCCCCAGGTAGCCGATGTAGCCGCTCCCGTGCCAGAAGACGTCGTCGAGCACCACGTAGTGCACGGCACCGCGGTTGAAGGAGTAATACCGGGGCCCGAAATGCCGGCTGAAGGTCTCGGTCGAGGCCTGGTCGGTCAGGTTGTCCATGTCGAGGTCGTGGTTGCCGACGACCTGGAAGAAGGGGATGCCGACCTCGCCGACCCCGCGCTCATAGTCCGGGTAGAGCTCGAGGTTGTCGAACATGATGTCGCCGCAGGAGATGCCGAAGGCGTGCTCGCCGCCGAGTCCCGCAACCGTCTCCCTCAGGTCCGGAACCGACTGCGAGAGGAACCACTGCATCTCCGTGGGATCTTCCGTCTGAATGTCCCCGAGCAGCAGCAGCGTGTGGTTGTCGTGGGGCACCGGATCGGGCTCGAGCTCGAAGACCGCCGACTGCTCCCGCCCGTCGGACAGCGGCTGGTAGAAGCGGGCGGTGCCCGGAGCGTTGAGCGGGATCCGGTAGCCCGACGGCGCCGTGAACCACACGAATTCCCGGTCGGATGTCGTGACGAGTTCGAAGGTGCCGTCGCCCGCGGTGTCGACGACCTGGACCCCGTCGGAAACCGGCACGCGGGGCAATCCCGTACCGTTGGAGCGCACTGCGCCCCGGACTCTGATTGGGGTGGCGAGGGCGGCCGCCCCACGCCGGGAGCCGGACCGCGAAGGATCGGGGTGCGGTTCCAGCGGCGCGTAGGGATCGGCGAGGATGCGCTCCGGGGCGATCATCGCGCCGCTCAGCGCGGCGGCCCCGGCTTTCAGGAAGGCGCGGCGGGAGGTGGGGTGCGTCTTCGGTCTCATTGGCACGGCTCGTTTCCTTCGCTGCAGGTGGCTGCGCGCACGGCGCGGTGGCTGCGGGAGCGGCGGCCGACCGATTCAGTTCAGCGTAGGCACCAGTCCGGAGTCGACGATGTGTCGGTCGTGCGTAAGCAGCGTCGCTCCCATGATCCGCGCGGTCGCAACGAGAATACGGTCGGCGGGGTCCCGGTGAAAGGAGTCCGGTTATCAGTTCGTTAGCTGGTTCGACTTTGACTCAGACGCCCGTGGCGCTCACGTCGATCACGATCACACTGATCTTGTGGCGATAGGGACCGGCGAGATGCTCTTCGAGACGTGCGCTCAGTTCCTCGGGGGTCTTGGGGCGCCGGCCGGTGGGTGGCAGCGGTGTTTTGCCCTGCCCGAACCAAAGCACCAGGAAGATCCCGAAGCCGGAGGACTCGGGAGCGGTTGCGTACTTCGGCACGAGTTGATTCGCAACGGCCCTCCAAAGCTTCGAATTGTAGTCCTTCCTGATCTCGACGGGGATTGCGTGGCCATTGAACGAGACCCGGATGTCCGACTTGTTGCCTCCCGTGAAGACCGCTTCGCGGTGGGCGTCCACCCCGCCCGGCAAGAGCTTCCTGAGGTCGGAGAGGAGTGCGTCACGACAGGACTCCTCGCGACGGGGGCCCAGGAGACGACGCTGTTCGTCCTCACGCCAGTACTGGCGCCAGTCGTCGGTATTGCCGTGCCGGATCTCTGTGGCGAGGGACTCCAACTTGTCGACGACCAGGGCGGCCAGGCTGGCGGGATCACCGGTCTCTTCGTTGGCCAGAGTCGGTTGAGCAGCTTGAGAGTCCGTTACCTGGCAAGCGCCGTGCCGGCGAGCCATCAACTGCTCTTCGCGTTTCGTTTCGAGGATGAAGTGCCAGGACGCGAGTGCGGGGTCCGAGCCGAGCGACCCGAGGACCTCCGACGATTCGCGGCCGGTGCGGGTGACCAGAGTGGTCGCCCATGTCGAGATCAGGCTTTCCGCCCGCCAGTTGTCCTCGTCGACGCAGGAGGCCGTTGCGAACCCCTCCGGCCGCCAGGGCGAGTACCGGCTTCCCACCATCTCGATCATCGCCCCGAGTTCCCGTGTCGGCCATATCATCGGCAAGGGGTCCATCTCGCGGGGAGCCAGCAGCCTGACGACCTCGCGCGATCTGGCCTCCTCGCCATCCGCAAGAAACGCTGCGAGCTGCGGTACGTAGCGCGCGGGCGACAGCATGAGCGCCGCGGTTAGCCACAGAGCCCTCTGGGACACGTCCTGACCGGGCCTGGAGACCCGCTGCTCGACGTAGGCTTCCAGCTCCGCCCCTCGCCACCTCAGCGCCGCCAGCAGGACCTCTCGCAGTGCGGATATCTGAGGCTCGGTGCAGCGAGTCGGGAACGCGCGCAAGAGGGGCAGCGCGACCAGCCGGACCACGCCACGGCAGGAGTCGTTCCGTGCAAGGTCCCACAGATAGGGACAATCGCTCCGCCTGCGCACCCGCGACCGCGTCACCTTCAACAGTGCTTCGGCTACTCCCTGTGGGCGGTGCCTGAGCGCCCATCGATACCACTCCGGGTGTCCCTCCACATTCAGTGGCGTGAGGAGGTAAAGGGCTGTTGCGCGCGCGATTTCGGCGACGCTCCGCGAATCCCTGGCTTGCGAGCTCATGGAGTCGAAACCTGCCAGGATCGGTAGTGCGTACAGCGATATCTCCTGCTGTTCATTCAGGCGGATGACTTCCCGCAGTGTGGGAAGGTCTTCGCGGTCGACCGTCCGGCGGAGTCCCTCGATGACCGCGTCTGCCAGATCCTCGTGTCCTTCCAGGAACCGCAATGCCCGTTGCCGGGGGGTGGCCGCTCTTCGACCAGGGACGAAGCCGTGATAGGCCTCACCGATTTCGTGGAGCAGACCAGCGGGGCATCGACCCATACGTAACTCTATGTCGTGTTCTCTGATATGGGTTATAAATCCGTGATTCTCACGTCCGCGCCGACGGTATTCGATTCTCTTCTCCCTGACCTGCATCCCGGTGTCGCCAGCTGCCGGCTTCTGCCGGGGTGCCCGGGAGACACCCGCGTTCCCGCACGCTTCGTCGAGCCACCACAAAGCATCCCTGCTCAGGAACTCGTTTGGTGGAACCCCGCCTCGTCCCCCAACCAGCAACGTACGCGCCCGGGGGAATCGCTTCCTGAACTCGGCCAGCCCCGGCAGGGATCGCGCCCGCGCACTGCTCTTGACCTCGATGCCGAGCACGCGAGGCCCCTGCGAGAGCACGAAATCAACCTCGAACGGATCGTCCCTCCAGTAGGAAAGGCGCATGGAGACATCGAGCGTGTTGTGGAGGTGCGCCCCGACTGCGCTCTCGAGTAGCCGCCCCCAGAACGTGCGGTCCGCGCGGGCCTGTTCGAGCGAATAGCCGGAAAGTGCCGTCATCAGGCCGGTGTTCAGCACGTTCAACTTGGGGTTGGACCCGGTCCGCTTCACGGCGCTTCCCGAGTACTTCGGCAGTGGGGTGACGATGCCGGCGTCGGACAGCAGGTCGAGATAGTGGGCGACCGTTGCGGCGTGACCGGTGCCGCGCAGCCGTTTTCCCAGATGATCGTACCTGACGATCTGCCCCGAGTACTCCGGGACCAGGTCCACGATCTGGCGCATCAGGGCGGACCTGTCCACACGCGTCAGCGCCAGGATGTCGCGTCCGAAGACCGGCGCGATGATCGAGTACGCGACGTACTGGCGCCACGCTCCAAGGTCCCGGACGAGGGGGGCCGCGCCGGGATAGCCGCCAAAGTAGACGTACTCGTCCAGGGTGAAGTCGAAGGCGTCTACCATCTCGGACAACGACCAATGACGGACATCGAAGGGTGTGAACCTCCCGGCGAGGCTCTCTCCGCGGCCCGTGAGCATGGCCCACGGCGCGGAGCCGAGGACGATCACTCGGAGCGGACAGCCGGTGTCGCGGTCGCGGTCCCAGAGTCCCTTGACCGCACCCGACCACTGCGGGATGTCCTGAATCTCATCCAGAGCCAGGACGAAACCGCGGCGCCGTTCCCAGGCCTGCTCCCGGGCCCATTTCCAGACGCGAACGAGCCAATCGACATTGCGGACGCGCGGATCCGGCGCCGCCGCCGGTTGGGCCGGGTGGACGGACATGCCTGTCATCGCTTCAGGGTCGTCAATCGCGATACGGTGGCCATGGAGTTCGTTCCCTCGCACGCGCCGGAGCGCCTGCCGTACGATGGTCGTCTTGCCGGACTGGCGTGGGCCGGTCATGGCGACGATCCGCGGCGGAAGACGGTCGTCCTCAAGGAGGCGAACGAGTTGGTCAACACGGGGGCGCTGGAAGGGAATCATGGATTATGGTAATTCATATGGGGATAATCTCAATAGAGATAACATATATTGACCGCACCGAGGCGGTTGGCGGCGAAGTGGCGGCGCAGTCGACGACCGACTCAGTTCAGCGTCGGCACCAGTCCGGAGTCGACGATGTGGCGGTCGTGCGTGAGCAGCGTCGCTCCCATGATGCGCGCGGTCGCAACGAGAATGCGGTCGGCGGGATCCCCGTGAAAGGAGTCCGGCAGGGCAGCCACTTCGGCCGCGATCGCCGGGGAGATGCCGTAGCGCCGAACGAGCGGCGGCGCGACCGCCTTCTCCAGCCACTCCCTGGGCGGAATGGTGAGCCGTATGCGGCCCAGGCTGTGGAGGGTCGCGATCTCCCAGAGCGAGATGTCGGAAACGCGCAGTGGTGCGTCCGCGCTGGCCGCATCGAGCACCTGTCGTTGTCCTGGAGATAGTGGCCCATCGCCCTGAAGCCACCAGAACAGGACGTGGGTGTCCAGCAGGACGCGCGTATCCGGGAGTCCGTTCACTCGCCGCCCTTCCGCTGCCCCGGCTTGCGCGCGTCGGCCTCATCCGCGGCCTCGGTGGGCGCCGTACCTCTGGAGGTCGCGCCGGCACCCGCCAGACTGTCCCAGTGGTG
>CAZRQE010000096.1:0-19394 GCA_964602175.1 uncultured Gemmatimonadaceae bacterium | reverse complement strand
CTCCATGCCCTGTTCACGGAAGTACTCGGGCGTGGCTCCGGTGGGGGCGGCCCCGAGGGCGTTGATCCCGATGACCTTGCCGGTTCCGGGATTGTAGATGAGCGCCTGGGTCTCGCCGCCCCAGCCGAGCACGTCCCACATGGTGGCCGTCGCGCCCAGCATGGCCGCGGCGGCGTCCACCGCGTTGCCCCCCTTGAGGAACATCATGGCGCCGGCGGTGGCCCCCAGGGGCTTCCCGGTAATCGCCATCCAGTCCTTGCCGTGGAGGACGGGCTTCTGGGTGCGCTGGGCTTCCGCTCCGGTCGCGGCCAGGAGGCCCGCGGCGGCGAGGAGAACATGTCGGGAACACGACCGAAGGAACATTGTCCAACTCCTGCAAAGGGGTCTCGCGCGGACTGCAAACGCTACCAGCGAGAGCCCGCGCGCGCCAGTGAACGGTTGACGGAGAACGGTCGGGAGGAGAGGCTTGAAACGGACGATGCGCCGGGACGGGCCCGCGCGACCGTCCGGGGTGGGAGAGGGACCGCATGGACTTCATCAGAACCGTGATCGCGAGGGACCTCAAGACGGGCAAGTACGGCGGCCGCGTCGTCACCCGGTTCCCACCCGAACCCAACGGCTTCCTGCACGTCGGGCACGCCAAGGCGATCTGTCTGAATTTCGGCATTGCGGCGGAACACCCCGGCGGCCGCTGCCACCTCCGCCTCGATGACACGAATCCCGATACGGAACGCGCGGAATACGTCGAAGCCATGAAGCGCGACATCCGCTGGCTCGGCTTCGATTGGGGAGAACACCTCTACCACGCGTCGGACTACTTCGAGCGGCTCTACCAGTACGCGCTGGTGCTGATCGACAAGGGGCTCGCGTACGTCGATTCGTCATCCGAGGCGGAGATCCGCGAGCGGCGCGGCTCGGTCACCCGGCCCGGGGTCGACAGCCCCTACCGCGACCGGAGCCGGGAGGAGAACCGCGACCTCTTCGAACGCATGCGGGCCGGCGAATTCCCGGACGGCAGCCATGTCCTCCGCGCCAGGATTGACATGGCACACGCGAACATGGTGATGCGCGACCCCCTCCTCTATCGGATCCGCCACGCACACCACTACCGGCAGGGAGACGACTGGCCCATCTACCCGATGTACGACTTCGCCCACTGCCTGTCCGATTCGGTCGAGCGGGTCACGCACTCGCTGTGCACCCTGGAGTTCGAGAACAACCGCGAGATCTACGACTGGCTCCTGGAACACGTGGACGCTCCCCGGCCGCGTCCGGAGCAGACCGAATTCGCTCCGTTGGTGCTGGACTACGTGATCACCAGCAAGCGGCTGCTCAGAAAGCTGGTGGAAGCAGGCAAGGTGTGCGGTTGGGACGACCCCCGCATGCCGACGCTGGCCGGCCTGAGGAGGCGTGGTGTCACCCCGGACGCGATCCGTACCCTGTGTGACATGGTGGGGGTGGCGCGCGCGCACTCCCGGGTCGGGATGGACAAGCTCGAGTTCGCCGTGCGGGACGACCTGAACCACAAGGCGCCCCGGGCCTTCTGCGTCCTGGATCCGCTGAAGGTGGTGCTGACCAACTACCCCGAGGAGCGCGAGCAGGTCTTCACCGCGCCCCTTCTGCCCGGCGACGCCGACACCCCCGGAACCCGCGATCTTCCGTTCGGGCGCACCCTCTATATCGACCGCACAGATTTCCGGGAGGACCCGCCACCGGGGTTCCACCGGCTCGTGCCCGGTGGCACGGTTCGCCTCAAGTATGCCTGCGTGATTCGTTGCGACCAGGTGCTGAAGGACGACACGGGCGCGGTTACGGAATTGCACTGCAGCGTGCTGGATCAGGATGGCCCGGGTGCCGAGACGGCCATCGGACCGCGCGTCCGCGGCGCGATCCATTGGGTCAGGGCGGATCGCGCGGTGCCTGTGGAGGTGCGCCTTCTGGACCGTATGTTCACGGTGGCGGAGCCCCCGACGGACGACATCGTCGCGGCCATGAATCCGGACTCCGAGCGTGTCGTCACGGGCGCGCTCGCCGAACCGGGGGTCGCCGGGACTCCGCCAGGAACACACTACCAGTTCGAACGGCACGGGTACTTCTTCTCGGACCCCGTCGACTCGGACGAGGGATGTCTCGTGTTCAACCGCACCGTCACGCTGCGGGACAGCTGGGCGGAGAAGGCACGGCCGACCGGGACGAGTTCGGCGCGTAACGGTGCGGCCCGGGCGGGGCGGAACGGGACGGACCGAGATGCTGCCGCCCGTCACCTTGCGCCCGAGGAGACGCTGCGGAGTCCGGGGCAGCGCCTGAACTTCCGGGAGGTGGTCTCGCTTGGCGTCTCCGAGGCCGCTGCGGCGAGCCTCGTCCGCTCGCAGCCCGCGCTGAACCTGTTCCATGCGGCGCGTGCCGACTACCCGGAGGGGGCGGGTGCGATCGCGGACTGGCTGGTGAACGAGGTCTCCAGGCTCGTCGCGGCCACCGACGGTGCCGGCCTGACGCTATTGGAGCCGGTGGCGCTGTCCTCGCTCGCGCGCGCGGTCGACGGTGGCGAGTTGTCACACCGTCAGGGACGCAGAATCGTGGAGGCTCTGGTAACGCGCGGCATGTCCTTCGAGGAGGCACGCGCCAGCCTGGACCTGACCGAGATCGACGACGAGGCCATGCTCTCGGCGATGCTCCAGGAGGTGGCCAACGAGTACCCCGACAAGCTGGCCGCCTACCAGGGTGGCCAGCATGGTCTGCTGGGGTTCTTCGTCGGCCAGGTCATGCGGCGAAGCCGGGGAAAGGCGGACCCGCGCAAGGCGAACGAACTCGCCAGGGGCATGTTCGGGCCGGCGTGATCCGCTATACGGAGTTCCCCGGGTGAGTTCGCTCGTGCCCGCGGACAATGTCCTGGCGATCACGGGGGTACTGTTCGCCGTGGTGTGGGGCGCGCTCTACCTCGAAGGCAGGTTTGCCTGGGCACGCACCCTCTCGGCCGCGCTGATCGCCCTGATGGGAGGTCTGGTTCTTTCCAATCTCGGCGTCCTGCCCTTCGCGTCGCCGGCATACGACTTCGTCAACGACCATTTCATCCTCGTGGCGATCCCCCTGCTGCTCTTCAAGGCCGACCTGAGGGTCATTCTGAAGCAGGGTGGCAGGGTGCTGGCCGGTTTCGTGGTGTCGGCAGCGGGAGTCGTGGCCGGAGCGGGCATCGCGTTCGCTCTGATCGAGGTTCCCGAGTCCGCCAAGTACGCGGGCATGCTCGTCGGCGGCTACACGGGGGGAAGCCTGAACTTCGTGGCCGTGTCGCAGGCGGTCGGCATGGAAGATCCGGCGCTGGGAACGGCCGCGCTTGCGGCGGAGAGCCTCGCCGGTATCTCGTACCTGTTCGTCCTGGCCGTGCTGCCTACCATTGGGGCGATTCGCCGCTGGCTACCCCTGCGTGGTCCCGAAACGGTATCCGCGGCCGGGTCACCGGACGAGGGCGTTGCGACGGAGGACGGGACGGCGGCGGGACCGGGACCCGACTGGATCGCGCACGTCGCGGTCGCGCTGGGGATGAGCCTGCTCGTCTGCGCCGCCGGCGTATGGCTGGCCGGAGCCGTCGGACGGCCGCGGTTCGCCGTGCTGGCCATCACCGCCCTGGCGGTCCTCGTCGCCAACGTGGCGCCCGGTACCATGGCGCGACTAAAGGGGGACCAACAGCTCGGAATGCTGCTGCTCTACGTGTTCTTCGTGGTCTACGCGGCCGGAGCGGACATCCAATCCCTCTTCGGAGCCGCAGCCCTGATGTTGTCGTACGCGTTCGTCGTGATCCTCATCCAGGCGACGGTCTCGGCCGCTGGCGCCAGGCTGTTCGGCTTCAGCTATGCAGAGATGCTGATCGCATCCAACGCGTGCGTGCTGGGGCCACCCACGGCGGCGGCGCTCGCCGCGGGGCGGGGATGGCATGGACTGGTGACACCCGGGATCCTGACGGGCGTTTTCGGCTACGTCGTCGGCAACTTCCTGGGCGTGAGCGTCTTCGCGTGGCTTAGCTAGCCGGTTAGCTAAGCTAAGCCAACTTGGCCTGGTTTGTCCAAGCACTTGACCGGAGGCGCACGGGGCCTGGCTCAGTACCCCGCAGCCGTGCCGTCCGAATCACGGGGATCGGGAACCCCGACCAGCATCCCCGAATCGGGATCGACGAACACGCAGTGCGCGATGCCCTGTCCCCTGCCCCACGAAATCTCATGTCCCAGCGCGGCCAGCATCGCGGCATCGGACTCGGTCATGTAGCCGTCCTCCATGCGGACGATATCGGGGAGCCACTGGTGGTGAAGCCGCCGGGAAGCGACGGCCTCCTCCGGGGATTGTCCGAAGTCGACCAGATTGACCACAATCTGCAGGACGGTGTTGATGATCGTGCGCCCGCCGGGGCTGCCGATCACGGCCACCAACTCGCCATCGCGCGCGAGAATCGTCGGGGTCATCGACGACAGCATGCGCTGTTCCGGACGCGCCAGGTTGGGCTCGGTGCCGATCAGTCCCCGTTCGTCGGTGAGGCCGGGGCGGCCGTTGAAGTCGCCCATCTCGTTGTTCAACAGGAACCCCGCGCCGGGAACCGTGATATACGATCCGTACCCGCCCTCCAGCGTATACGTCACGGACACGGCCATGCCGTCGCCGTCGACAACGGAATAGTGCGTGGTCTCCGAACTCTCCCACCCGGGCTCACCGGCGATGTCGGCGGGAGCGGACATGCTTGCCGCTTCGGCCTGGATCGTGGCCCTGAGCTCGTCGGCGTAGGCCTTGCTCGTTAGCCGCTCCACCGGCACCTCCGAGAAGTCCGGGTCGGCCAGGAACATCGCGCGATCGCGAAACGCCCGCCGCATGGCTTCGATGAGGTGGTGGGCGTGCTCGGGGCTGCCCGCTTCCATCGCGGCCACATCGAATCCTTCGAGCATGTTCAGCATCGCCACGAGCGCCGTTCCCCCCGACGACGGAGGCGCCATGCTGATGATGTCGTAGCCGCGATAGGTGCCGGTCACGGGCTCTCTCTCGATGGCTTCGTACCGGGCCAGGTCCTCTTCCGTGATCCAGCCCCCGCCCCGCACCATCTCCTCGGCCAGCAGCCGGGCCGTAGTGCCCGCGTAGAACCCGTCGCGTCCCTGATCCCGAATCCTCTCCAGGGTGCCGGCCAGGTCTAACTGTACGAGCATCTCTCCGGGCCGGTACGGTTCGCCTTCCCTCGAGAACTGGGCGTGCGTGGCCGGATAGTCCCGGAAGGCCTCGAGGCGTCCCTCCAGGGACCTGGCCAGACGCTCGCTCACCTCGAATCCGTCGCGGGCCAGGACCACGGAGGGGTCGACGAGGTCCCCCCACGGGGACCGCCCGTACCTCTCGTGGGCAAGCGCGAATCCCGCGACGGTACCCGGCACGCCAACCGCAAGATGGCTCCGGTGGTGAATCTGGAAGGAGTACTCGCCGTCTTCACCGACGAACATCTCCGGATGGGCCCTGAGGGGCGCCTTCTCGCGGAAATCGATGACCGTGGATGCTCCGTCGGGGAACCGGATCACCATGAAGCCACCCCCGCCGATGTTCCCGGCGGCCGGATGCGTCACGGCCAGTGCGAGTCCGGTGGCGATCGCGGCGTCAATCGCGTTGCCCCCGGCGCGCAGCGTTTCGGCGCCCACACGGCTCGCGTGGGGGTAGGCAGACACCACCACGCCGTTTTTGGATTCCAGTACGCCGCGTTCGAGGGTCAGCTCGGGAGGAGCCGCGGCGCTGTGGGTGCATGCGGCGGCCATGAGGACCGTCAAGGCGCTCCCGGCCACCAGACGAAGAACACTGGGGCGTCGGTTCATGATTCTCTCCGGATCTGCGCGCGACGCGCGGCGGGCTGTCCGCCGCGGCGCGGTGGGCTCGCGAGTTGGAATTGTCGAGGCCGTCACATGCTAGCTCCTCACGGTCGCCGCCACCTCGGGCTCCGGCGTGGGAAGCGGCGGTGGCATGAGGACCGATCCCGGCCGGTCCACCGCCGGATCTCCCTCTTGCGACACCGTCGCCTCCCGGCGCTTGAACAATCGTGCCAGGTCGTCCACGATGCTATACAGGACGGGCACCAGGATCAGGGTCAGGAAGGTGGCGAAGATGATGCCGACGATCACGGCCACGGCCATCGGGCCCCACCAGGCGGCCTGCTCTCCGCCCCAGAAAAGTTCGGGTGAAAGACTGGCGAAGAGTCCGAAGAAATCGAAGTTGAGGCCGACCGCGAGGGGGATCAGGCCCAGGGCGGTCGTCAGTGCTGTCAGAAGAACCGGCCGCAGCCGCGTCTTGCCCCCCTGCACCAGCGCCTCCCGGCGGTCCATCCCGTCGCGCTCGCGCAGCACGTCGATGTAGTCGATCAGGACGATCGCGTTGTTGACGACGATGCCCGCCAGGGAGATCACGCCCACCCCTGTCATGATGATCACGAAGGGCATCTGGAAGACCAGCAGTCCGATCAGAACGCCGATCGTGGACATGATCACCGACGACAGGATGATGAGCGGCTTGACCACCGAATTGAACTGTGAGACGAGGATCAGGGCGATGAGCATGAGCGCGGCCATGAAGGCCGTGGCCAGGAACTGCATGGCCTCCTGCTGGTCCTCCTGCTCACCGGTGAAGGCGAGGGAATAGCCAGGCGGCAGCGCAGAGGTGAAATCCGCCAATACGGCCTCCACCTCGTTGCGCACGTCGTTGCTGTTGTATCCCGATCCCACCTCGGCGCTGATCGTGGCCACGCGGTCCAGATCCTTGCGCCGGATCGAGCTGTAGCCTTCCCCGACGCTCCAATCCGCGACCGACAGCAGCGGGATCTGGCGGCCGTCCGCGAATGCGGTGAGGTCCTCCAGGGAAGTCAGCTCCCCGCGGTCTTCCTCGCGCAGCCGCACGATGATGTCGAACTCGTCGTTGCCGGTCCGGTACTTCGCGGCCTCGATGCCGTTGATGGCCCCGCGCACCGCGAAGCCCACTTCGTTCGTCGACAGGCCGTACAAGCTCGCCCTTTCGCGGTCTACCTCCACGCGCAATTCGGGCCGCCCTTCCTCCATGTCGCTTTCGAGTCCCACGACGCGGCGGTAGACCTCGGCCCCCTCGATCAGGTTCACGGCCTCGGCTGCCAGGTCCCTGAGCAGCTCGGGGTCCTCCCCACTGATTTCAATGTTGACGGGCGGGCCCGAGGGAGGCCCTTCCGTGATCTTGTCGACCCTGACCTCGGCCCCGGCGAGGTCCCTGCCGATCCGCTCCTGCATCTCCGCAAGGGTCGCGAACACGTCGTGTCTGCGGTCCTCGAAGTCGGTCATGCCGAGCGTGATTCGGCCCGCCTCCGGACCGGACGGCCCGCCGTCGCCCATCGGACCGCCCCCCCCGCCCCCGCTTCCCACGGTCGTGACCACGGTCTCGACATCCTCCAGGCCGCTGATTTCCGCGAGTTCACCTTTCAGCCGTCTGGCATAGCTGTCGGTCACGCCGGCGGCCGTTCCCACCGGCGCCTCCACGGCCACAAAGACCGTCGAAGGCGGTATATCCTCGGGGAAGTACTCCACCGGGGCCGCGAACCGCAGGTAGACCATGATGGTAACCACCAGCGCGGCCACCGAAAGCGAGAGCACCAGGATACGGTGATCGAGGGACCACCGGAGGCGCCTCTCGTACCACCGCACGAGGCGGGGCATGCCACCGGAAACGAAGGCGTTGCCCCACCGTTCCAGGAGTTTGGCGTGCAGGATCCAGAGCGCGATCGCGGTGACCACGAGGAGGATCGCGGTGAGCGGATTCGCCATCGCCACGGCGAACAGCACGATCGCTCCGAGCCCGAGTAGCGCGATTCTCCCGTTTCTGTTGATGGGCCGCCGGTGCGGGGCGCTCTCGGGACGGAGGAACAGCGAGCAGAGCGTGGGCACGATCACCAGGGCCACGAACAGCGAACTGGACAAGGTGACGATCAGGGTGATCGGCAGGTACCTCATGAACTGGCCCGCCATCCCCGGCCAGAACAGCAGGGGAGTAAAGGCGGCCAGCGTTGTCGCGGTCGCGGCGATCACGGGAATGGCGACCTCACCGGTGGCCTTCTTCGCGGCGGCCCTGCGATCCCACCCCTCCTCGATGAAGCGATGGATGTTCTCGACGATCACGATCGCGTTGTCGACCAGCATCCCGAGCGCCAGAATAAGCGAGAAGAGCACCACCATATTCATGGAGACGCCCAGAAGCCACAGCACCACGAAGGAGAGGAACATCGAGGTGGGGATCGAGAGCGCCACGAACACCGATGTGCGCAGCCCGAGCACAAAGAGCAGAACTCCAACGATGAGCACCAGCCCGGAGATGATGTTGTTCTGCAGGCTGTTCACCATGTCGCCGATGTCGGCGGACATGTCGGACGTGATCGAAACCAGAGTCGACGGCGGGAAGATCTCGCGCATGGCGTCGATCTCCGCGCGGACGGCTTCGGCCGTGGCGATGATGTTCTCGCCGGAACGCTTCACCACATCGAGTGTCACGACGGGCGCTTCGCCGAGGCGCGCGTAGCTGTCGCGCTCCGCGAATCCGAACTCGACCGTGGCTACGTCGCGCACATAGACCGGGCGACCGGCCACGGCGGTGACCACGAGGTCTCCGACGACCGAGGGGTTATCGAATTCCCCGTCCACGCGAACCAGGTAGTCGACGCCGTTCACGTCGATCGTCCCCCCTGGCACGTTCACGTTTTCCTGGCGAATCGCACTGATCACGTCGTCAATGGAAACGTTGTAATACTGTAGTTTAGCTAGATCGACATCAACTTTTACTTCACGCTCCAAACCACCCCGCAACTCGACCCGCAATACCGCTGGAATGGACTCTATACGCTCCTGCAGTTCTTCGCCCAGCTCCTTGAGGCGAACCAGTCCGTATCCCCCGGCGATGTTGACCTGCATGACCGGTGCGTCGCTCATCGAGAGTTCCAGGATGAACGGGTCCTCGGCGTCCGATGGCAGTTCCGGTCTGGCCAGATCCACCTTCCCGCGCACCTTCAGGAGCGCCTCGCTCATGTTCATCGAGGTCTCGAACTCGGCCGACACCGAGGAGTACCCCGCTACCGATGTCGAGGTCAGTTCCTTGATGTCCGGTATGGTCTTGAGTTCGTCCTCGATCTTGCGCGTGACGAGGCTCTCGATGTCGGCGGGAGAAACGCCCGGGTACATAGTGTTGACCAACACGAAGGGGATCTCCGTCTCCGGGAACGACTCCTTCGGGATCGCGCGATAGGAGACCAGCCCCGCGACGGCGATGAACGCGAAGAGCACGACAACCGAAGTCGCGCTGTCGACAGCCAGAGAGGTGAGCGCGAATTCCTTGAACGTTCGCCGGTCCCGGGCCATGCCCGACCGTTTGTCCTCTTCCTTTCTCACCACGCCGCCCCCTCCCCGCCGGGTCCCGGCACGATCCGGACCCTGTCTCCGTCGGTGAGTCCCTGCTGCCCCACCACGATCAGGCGGTCTCCCGCCGCCAGCCCCGAGTCCAGGACCGCATCGTTGCCCTGGCTCACGGAAATCCGCACGCGCCTGCCGGCGGCCCGGGCTTCTCCGCCCGACTCGTCGACTACGAATACCATGTGACCGTCTTCCAGCGACACGAGCGCCTGCCGCGGCGCGACGATCGCGTCGGTCAGCTCCTCCTGCACGACCGATATCGACGCCACCATGCCGGGCTTTATCGATCCGCCCGGGTTCGCGATCGTCAACTCGATCGGGAAGGTGCGGTTCTCGGGATCGACGGTGACGCCGGCGTAGACGATCGAGCCCTCGAACAACTCGCCCGGCAACACGTCGAAGGCGACGGACGCCGACGCACCGGCGGCCAGGTCCAGGGCGTACCGTTCAGGGACTCCCGCCATGATCTTCACGGAGTCCGCCTGTACGATCCGCGCTACCGCGGTACCCGGCGACACCATGGCGCCCAGTTCAACCAGGCGCGCGTCCAGCACGCCGCTGATGGGAGCCGTAACGATGGTGCGCGCCAGCCGCTCCCGAAGCGCCGCGAGGTTCCCGCGGCTCTCCTCGGCCGCGTACCGGGCCTCGTGATAGGCCAGCTCCGAGCCCACGCCGTCCTCTTCGTACAGCTTCTTCCTGCGCTCCCACACCTCTTCCGCGTAGGCGGTCTGAGCCGCGGCGGCCTGGACCTGCGCACTCAGAATCGCGTCGTCGAGGCGCAGGATCGCCTGACCCGCACGGATCCGCTCGCCCTTGTCGCGGACGATGCGCCTGACCACGCCGCTCTCCTGCGCCGACACCAGAACGTCTCGCATCGCGGTCGCCACACCGGTCAGGCGCACGACCCGCGTAAAGGGCCGCGGCTCAACCGGTAAGACCTCCACGTTCACGACCCGCGTGAACCCCTCGACGCCGTCCTCGCCCTGGGCCGACCCTTCCCGCTGCGCGCCCCCACAACCACCCGAAACCGTGGCGCTCAGAAACAATGCCGCCAGTAGCCGGCGGGTACGCACCTGCCTCATCATGCCCGTCTTCACTCTTGTTTCAGTACTCATCAGCCCCCTGCCCCTCCGTCACCCGTCCCCGGATCGACATCGACCAGCGGCACTCGGCCGGCGGCCTCGTCGAGCCGGGCCCTTGTTGCAAGGTAGTCATACACCGCCTGGGCGTAGTTGAATTCACTCTGGCGCAAGGCCACTTCGGCATCGGTGAGCTCCAGTTGGCTGCCAAGCCCCTCCCGGTATTGCGCACTCGCGATCTCGTACCCGCGCTGGGCCTGGGTGACCGCGAGCTCCTGCCCCACCGCGCGTTCGCGGGCCTCCACGACATCGGCCATGAGGTTGCGAAGCTCGGCCACGGCCCGGTCCGTGGCGAAACGGGTTTGCGTCTCCGCCTGCCTGAGCGCGGCCTGCCTCTGGTCGATGCGAGCGTCCCGGCCGAACCCCGAAAAGATGGGGAACGTCACGCGCAGCCCGACCTGCTTGGACGACCCCCGCTGGGCATTGGTGCCGAAGAAGTCGGGTGGACCGTTCTGCTGGGCGGCCAGACCGTAGGTGCCGAAAGCGAATACCTTGGGCAGATAGTCCACCTGCTCGATTCTCAGCTCCGTGCGCCTCAAACCCTCGGTGATCGCCAACTGGCGAATGTCCGACCGGTCGCCCGCGTCCGCGGCCACGGACGTGCGCAACGATTCCACGTCGGAGCCCGGCACTCCCACGAACGCCAGGATATCCCGGTTCGCTTCCGAATTGGCATCGAAGTGCTCAAGGTCGATTCGGGCCAGTTCACCGGCGAGATTCAGCTCTGCTTCCGGGTCGAGGGCCATTTCAACCGCCAGCGTCCGCCGCGCCGCGTCACGGCGGTTCCGCGCCCGCCTGAGGTTGGGTTCTAGGTTGGCGAGCTCGACTTCCAGCCGCAGGACCTCGTAGTCGGAGGTCATGCCTGCCTCCCGCATCGCCGTGGTCTCGCGGAGCGATTCCCGCACGCGGCGCAGCGAGTTCTCGGTGAGCCGGACCTCTTCCTGGCCCAGGAGCACATCGTAGAAGGCCAGCCGCACCCTGGTCACCACCTGTTGCGTCCTGCCGCGAACCGCCTCGCGTTGCAAACCCTCGAAGCGTGCGGCCGCCCCCACGCCCACGAAGATCCGCGGATCGAAGAGAGTCTGCTCGGCGTTGACGGAGAGGTTCCAGATGTTGTCCGCTCCGAACTGAACCGGGATGAAGTCGCCCGCCGGCGCGCTCGGATCGAAGATCTGGGCGGGGAGAAAGCTCACCTGCGGAGCTACGTTGCGCGTGAACGACGTCGACAGGTCCACGTTCGGATACACCTCGCTCCAGGCTTCCGACACCTGCTCCCCCGCAACGGCGAGCTGGTATTCGGCGTCCAGGACATCGCGGTTGCGTTCCAGGGCGGTCCGAACCACCTCGCTCAAAAGAACCGGAGGTCCATTGGGGTTCGAGTGTGGCTCCTGGCCATCTGCCCGTGCCGTGCCGCCGGAGAGCGCCGCCAGGGCCAGGACGGCCCCCGCGGCACCGGCCACCCGCCTGGCAAGCCGGATCCTGCCATTGCGATTGCTCCGGCCTGCGGGCCGGTGATGCGTGTTGAATCCGTCCATATCGCCGTCAGTCTTTCCCGAGTTCTCTTCGTCATCGTCCGCTCGACGCCAGCCGAAAGGACACGTTTTCGGTCTCATACGTTGCGAAGGCCAATGTCCTTGACTGGCATTGCGCGAGTGCATAGGGTCATCAGCGTGTGTTCGGCGGCGCCGATGAAGCCGCGGAGCCGCGTGCCCGGACGGTCCCGCGCGGTGCGAGGCCGACGGAAGTGTACAGTACACCATCAAGGAGCACAGAATGCGGACCACGGGAACCGTGAAGTGGTTCAACGACGCCAAGGGATTCGGATTCATCAGCCCCGAGGCAGGCGAAAGGGACTGTTTTGTCCACTATTCCGCCATCGAGGGCGACGGCTTCAAGAGCCTTGCCGAGGGCGACCAGGTCGAATTCGATCTGGTGAACGGCCCCAAGGGGCCGGCCGCCGAGAACGTAACCCGCGTCGGGGACATGTCCTGACAGGCAACCCATTCTGAACGGATCGGACGGGGAACGAGGCCGACGGCAAACCGACCGTCGGCCTCGTTCCCTTTAATCGAAGTAGGCCGCATGCCAGCGTTCCCGGGCGGGGCCCTCCCACCTGCCACCGCGCAGATCGGCCAGAACGATGACGGAGTTGTCGAAGACGACGGTTTCGGGCACCACCTCCCCATTGCCGGCCAGTGCGCGGAACGCGGGACGCGTGGCTCGGCGGATCTTGCCGTGCGAGTCGCGATACCAGACCGCTTCGTTGCCCAGGAACCGTACGTCCAGCCTGTCCTCGAGTCCCCGCAACACCGTCACCAGCGCGTCGATGGAGCATCCCGAGGGCGGCGCAGACTCCATATCAACCGCCACGACCAGAAACCTGTCGTAGCACCACGATCGAGCCGCGCGCAACGGGACGCCGTGGGCCGCCCACCCCGCGAGAAACGCATCCACCGCTTCGAGCACCACCCCGGCCTCGCCGCCGGCCAGTTCACGGTCCGAGCCGAAAACCCACACACGCGCGCTGTCGGGGAAGTCGTCAAGCGCCGCGATGTTCATGGGACCGCCTCGCCGCCGGCGAGCGGCCCGGGAGCGTTCTTGTCCAGCAGGATCGCAATCCACTTCAGGTCCCTGGTGTTCTCGAGCATGATCTTCACGATCATGGTCAAGGGGACCGACAACAGCGCGCCCAAGGGGCCCCACAGCCAGCCCCAGAACACGAGAGAGAGGATCACGACCAGCGTGGACAAGCCGAGCCGGCGGCCCATCAGCGTCGGTTCGAGCCAGTTGCCGAAGACGATGTTCACGGTCAGGTAGCCAGCGCCCACAATCAGGGTCGACTGCAGATCCAGTCCTATGAACGCGGAGGTGACCGGGTCCACCTCGATCAGCGCGAGGAGGAGCGCGGGCACCGAGGCGATCACGGAGCCGATGGTGGGCACGTAGTTGAGTGCGAAGGCGATCAGTCCCAGGAGGATGGGCAGCTCGATTCCCATGATCCAGGTCCACGTGCCCAGCAGCACGCCGGTTGCGATGCTCACGAGCGTCTTGATCACAAGATACCCCTGGACCTCGTCCACGACCTTCCGCATTCGCTCGTCCGACGCGATGCCATCGCCCGCGATCGCGCGCAGCTTGTGCGGAAGGATCGCCGCTTCGCCGAGCGCGAACGCCAGAACCAGAAAGACGAGGAAGACCGTCGAAAGGAAGGAGAGCGCCCAGGTCGTGGCGCCGGTGGCCAGTGCCGCCAGGCGGGGCAAGTCCAGCAACCCCTGGAACGCGTCCATGATCTCTACGTCCTCGACGAACGGCCACCAGGCCGAGAACCACTGCAGCACTCCCTCGATGGGCACCTCCAGAGCGTCGATCTGGATTTGAACGCGCGCCACCAGGGCCGGGAGCTGAAGACTGGCGATCATGATCAGGAGGCCGAGCATGGAGGCCACGGCCAGCACCGTCACCAGGATCGCAAGAAACTGCGGTACACGCCTGTTCTTCAGCCAGAAGACCAGGGGCAGGCAGATGACGGCAAGGAACAGCGCCACTGCGGTGGGCAACAGCACCGGCTGGGCGAAGCGCAGCCCCTGGATCACGATTACGGCTACCGCGAGCGTGAAAAGAAACCGCAGCCCGGGGTTTTGATCCAGTTGGTCGAAGACCATCACGTTAGCTTTGGATGAGGCTCCTCAAGTCAGGTTCAAGTCTAATGGGCAAGCCGACATCAGCAAAATACCCCTCGGCCCGTCCGGACCGCTCAGGAGGGGCGAATCCAGGAGCGGGAACGCGGTCCCTGCTGGCCGCTTGCCGCGTGGACACCTTCCGCTCCGGCGGAAAGGGCGGACAGCATCAGAACAAGGTCGAGACCGGCGTGCGCCTGACACACGAACCGACCGGGATCGTGGCGACTTCGCGGCGGCATCGTTCCCGGCACCGCAACATGGAGGCCGCGCTCCGGTCGCTGGAGGGCAAGCTGGCCGACCACTTTCGAGAGATTCCTCCACGAATTCCCACCGCTGTACCGCCGCGCGAGAAGCGACGCCGCCGCGAGGACAAGCTGAGGAAGGCGCGAGTGAAACGTCTGCGCCGGAAACCGGACGCCGACGATCCGTGACGCGCGTCCGGCAATGACGCCCGCTTCTCGAGTCAGCAGACGATCGGTATCAGCGGTTGCGGCCGGGCGGCGATGCCTTCCACGTACGTCACCGTATACACGCGGATTTGCCCGCACCCCCGGATGACCTCGACCCTGTACACCTCGCTCGTGGGAAGCGTGGCGAGTTCCTGTACTCCCCCGAAGGCGGGAGCGTCGTCCAGGAAGACCCGCGGGCGCTGGGGGGTGGTGCCCCGGGTGCGCATGCAGTCGCGCCGTTGCGCAAAGGGACTGGTCGAAGACAGGTCTTCGAAGCACGGGACGAATTCGAACGCCGGCTGGCTGTGGAGGAACTGGGCCACGTTGAAGTCGGGCGCGAACCGGAGTGCCGTCTCGTCGTAGGTATTCGTCAGGTACGGAAGTTCCCGCAGCCTCGTCGTCAGACGGTCCACGTACACCTCGATGCCCTCGAGGACGATCGGCTTCGGGATCACCGCTATCTCGACGAACTGCCCGTCCCGGATGTCAAGGACCTGAACCAGGTCGGCGTACCCGATCCGCGACACGAGGACCTGGCTGGGTCCCGGGGGGACATCGGGGATGTCGAACCGCCCCACCTCGTCGGTGACCCCCAGAATGATCGACCCGTTGGGCCGCACCGTTCCCTCCAGGCGCACGATCGCGCCTTCGACCGGTTCGCCCCGGTACGTGTCCAGAACCTCGCCCGAAAAGGTGACGGGCGAAAACGAGCCCGCCTGAGCGCTCACCGCGGCCGCCCCAGCCAGCACGGCAACCATAGCCGACCCGACCCCTCTCGCGAGCGCCACCGGAGACAGGGCGCCGGGCCAGGTCGGCGCGGCGTTCGGACACGCGCCACCCATGAAGTCAGCTCACCTTGCGCACCGCGTCGACGATCTCGGCGAACGGAGGCAGCACGCCGGGATCGTCACTGACCCACACGAACCCGACGCTGCCCTCTCCGTCCACCACGAACACGGACCGCTTCGCCACGCCCTTGAGCCCGAAGAAATCCTGCTCGAGCACCCCGTAGGCTTCGGCGGCCGTCTTGTTGAAGTCGGAGAGAATGGGGAACGGCACATCCATGTCGCTCTTCCACTTCTGGTTCACGAACGGCGAGTCGATGCTGATGCCGTAGATCCGGGCGCCCAGACCGCCCCACACGTCCCAGTTCTCGCCCACGTGGCAGAATTCCTCGGTGCAGACGCCGCTGAAGGCGAGAGGAACGAACATCAGCACGACGGGCTGGCCGCGGTGCTCGCTCAGCGTCACCGGGTCGCGCCCGAAAACGTCGTGCAGGGTAAAATCCGGGGCCTGCTGTCCAACGGATACCTCACTCACGCGCTACCTGTCCTTGTCTGTGCATTCGGTGTATTCGGGATGTCGCCGCACGTCGCGCCCGTTCCTTCTCGGCGCCGCACGCCGTGAGTCCTCCAAGGTAACAGGCCATCATCCGCCGTCCGAAACCGAACCCGGCCTGCTGCTGGCTCTCGTCCAGATCAGCACCACCCCGCACGCGTCGCCCCGATACTCGATCGGGGTCCGGTTCCCCCAGTACACCTCCGCAAGCTCCACCCAGTCCGGCGGAATCTGGTCGATGTTCACCGATCCCTCGATGTCGACACCGAATGGAATCCCGTCGACGTACACCGAAAGCTGGCAATTGCTCGGCGCCATCAGCACGGACCGGTAAATCGATTCGCGACTGATCTTGAGGCCCGGGACATGGGAGAACGCGTCCGAGATGCGAGGAGATCCCCTTTCTTCGATCGCGCGCTTGGTGAGCAGGTGCATCACCCTGCCCTGGTCCATCCGCCGATACACGCCGTTCGCCTCCAGAAACTGGGAACGGACCTCGACCCGGAGGGGCCGCAGGGGCACCGCCTCGATCGTCATCTGCACTTCGACGGCCGTCGTGCGATCCGGATGAAGCGTGACCGGCTCCGTGCGCGACGCATAGCCGATCATCTCGATTTCGAGCTGTACCGCCTGGGACTCCAGGTCCCTGAATTCGGCGCGCCCCTCGGCGTTGGTGACCGCCATGGCGCCGTCTGCAAGCGTCACGGTCGCGCCCTCGATCGGTCGTGCCCCGTACGCCTCGACGACCTTGACCACAAGGCGGGACGGAGCACCCATGTCGCCTTCGTCCCACTGGCTCATGCGCAGCAGGAAATCGCCGGGCCTGATCACCCGGAAGTCCCCGCGCAGGGTGGCATAACCGCCCTTGCGGACGGTCAGGGTATAGTCTCCGACCGGCGCATCGAAGGAAACGCGCCCGTCCTCGCCGGTCACATAGCGGTTGGCGACGCCGGAGAGTTCCAGCACGGCACCCAGCAGGTCGGCGCGCGTGTCGATGTCCTGGATCCGCGCGGTTATGCGAACGCGATCCGCTTCCCGGTCGCTCTGAGCACCTGCGTCTGCCGGGACGGCAGTGCACGGGAGCACCACCGCCAGCACCGTGGCGGCGACTCGGAGTCCACGAACGAAGTCCGGCGCAGCAACCTCTGCCGACCGCGTTGGTTTCGGCGCCATGGCATGCATCGGATACCCTCCCGCTTGGGCCCCTATTTAGACATCTATAGTACCATTCGCGTCGCCGGTGACAAGCGTTGGACGGTTCATTGGCCGGGCCCTGCCGCCGAGCCCGGGCAGCGCCGGGGACCCGACACCCCCCAGGTGCGACTGCCCTCGCGCGCGCCGGGGTGCGCACTGGCGAAGAGGCCCCGTTCCTCTCTATAATTATGGCCATGAGCAAATACGCCATTGCTTTGCTGGCGGCGGGCGTTCTGAGCCTCGGTCTGGCCGGGTCCGCCGGGACGCCGTCGTACGTTCATGAGGGCCTCGCCCCGGGCCCGGCATCGTCTGCACGGGGTCCTTCGGGACTCGCGGACGAGCCGGCAGCCGAAGTGGCGAACGAGGTCGTGGCACAGTATTGCGTCCGGTGCCACAGCGAACGGCGGCAGGTGGGCAATCTGGTTCTCGAGGGCTTCGACATCGCCGAGGCGGCCGGGCGCGGGCCGACGATCGAGAAGATGATCCGCAAGCTCAGGGCCAGAATGATGCCCCCGAGAGGGGTGCGCCGTCCGGAGCCCGAGGTGATCGCCGCGATGGCCACCGAGCTGGAGACCGCGATGGACCAGCTCGCCGCGCAGGCTCCGAACCCGGGAAGACGGACCTTCCAGCGCCTCAATCGCGCGGAGTACGCGAGCGCCGTAAAGGACCTGCTCGGTGTGGACATCGACGTCAGTTCCTTCCTGCCGCTGGACACCAAGAGCGCCAATTTCGACAACATCGCCGACGTGCAGATGCCATCCGCCACCGTGATGGAGGGATACCTGCGCGCCGCCGGACAGATCAGCAGGTTCGCGCTCGGGGATCCGGACGTGGAGATCTCCTCCACCATCTACCGGATTCCGCGCGTGGCCTCCCAGAAGGACAAGGTCGAGGGCGCTCCCGTCGGTACCCGGGGCGGCCTTTCGGTCCTCCACAACTTCCCCGCCGACGGGACGTACGTGTTCCACATCATGCCCTATGCGGCCGTCGAAGGTGAGGTCTTCGGGAGGACGTTCGGCACCGAACAGATCGAGGTCTCGATCGACGGGGCGCGCGTGGCGCTGCTCACGATCGACCGCTGGATGTCCGAGTCGGAGCCCACGGGCCTCAACATCCGCACGGATTCGATCTACGTGACGGCGGGCCAGAAGCGCGTTACGGTGGCATTCATCCGGCAGTTCGAGGG
Organism: uncultured Gemmatimonadaceae bacterium; assembly: GCA_964602175.1. Classification (GTDB taxonomy): domain Bacteria; phylum Gemmatimonadota; class Gemmatimonadetes; order Longimicrobiales; family Gaopeijiaceae; genus Bin94. The sequence continues at coordinate 986 of CAZRQE010000096.1, read as the reverse complement.
CGTGGTGGACGACCTCATTCGTCCCATCGACCACACGCTGGCCGACGGACAGATCGGGATCGGGCTGGGTGTGACCACGCAGCAGCACCTGCAGCGCCTCACGGTGCTCGGCCCCTTTGGGGTCACGGGCGTGTCCGACACCCCGGCGCGGCGGGCGGTGTTCACCTGTCGGCCCACGACACCCGACGAGGAGGTTCCCTGCGCCCGCGAGATCCTCGCGCGCCTGGCCACGACCGCGTATCGCCGCCCCGCGCTCGACAGCGACGTGGACGGCCTCATGCCCTTCTACGAGCAGGGCGCGGCCGACGGCGGCTTCGAGAAGGGTGTGCGCACGGCCCTTCAGGCGATCCTGGCGAGTCCGCACTTCATTTTCCGGATCGAACGGCGGCCGTCCGAGGTGGGGCCTGAAGGAGTGTACGCGATCGACGACCTGGATCTGGCGTCGCGGCTGTCTTTCTTCCTGTGGGGTGCGCCCCCCGACGAGGAACTCCTGGAGGCGGCCCGGGCCGGGTTGCTCTCTGACCCGGCGGAGTTGGACGCGCAGGCGCGGCGCATGCTCGCCGACCCCCGGTCCGAGGCGCTGGCCACGCGCTTCGCCGCGCAGTGGCTCAGGCTGCAGGACATCGAGGACATCCACCCCGACGCGCTCACCTTCCCCTATTTCGACCAGACGCTGGCCGACGCAATGGTGCGCGAGACGGAGCTGTTCTTCTCCCACCTGGTCGCCGAGGACCGTCCCGTCCTGGACCTGCTGACAGCGGATTACACCTTCGTCAACGAGCGGCTCGCCCGGCACTACGGCATCACGGGTGTCGTCGGGCCCTACTTTGAGAGAGCCTCGTACCCGACCGAGAACCGCCGCGGTGTGCTCGGGCAAGGCAGTGTGCTCACCCTCACTTCGCACCCCGACCGCACCTCACCCGTGTTGCGCGGAAAGTGGGTGCTCGAGGTCCTGCTGGGAGCGCCCCCGCCACCGCCCCCCCCGG
>CAZRQE010000095.1:0-16527 GCA_964602175.1 uncultured Gemmatimonadaceae bacterium | reverse complement strand
CCTTCCGGCGCTCCGAAGATCCCCGTTGCGGCGCCCATGGCCTCGACCCACTCCGCCATGGCCCGGTCGGTCACCGCGACCGCCCCGCCCCCCGATTCCCGCAGCGCGCGCAGGATGAGGAAGTCCCCCACGGCCCCGGGGACCCTCAGCCCCGCCGCGAACGTGGTAGCGTCCTCCCACAGGCCCGCGTGTTTCGTCCCCTCCTCCCACGCCCGCACCATCGGCGCGCAGCCGGTCGCCTGCACGGTGAACATCCGCGGCCTCTCGCCACCGATCCAGCCGAGGGCCTCCATCTCGGCGAAGGCCTTCCACATGCCGATCAGCCCCGTGCCGCCCCCCGTCGGGTAGACGATCGCGTCGGGAAGCCGTCCGCCCAGCTGCTCGAACAGCTCGTACCCCATCGTCTTCTTCCCTTCGACGCGGTACGGCTCCTTCAGGGTCGACAGGTCCCACCACCCGTCCTCGTCGCAACGCTGGCGCACGACCCGGCCGCAGTCGCTGATCAGGCCGTCCAGCAGCTCCAGGTCGGCACCCAGCGCGCGGATCTCCGCCAGGATCGGCGCCGGGGTGTCCACGGGCACGACGACGTGAACCGGCAGTCCCGCGGCCGCGCCATACGCCGCCGCCGACCCCGCCGCGTTGCCCGCCGACGGGATCGCAAGCTCCCGCGCTCCCAGCTCCAGCGCGCGCGAGACCGCCATGCACAGTCCCCGATCCTTGAACGAGCCCGTCGGGTTCTGCCCCTCGTCCTTGATCCACAGACGGCGCACGCCCACCCGCTCGGCCAGACGCCGCGATTCGAGCAGCGGCGTGAACCCCTCGCCGAGACTGACCTGGCAGGCACGGTCCCGTACCGGCAGGACCTCCTCATACCGCCACAGCGTGGGTGCCCGCGCGGCGACCGCTTCCGGGGTGAAGCGGCCGCGAATCGCGTCGAGGTCGTAGCGGGCGAAGAACGGCTTGCCCGCAGGCGACAGGCCCTGCAGGACCTCGGAATCGAATGTGGCGCCCGTGGCCGTGCACTCGAGATGCGTGGCGCCGGCAGGCGCGGGTAGGGAGTCGTTCATCGTGTCGTCGGGAAGTGGAGGGGGTCGGGTTCCGCGGAGCCGGCGGCTTCAGGGCCGGTGGCCGCGGCGGGACAGGGGTAAAGCTGGCATTTGGGGCATCCATGTGGAACCTTTGGCGGGTGCAACCCTTATCTTGCGTACATGCATCTCAATTCCCGACAGACAGTACGGCACGCCCACCTTCGCCTGGATCCGAACACATCGAAGCCGAGCTGATACGCCGAGCGTGTGAAGGAGACGGACAGGCCGTCCGGGCGCTCTACGACCGGTATTCACCCCGGGTGTACGCGGTCGTGCGACGCATTGCCGGTGACGACGACCTGGCGCACGACTACGCCCAGGAGACGTGGATTCGGGCCCTGCGCGCCCTGCCCTCCTTCCGCGGGGACGCCCGGTTTTCGACCTGGCTTCACCGGATCGCGGTGAACACCGCGTTGCAGGCGGTCAGGAAGGCCAAGACGAGGAAGATGCGTGAAATGCCGCTGCCGGAGGTCGTTGCCGTGGCTCCGCAGGTCGGCGATGTCCTTCTGGAGCGGAAGCTGGAACAGGCCCTGGACAAGCTCCCCGAGGGGATGAGAAGGGTGTTGATCCTGCACGACGTGGAAGGCTATACACACGAGGAAATCGGCACGGCCCTGGGGGTGACCTCGGGCACGTCGAAATCACAGTTGTTCAAGGCGCGAGCGAAGATGAGGCGCATGCTGCGAGGTTTTGAACCACAGCCCAAGGAAGTGGAAGCATGGAGCGTTTGAGTCTCGAACAGTTGGCTCGGCTGGTGGACGAACGGCCGACATCCGAAGAAAGAGCGATCCTCGATGCGGACCCCGCCCTGCGGCGTGAGCTGGACGCGCTCAGGGCCCAGAAGGGAGCGTTGCGGGACCTTCCTTCCATGCTGCCGCCCCCGGACAGCTGGCCGGAGCTCGAGGAGAAGCTGATGGCGGAGGGTCTCATCCGCGGCGCGCGCAGGGATCCCGCATTCTGGCGCAAGTGGATGCGGATGGCCGCCGGCCTGGTACTCTTCATCGGGGGAACCGCGTTCGGCTGGGCGGCGGGCGGTGCTCCCGCGGCCGCCCCGAACGGGCTCGCGGCGGGCTCGGAGGCGGCGGACACGGAAGCGGTCTCCTTCGCGTCCCTCGAAGAGGCGATGCTCGCCGTGCAGCAGGCCGAGCAGGAGTGGTCGGCCGCGTTTGCCGAGTTCCGCCGCCTCCTCGGCGCCCAGAGCGAGCGGGAATTGCCGGCGGATCCGGCCGTGCGGCTCGCCGCCATCGACGCGCTTCTCGCCGCGAGCAGGGCCGCGGTGCAGGAATCGCCGGCAGACCAGTTCTTCAACGGTCTGGTGGTGAGCACGCTCGCCGAGAGACAGCAGACCCTCCGGCAGATTAGCCGGGCGAACTGGCATTGAGTGCGATGAGACTCCGTTCCCCCCTGGTCCTCGGCGCCCCTCTGCTCCTCGGCGCCCCCCTGGTCCTCGGCGCGCTGTTTGCCGGCCTGGCCACGGCGGGGGCGGCGCAGGATCCGGTCCGGGTGTCGGACGAGGGCGGCTGGCTGGGCATTCGCCTGGACGCCTCCATGACCGTGACGCCGACGGCGGACAGCGCCCACTTCGAGATCGTGATCACCGACGTATACCGGTCCGGTCCGGCCGACCTGGGCGGTGTCATTCCCGGAGACCGGGTCGTGGCCGTCAACGGCGGCCCTCTACTCACATGGGAGGCGTGGCTCAACGCCGTGAGCAACCTCGGGGCCGGCCAGACCCTGCACCTCACGGTGCGGCGCGGCACGGGCGAACAGGATGTGTCGATCGTCGCCGGAACCCGGCCCACAACGCTGCAGCCCGCGATCGTCATGGAACGCTTCGTTGACGCCCAGGCCCGGATGAGCCGGCACATCGATTCCCTGTTCCAGGTGGTGGTCGACTGGGGAGACCTTGCCGACGGCGTCCTCTCCGCCGAGCAGCGGCTCTGGGAAGCCACGCGAGCGATGATCAGCGAGGTGAGGGAGGAAATGGATGCCGGCGAAGCCGAGCAGCGTCTCCGGGATCCCATGGAGCCCCCGGATGCGGGCGGAGGCGGCGGACCCGGGGCCCGGCGCATCGAAGTGGTGGAATCCACACGGCCGCCGCTCCTTGCACCGTTCATCCTCAGCACGCCGGTGGTCTTCGGCGGCGCATTCGTCCGCGACCTGACGCCGGCAGTGGGGCAACAATACTTCGGGGTCGAGTCGGGCGTCCTGGTCACCAACGTACTCGACCTCAGTCCCGCGGCCTGGGCCGGCCTTCGTTCCGGAGATGTCATTACGGCCATCGGCAGCGAGGCGGCGGGCACGGTGATGCAGCTTCGCGTCCTGTTGACGCAAGCTGTTTTCCCGGTTGAGCTTACGGTCGTCCGTGAGGGAGACCGCCTGAGCATCGCGTACCCGCGCTAGCAAACTGATAGCAAACTGCTAGTGCCCTGCGCGGTCGCTGGCTGCAGCGGGGGCGACCGGAGCCCGCTACTCGTACCGCAGCGCGTCGATCGGATCGAGCGTTGAGGCCCGCCGGGCCGGCCAGATCCCGAAGAAGAGGCCGATCGCCGCCGAGAATCCCAGCGCCACCACAACGGCTTCCGCCGCCACGGCCGTCTCCGCCCCGAACATCTGCGAGATCAGCCGGGCTCCGCCCGTTCCGCCCGCAACCCCGAGCATGCCCCCGAAGACGCACAGCACGAGCGCCTCGATCAGGAACTGGAAGAGAATCGTCTTGCGCGTGGCCCCCAGCGCCTTGCGCACCCCGATCTCCCGGGTTCGCTCCGTCACGCTCACCAGCATGATGTTCATGATCCCGATCCCGCCGACCAGCAGACTGACACCCGCGATTCCCGCCAGCAGCATGGTGAACGTCTGGGTGGTCTCGTTGAAGGTCTCGAGGAATTCGGACGACTGCTGGATGCTGAAATCCGCTTCCTCGGTGGGGAGGATGCGGTGTTCGCGCCGGATCACCCGGTCGATGTCCGCCCACGCGGGGTCGAGTTCTTCGGGAGACGGGGCCGCAACGTAGATCGAACGCAGCCGGTCGCGTCCGCCCATGACCCGGTACATCGCGGTGGAAAGGGGGATGTAGATCTGGTCGTCGGGCTGCATCCACATGGCCCCGCCCTTCTCCTCCAGAACGCCGACCACCTCGAAGCGGATGCCCCTGATCTGAATCGTGCGGCCCACCAGGAGCCCGGGGGGAGTACCCAGATCCTCCGGGACGTTGGCGCCCAGGACCGCAACGCGCCGACGGCCCTGCACCTCGCCCTCGTCGAAGAAGCGGCCGTACGCAATTTCATGGCTGTGCAGCGGGAAGAACGACGGCCATGTCCCCACGACCGAGTTCGACGAATTCCAGCGCAGGTACGAGACCTGCAGGCGCGACTCGATCTCGGGCGCGATCTGGTACTGGTCGCCCACCTGTTCCCGCAGCGCGATCGCGTCGTCCTCCTCGAGACGGCGGTTTCCGCTCGCCACGCCCCGGAAGTACCCCTGGCCGGGCCGCACGGTGAGGATGTTCGTCCCCATGTTCTCGATCTGTTGCTGGACCTGGCGCTGCGCGCCCTCGCCCAGCGCCACCATGGTGATCACCGCGGCGGTACCGATCACGATCCCCAGCGTGGTGAGTCCCGAGCGCAGCGCGTTGGCGCGGATCGAGGCGAATGCGACGACGATCGTTTCCTTGATGACGAACATCCGCGGCTCCTATCCGCCGAAGGGACGCATGCGGCCCCGCATTCGGTCCATGCGCTCCTGCTGCTGCGCCTGAAGCTGGGCAGCGCCGATCATGGCGGTTTCCTCGCCTTCCTCCAGCCCGGCGAGGATCTCGGCGTAGTCGTAGTCGCCGATCCCCATCACCACCGGCCGCGGCGTGATGTTGCCGAGTTCGTCCACCACGAACACGACCGCGGGACGGAAGGATGGATCCCCCATGCTGCCGCCCATTGCTCCCATCATCCCCATGCCGAAGCCCCGGTTGCCGCCCATGCCTCCGCCCTGGGCGCGCTGTCCGCCGCCGCCCTGCCCCGCACCACGAGCTCTCCGTGCGGTCTCCCCGTTTTCGGCATTCTCGTCGCCGTCGGCGGCCACGCGCGCGTCCGCCCCTGGAGCGTCGGCTTCGGCGCTTCCCTCTGTCGCGGCCTCCGCCTGGCCCTCCGCCCCGCCCGCGCGCCAACTCTCGCGCATGGCGGCTATGAGCACGCGCGCCGAATCCGCGGTGATCTCGCCCGACTGGATCCTCTCGCGAATGCCCGCCATTTCGCCCGCCGCGGGTCCGCCACCGGCGCCAGGGCGCCCGAAACCGCCGCGCCCACCCATGTCCACCTCGACCCCGGCTCGCGCCGCCGCCTGGGCCATCAGCTCGCCCCAGGCAGCGTTCTCGACCGAGACGGCTTGCGGATCGAGACCCAGCACCTCCGCCGCGGGCGCGACCTCATAGGGCTGGACCACGGCACTGTTCGGAACCGTGAGGGTCTGCAGGCGCTCATCGACCAGGACTTCCACCTCGGCGTTCATGCCCGGCTTGAGCAGGCCGGCGCGGTTGTCGAGCAGGACGATGACCGGGAACATGGTCACGTTCTGATTGACTACGGCCTGCGGCTCGATCTTCTCGATTTCACCCCGAAAGGTCCGGTCCGGGAAGGCCTCAACCTGCACGGTTGCAATCATCCCCGAGGTCAGCTGTCCCATGTCGGTCTCGTCGACCAGTGTGCGCACGCGCATGTCGTCGAGGTTGGCCATCATGAAGAGCGTGGTGCCGCCCGACACGTTCTGGGTGGCGGACTGAATCACCTGCCCGGCCTCGACCAGCTTCTCGAGGATCGTCCCGGCCATCGGCGCCCTGATGGTGACGTCGGTCCGGCGCAGCGTGGCCAGTTCCAGATTCGTGGTCGCCCGGACCAGGGCCGACTGGGCATTGGCGTACTCGAGCTGCTTGCTCTCGTACTCCTGGGCCGTGATGACCTCGACCTCCAGCAGTTCCCTGCTGCGGTCGCGCTGGCGCTCGGCGATGTTCATGCGCTCCTGCGCCACCGCCAGGTCCGCCTCGGCCTGCTCGTACGCGTTGTCGACGTCGCGCGGGTCGACCTGCGCCAGAAGCGTGCCCGGCTCGACCTCGTCGCCCGAGTCGACATGGAGCTGGAGGATCTCGCCGGACGCCTTGGACTTCACTTCGACCTTCAGCACCGGCTCCAGTTCACCCGTCGCTTCGGCGGTGATCCGAAGGTCGCGGATCTCGGCCGGGACGGTCTGGATGCTCACGGCCTCCTCCTCGGGCTCGGCCTCGCATCCGGCCACGGCCAACCCGGCCAGGAGGGTTGCGGCAATCACGCCTGATCGTTGCGGTCGCATCAATTCGTCATCCCTTCGTTGAAAAAATCGCGGTCCACCAGTCCATCGGTCAGGTGAATCTGGCGTGACGCGGCCTGGGCAATGTCGGGCTCATGGGTCACCATCAGAATCGTCTGGCCCGCCCTGTTCAGCTCCACGAGGATCTGGACGATCTCGCGGGACGTGGTCGAGTCCAGGTTTCCGGTCGGCTCGTCGGCCAGGAGCAGCGCGGGATCGTTGACGAGAGCCCGGGCGATGGCCACGCGCTGACGTTGCCCTCCCGAGAGTTCGGGCGGCTTGTGGTGCATCCGGTCGCCCAGGCCCACGCGTTCGAGCTTCTCTTCGGCACGCTTCCGACGCTCCCTGGCCGACACTCCGGCGTAGATGAGCGGAAGTTCCACGTTGTGAAGCGCCGTGGCCCGCGGCAGAAGGTTGAATGTCTGGAAGACGAAGCCGATGTCGCGATTGCGCACGCGCGCCAGCTGGTCGTCCGACAGCTCCGACACCTTGCGTCCGTTCAGCCAGTACTGGCCGGCGGTCGGCGTATCCAGGCAGCCGATCAGGTTCATGAAAGTGGACTTGCCACTCCCCGACGCACCCATGATCGCCACGAATTCGCCCGGGCTGACCTCAAGATCCACGCCCCGCACCGCCCGTACGGTCTCGGCTCCGAGCACGTAGTATTTGCGCAGGTCCTCCGTGCGGATGATCGTCCCGTTCGCCCCTGCGCCACTCCCGTTTCCGCTTCCCCCATGCCCGTTCATCATCACAAATCCCTCCCTACAATCGATTCGAGTTCCGCTTTGGCAAGCGCATAGTCATACCTTGCCGTCACCAGGTTGGCCTCGGCCTGATCCAGAGCCACCTGGCTGGTGATCACATCGAGAATCGCGGCCTCCTGCACACCGTAGCGCGCGCGGATGAGCCTCAGATCCTCTTCGGCCACGACAACCGCGTCCTGCGCGATCAGAATGGCCTGCTCCTGGGTCTCCAGCGTCCGCAGCGCGGAGTCGATGCTCTGCCGCACGCCCCGGCGCGCGTCGTCCTCGGACAGCCGGGCTACCCGCCTGCTTTCGGACGCCTGGCCGACGTTCTGCTCGCGCTGGAAGCCGTCGAAGAGCTGGTAGCTGCCCGAGAGGCGGAAGCTCCAGCTCGTGTTGCCGCCGTTGAACGTGGGGTCCTGGTTGGCCCACGTGTACCCTGACGAGACCGAGAGCGAGGGCAGGTACGAACTCCGGGCGTTGCCGACCGCGGACCGCGCGACCGCCGAGGCCGCCTCGGCCGCGCGCACGGCCGGCGACACCGACTCGGCCAGGGCGATGATCTCCTGCTCGCCGAGCAGCAGCGGCGCCGGATCGAGATTCTCGGGAAGGACCGGCACCACCGGCCCGGGCGCTCCCACCTGGCGACCCAGGGAGAAGCGCGAAACCCGCAGCTGGTTGCGCGCCTGCAGCAGCGCCTGGAGCGCGTTGGCGAGTTCAAGCCTGGTACGCAGGGTATCGGACCGCGTGGCCGTCCCGGCCAGCATGCGCGCCCGGCTGATCGCGAGACTCTCTTCGGCCCGCTCGACGCTCGCCTCCGCAACGGCAACCAGTTCGAACTGGCGCAGCGCGTTCATGAACAGGGTCCGCGTCTGCAGGATCACCGCAAAGTGCTGGTCCTGAAGCCGGGCCTCGGCCTCCATGATGCTGGATTCGGTGCGCCCCAGTTCGTGGAACTTGCGCCCGCCCTGAAAGACCTGGTAGTTCGCGTTCAGCGAAGCGTTGTAGGAGTCGTTGCTCCCCGTCACGACACGCTGGGTCGTGGGATCGAAGCGATCGAGGCTCTGCACCGACGCGCCCGAGCCGACGCTGATGTTCGGCAGGAACGACCCCCAGGCACGGCGGCGCGAACTGCCGGCGTTGCTCAGGTTGGCCTGGCTCTGAGCCAGCTGCGGACTGTGGATCAGCGCCATTTCCAGCGCTTCGCCCATCGTCATTTCCTGGCCGGTCTCCTGGGCGAGCGCCGGGTCCGGCACGGTCGCCGCCAGCATGATCGCCAGACCGGCCAGCCATATTCCAAACGTGTGTTTCACGATATCAACAATCTCCGTTTCTTTCCGGCCTCTCACCCCTCCGCTCCTCTCCGGACGAATCGCGGTCGCGGTTGCGATCGCCCCGCCTGGCTGTAAGGAGCGAGTCGTACAGCGCCCGCTCCTCCGGCAGCAGAATGGCCCTGATGGAGTCCCTGGTGGCGCGGAACAGGTCTCTTCGCCGCGGCTCGTACGCCTCCCGAATCGGCTCGTACGCCGCCCTGAACTCCTCGTCCAGAGCCTGCATGCGGACCGTGAAGTGCTGTATGATCTCTTCCACCTCGGCGCGTTTGGCCGGCGTGAGGCCGACCTCGTCAATGACAAGGCGCCTGCTTTCGCGGCCACGCTCGTCCCTCGACTCCGGCTGCTCCGGCAGTCCCGCTTCCGTGCGGCCTGCCTGCCACGCCAGGCCCCCGAGGAACCCTGCCGCCGCGACCACCACCAGGAGCGCGCCCGACACGACCCGTGCCCGTTTCAACCTGGCCATCACGGACGGTTCCCTTCCACGAAGGCCATGAACGCCACCGGGCTCGAGTGTGCTTCACCCGTGATGGCGGTCTCCAGCACCTCGTCGCTGAAATCGCTCGCCAGCACGTCTTCGAGAACGAGAGGCGCGCCCGGACCGGAGTCGCGGACCGCCTCGCTGCCTACCATGATCGCGGCGATGACGGCGGCAGCCAGTGCAACGGGGATGAGGCTGCGCGACCACCCCGAAAGCACGAGCTCGACAGATTCCCGCGCCCGGTCACGTCGCCGGGCGAGCTCGAACGCCGCCCGTTCCATGATCTCCGCCCGGAACCGCTCCCAGTAGCCGGGGCTGTCGTGCGCCGGGTCCAGCACCCGCAGCAACCTGATACGCTTTTCGTTTTCCATACCGACCTCAACTCGTTGTTACGTGGTCCCGCCAGCCGGACAATTCAACCCGCAACGCCTTTCTCGCGAAGTGCAGATGCGATCTGACCGTCCCCGAAGGCATTCCAAGCCGCTCGGCGATCTCGGAGTGCTTCCAGCCCTCGAGATCGTGCAAGAGGACGATCTCCCGCTGGACTTCGCTCAGCTTCATCAATGCCTCCTGTAGGCTTTCACGCAGTTCGGCAAGGCTCGCCGCCTTTTCCGGACTCGGCCCCGTGTTGCTGGCGCTCGCCGGAATCGGATCGCCCCTGCGCAGGCTCTCCCGCCGGATCAGGTTGCGCGAGCGGTTTCGCACAATCGTTAGAAACCACCCGGCGAACCGATCCGGATTCCGACAGTCTTCCAGCCGTTGCAGCGCCACCATGAACGACTCCTGAACCGCGTCCTCCGCGTCCTGTTGTCTGCCAATGACGCTCAGGGCGATGGAGTACGCCGGCTGCTGATACCGCCTGACCAGCTCCCCGAACGACTCAGCGTGTCCGCTGCGCGCCCGGGTCACCAACTCGGCGTCGGTCCGTTCCCTCATTCCTTGGGAGTAGACACCTGTATCGGCCTCCCCGTTGAAGCAGTTCCGCCTGGTGGTCGATGGATGGACAGCCCTGCCGGGCCAGTCGTTAGCGTGGTCGAGCCGTCACGACCGCGTCGATTTGGCGCCGGGCCGCCCCGGGCGAAACGGACGCGTCCGCGATCCCCGGCGCCGTCGTCCCTTCGCCGGCCCGGACGCTTCGTCAGGACCCGACCGCGCGGCGGCAACCAGGCGGGCCAACTCCTCTTCGGGAATCTCATCGATCCCTCTGGCCAATACGTACAGGGGGCGCTCGGGATTCGGCCGGTCGCCGGGCGCCTTGAAGGTCAGGTGCAGGACCTGCGGCCCGGCGTCGCCGCCGGTGCCTACGCTGGTCGTCCCGGTCACGCGCACGGTCCACTTCTCGTGTTCGACCTCGAACTCTCGCCACAGGCGCGAGTCGGGCACGCCCTCTGCGGCCTCGCGCGCCGTCTGCAGCGGTGGCTGCGCGCTCGCCGACACCGGTTTGCCGGAGGAGGCACGCTTGCGGTCCGGCGACGGCCGGTATCTGCGCGGCCGACTCATGACTTCGCGCACCGAGGCCGGGGGTTGCGGCGCGGCTGGCTCTCGTCCGGTGTCGTCCGATCGATCCATCAGTGGCTCGGGCCCGTGGACTCCCGCACAAGAGGCACGGCGTCGTCACCGAAGAACATCCGGATGTACTTCGCCTGAATGGGCGTCACCCGCCGCACGGCCCAGACGAGTTGCACATGGTTCGGCTCCATCGGGCGCCGCGGCAGCTTCAGTCCGACTTCGTACGGCAGGCGGTTCCCCTTGCGGTGATTGCAGGTGGAGCACGAGGTGACGACGTTGTCCCAGGAGTTCCCCCCACCCCGCGAGAGCGGGAGTACGTGGTCGCGCGTGAGGAACTCGCGCATGCGCAGATCCCGCTTGTGGCGCCGACAGTACTGACAGGTGTACTCGTCCCGGGCGAACAGGAACGTGTTGGTGACCTGGCGGCGGAATCGCTTGGGAACGTGCACGTACCGGACCAGCCGAATGACGAGCGGGAACGGATACCGCGAACGGACGGAGCGGAATGCCCGGTGGGAGTCCTCTTCGAGAACCTCGGCCTTCTCGTCCAGGACCAGCCGGATCGCCCGTCGGGCAGGTACGATCATCAATGGCTCGTACGATGCGTTGAGAGCCAGGCAACTCACCCCGCAGCCTCCTGCTTGGTTGTCCATGCCGCCAGACGCCGGGGACGGGCCCCGGCCACAACACGATAACGCATCGTCCGGCGGCGGTGAAAGATCGTGTCCGTGGCCCTGCCCCGGTCACATCAGCTGCTGCGGGTCCCGGTCGAGCGAGACCCTCACGTCCCCGCCCGCGGGTCGAAACCCCTCGGCGACCGCGTGAAGCGCCCCTCCCACTTCGGACACGCGTCCCCGCAACAGTACGTGCCACCTGAAACGTCCGTGCAGCTTTTCGATGGGCGCCGGGGCCGGTCCAAGCACGTCCGGCCGCGGCCCCCGGCGCGCGCGCAGCCATTCGCCGAGGCGTTCGGCAGACGCCAGGGCGTTCTTCTGGGCCGGGCTGCTCAGCAGGATCCTCGCCATGCGGACGCGGGGCGGGTACGGAGGGTCGCGCCGCGCCTCCAGCTCGCGATCCGCAAACCCCCGGTAGTCGTGGGCGACCGCCGCCCGGATGACGTAGTGGTCGGGCACATAGGTCTGCACGATGACCTCGCCGGGCAAACGCGCGCGGCCCGCCCGGCCGGCCACCTGTGCGAGGAGTTGAAAGGCCCGCTCGCAGCTGCGGAAGTCGGGCAGGTGCAACCCGATATCGGCGTTGATCACGCCCACGAGCGTGACGCGTGGAAAATCGAGCCCCTTGGCGATCATCTGCGTGCCCAGCAGGATGTCCACCTTCCCGGTCCGGACCCGGTCCAGAATGTCCCGGTGGGACCATTTGCCCCGGGTCGTGTCCACATCCATCCGCGCCACGCGCGCACCGGGAAAGCACTGCAGCAGGATGCGCTCCACCTGTTCGGTGCCGAGCCCGCCGAACGACAGCTCCCGGGAGCCGCAATGCGCACAGTCCCGCGCGGGCGTCTCGGTGTGGCCGCAGTGGTGGCAGATCATGAGGCCCCGGCCGCGATGGAGGGTCATCGAGACCGAGCACTGGAAGCACTCGCCGACGGCGCCGCAGACCTCGCAGAGGGCGAAGGAGGCGTAGCCGCGCCGGTTGAGCAGGAGAATCGTCTGCTCTCCGCGTTCGAGCCGCCGGCGCAGCGCAGCGGTGAGCCTGGGGGACAGGGTGCGCGGCGGAGGGTCGCCGGGTTGCGTCCGCGGGTCCGGCGTGGCTGGGCCCGCCTCGGGCCGCGACCTGAGATCCACGACGCGGACGTCGGGAAGCACGCCCCCGCCCACGCGATCCGGGAGCTCCAGCAGCGCGTATTTCCCGGAACGCGCGTTCAGCCAGCTCTCCAGCGAAGGGGTGGCCGACCCGAGGACGCACAACGCCTCGTTCCTTGCCGCGCGCACCACCGCCACGTCACGGGCATGATAGCGCGGAGACTCCGATTGCTTGTAGCTGCCGTCGTGCTCCTCGTCCACCACGATCGCACCGATGTGCGCGACAGGCGCGAACACCGCCGATCTGGGCCCGATGGCGATACGCCTGTCCCCCGACCGGAGCTGGTTCCACGCGTCGTAGCGCTCCCCGTCCGAGAGGCCCGAGTGCAACACCGCGACAAGGTCCCCGAACGCGCCTCGAAAGCGCGATACGGTCTGGGGCGTCAGCGCGATTTCGGGCACGAGCATGAGGGCCCCGCCTCCGCGCTCGAGCACGCGCCGGATGAGCTCGATGTAGACGAGCGTCTTCCCCGAACTGGTGACGCCGTGCAGCAGAAACGTGCCCCCACCGTCACCGAGCGCGGCGTACATTCGATCCAGAACGCCGCGCTGCGCCGTGGTCGGCACCAACGTCTTCCCGTCCCCGGCCGGCTGGTCGCCGAACGGGTCGCGAAGCACCCGCTCCCGGGTCACGCGCGCCAGTCCTTTGGCCTCCAGCCCCCTGATCACGCCGCGGCTGAAGCCGCTCTCGGCCAGGGCAGCCAGCGTTCGTTTTCCTCCGGCCCCCTGGAGCTGTTCGTAGGCCTCCCGCTGGCGCCTGGCCCGCCCGAAGGTGTCCTCGAGCTCGTCGAGAGTGCCGATCGAGCGGGTGATGGTGACGACCGCGCGCATCCGTGGAAGCGGGCGGTTTCCGGCCGCGCTTGCCATGCGGGCCGGCAACATGGCCTTGAGCACGATGCCCACCGGCGCGACGTAGTAGTCGGACATCCACCGGGCGAGCCCCAGCAACTCGTCGCCGACTACGGGCTCGGCGTCGAGCACCGAACGCACCTCGCGCACCCGCGGCACTGCGGTCCCCGCCCCCAGCACCCACCCGACCAGGGTTCGTTTTCCGAACGGGACCACCACGCGAGCTCCGACGGCTGGCACCTCGCCGGTGACGCTGTAGGTGAACGAACGGCGCACCGGAACCGGTAGCGCGACGCTGATCAGCGACCGCCGTCCCGTCGGCGTCACGTCAGCCACACGGCCCCGCTCCGGTCGGGCTGGCGATCAGCCGTCCAGGAGCAGAAAGACGTCCTGCTGCGGCTTTTCGACCGTGACTTCCGGTCCGTTCGGACCCATGTGGACGTTGATCTCGGTGCGCAGACCCACCTCTCCGGCGATATAGATGCCGGGCTCGACGGAAAAGCCCACGCCGGGAACCAGCACGCGGTCGTCGCGGGTTTCGAGATTGTCGAGGTTCGGGCCGCGGCCGTGGATGTCGCGATCGATCGAGTGGCCGGTGCGGTGGATGAAGTACTCCCCGTATCCCGCATCGGTGATGATCTTGCGGGCCACGTCGTCCGCCTCGAAGCCACGGATGGTGTCGCCCCGGGCGTAGCGTTCCCGCAATGAACTCACGACCCCGTCGCGCGCGGCCTTGACCGTGGTCCACAGTTCACCGATCCGCGGCGGCAGTTCGGCGCCGAGAAACCCCATCCAGGTCTGGTCGGCCGGCACGGAGCCCTCGTGGAAGGCGCCCCACAGGTCGATGAGCAGGAGGTCACCGGCGTTGATGCTCTCCCCGACCTCGCCCGGATCGTAGTGGGGATCCGCGGCCGTGGGACCGATCGCGACAATGCAGTCGGTCTGGTCGGGCAGACCCCGCCGCCTGAGCTCGTGGCGGATCCAGGTGGCGAGCGCGCCCTCGGTGATGCGGCGGCCCTGTACCACATGGCTGGCCACGCGTGCAAAGGCGTCGCGCGCCACCGTCTTCACGATCTCGGACGCGCGCCCGTGCTCCTCGCGCTGTTCCGGGCTCCACACGGCGTAGAAGGTCGACACCAGGTCGCCGGAACTGTGCAGTTCGGTCCCCGTGTCCAGGATCACGTCGCGGATGCCGGCCGGCAGCAGGTCGAGGTACGGGACGTTGCTGCGCGGCGATGTCTCGGTGGCCACGCGGCCATGCCCCTTCAGCAACTCCCGCAGTTCGCGCTCCATGCCCTGGCGGCTCGAATAGCTTCGCCTGGGCCAGTCGAGGTGGCGCCACGACGAGTGCTCGATCGCGTGGATCAGGAGGCGCGGCGATCCCTCGGCGGGGACCAGCGCGAAGCCGCGGCGGGTGGTCCACTCCAGACCGAGAAGGGAGCGCCCGATCGGGTTGCGGTCCTTGAAGTCGTAGATCAGCCAGGCGTCGAAGCCGCGCTCGCGGAGCGCGTCCTGAACCTCGGCCACACCCGCGGCGCTCGCGAGCCGCACGCTGGAGGTATCCGATGGGGACCTGCTCATTCCGTCTGCTCCATGGCTTCGAGTTCGGCGAGGGCGCTGTCGAGCCGCTCCTTTTCCTGCTCCGTAAGCCCGCCCTGCTCCGACGCCGGCGTCGCGGGTCCCCTCAGACGGCGCAAGGCCAATACGACCAGGCCCAGCCCCAGGATCAGGGCGGCCGGAGGCATCACCCACGCCAGCAGTCCCGTTCCGCTCCGCTTGGGGAAGCCGCGATACTCCTCGCCGTGCGTCGCGACCACGAGTTCGATGAGGCTGTCGGCGCTCAGGCCGTCCCCCGCCCACCGGTCGATGCTGTCCCGCAACTCCTCGGCCTGCCACGAGGGGCAGATCTCCAGCGTCTGGCCGGGACAGAAGGGCGAACGGATCTTGGAAATCGCCTCCTGGGCGGCGGGATGATACTGGTGGGCCTCGTTCTCCTGGGCGAGGGCCGG
The DNA here is from genome assembly GCA_964602175.1 of uncultured Gemmatimonadaceae bacterium. GTDB lineage: Bacteria > Gemmatimonadota > Gemmatimonadetes > Longimicrobiales > Gaopeijiaceae > Bin94. Next base: position 1,360 of record CAZRQE010000095.1, on the reverse strand, counting down.
AGAGGGACCGAGCAGGAGCGCGCCGACAAGCAGAAACCGTACCGAGTTCGCACTCACGCGTCACTGCCTCCGTCCGTCGCGGTCCCGTCCATGCCGACCCCTGCGAGGGCACGGAGCACGGCGACACACCCCGCACCCGTGCGCTCCGGGTCGTACCCACCCTCCAAGAATACCACGACTCGACCGCCGCAACAGCGGTCCGCGGCTTCCATGACCCGCAACGTCGCCTCGTGGAGATCCTCCGGTTCGAGGAGCTGCCCCCCCAACGGGTCGCCCGCAAGCACGTCGAAGCCGGACGAAACCAGGATGAAATCCGGCCGGCTGCGGTCCACTGCCGTGTCGAGGGCCATCCGGAAGACCTGGAGGTAGTCCCGGCGCGGCGTGGCCGGGGCAAGCGGGACGTTCAGGGTAAAGCCCTCTCCGGCACCACTGCCGGTCTCGTTCGCCGCGCCGGTGCCCGGGTAGTGGGGATACTGGTGCAGGGACAGGAAGAAGACCGAAGGGTCGTCGTAGAAGGCGTCCTGCGTCCCGTTGCCGTGGTGCACGTCCCAGTCCACGACCAGCACCCGTCGCGCAAGGCCACGCGCACGCAGGGCCGCCGCCGCGATGGCGATGTTGTTGAAGAGGCAGAATCCCATCGCGCGGTCCGGGGTGGCGTGATGTCCCGGGGGTCTCGAGGCCACGAACGCGTTCCGGAAACGCCCCTGGGCCACGCCGCGCACGGCTTCAAGCCCCGCGCCCACCGTTCCCAGCGCCGCCTCCCAGGAAGCCCCCGAAACGCGCGTATCCGGGTCGAGCGCACCCACGCGTCCGCTCTCCCGCGCCATGGTCACCGCGCCGTTCACCCGCGCGATCAGTGCGTCCGTGTGCACCAGCCTCAGGTCCTCTTCGCCGCCGGCCTCCGGCGCGACCTGTTCGACGCGCCCGTGCAGCGCGACCAGATCGTTCTTGACCGCTGACGCCACCGCACGCAGCCGCCCCTGGTGCTCCGGGTGCCCCCAGCCCGTGTCGTGGAGCACGGCCGCAGGGTGCATGAGGAAGGCGGTCACGCGGGAATCACCGGAGAAGCGCGCACGGCGAAGCAATCGGCCACGATTCCGCCCGGGGGGGTCGGCCAGGTCCCGTCATCGGCACGGAGCCTCCCCCGGCAGCGCGTCTCCAAGGCGCTTTCGAACCCGGAGTGCCGACGCATCCGCTACGCCACGCCCACCGGTTCCCGTTCCCGCGCGATCCGCTCCTGGATGCTGAGGATCTCGGGGCGGCGGGTGCGCATCGCGGTCACGGCGTCGACCGCCGCGCTGGTGGCCGACATCGTCGTGAGGTACGGCACCCCGTACGCGATGGCCGCGCGCCGCATGGC
>CAZRQE010000094.1:0-79736 GCA_964602175.1 uncultured Gemmatimonadaceae bacterium | reverse complement strand
CCCACGCTCGCCCGTTGCCTCTACCCTCTGTCCCAGGGGATAATCACACACCCTCAACCATCCACTCGCCCCACACCCAGGCGCTTCCCTCACCCGCCACAACTCCCCAAGTTCAGGCTCATCTCCGCTTTGGAAATGACTCCGCGTTGGTCTCGGATCGAGAGCCGCCCGCGCGCGGAAAAACCGGACCGGAACTTCAAGCCACCGGTACCGGGACCAAACGCCGCTCCAGGAGCTTCCGGGTGTGCGCCACGTCGCCCCGCATCTGGTCCGCCAGCGCCGCTGCCGAACCGAACGCTGCCACCGGGCGCAGGTATTCGATCATGTCCACGTGGATCGTCTGTCCGTATAGATCGGCGTCGAAATCGAGCAGGTTCACCTCGACGGAAGCGCTGGCGTCCGGGAAGGTCGGTCGTTCTCCGATATGGAGCGCGCCCATGAACCTGCCCTGGGGCACGGTGGCGAAACACGCGTAGATGCCCTGGGCGGGAATAAGCTTGTCGGTCCCGGCAACGTGCAGATTGGCAGTCGGAAACCCGAGATCCCTCCCCCGTCCGTCTCCCTTGACGACCTTGCCGCTCAGGGAGTACGGCCGACCCAGCCAGCGGTTGGCATCGGCCAGGCGCCCCTCGAGGAGCGCGCGGCGAATCGACGATGACGAAACCGCGGCCGGGCCGGAATGGACCGCTTTCACGACGTCGAGCTGAAACCCCCGTGCGGCGGCGATGGCCCGGAGAGTATTGACGTCCCCGGACCGTCCTCGTCCGAAGCCGTGATCGTACCCGATAACGAGATGGCTCATCCCCAGCCGCCGCAACAGGACCTCGTCCACGAACCGGCGCGGCGAGAACTCGCGAAGCTCGGGCGTGAACGCCAGGAAGACCAGGTAGTCGAGCTGGCTGCATGCGAGCACAGCCTTCTTCTCGTCCGGCGTGGTCAGTAACGGTGGTGCGGCTTCGGGCCGAACCACCCGCAGCGGATGCGGATCGAAGGTAACCAGGACACTGCGTCCGTCCCGCGCCGACGCCCTTCCCACGATCTCCTCCAGGACCCGCCAATGCCCCCGGTGGACTCCGTCGAACGTCCCAACGGTCACGACGACGGGATAATCGTCCCGCGGAAGACCCGAGGGCCCCGGCCGAAGAACCGTCACGTCCCGGGTCCCCCGGGCTCGTGGAAGACCTTTCTGGGCCGGAGCACTCCGTCGCGGACCGCGCCGACCGCCACCAGCTGTTCCCCCGGGAGGACGAAGATGGCCGCGCTTCGGTCGGGCGCGTCCCCGCGGATCCGCCTCCCGTCGGCCAGCTGCGCCGCCTCCTCGGCACCGACAACGACACGCGGCAGATGCGACAGGGCGGACAAGGCCCCGACCCAGGCCCCCCGCCGCGGCTCTCCCGCCTCCACGGAAGCGAGCGATGCCGCGTGGCGCACACGGAGCGAACCGACCCGCGTGCGGCGCAGTTCCGCGAGGTGACACGACGTTCCCAGCCGCCTGCCGAACTCGACCGCCAGCGACCGCACATAGGTGCCGCTGGAGCACACAACCCGGATGTGCACCCGGGGCGGCACATGGTCGAGGATCTCGAAGCTGCGGAGCGTGATCTCCCGGGGACTGAGCGTCACGCGCTCACCCCGCCGCGTGCGCCGGTGGGCCGGCACGCCGTCCACCTTCACCGCCGAGTACACGGGTGGCACCTGGCTCAGCCGGCCGACCATTCCGGCCGCCGCCGCCTCCAGCTGCCCCCGCTTCAACGAGGTCCAGTTGTCGTCTTCGGCGATTCGCACGCCGTCGCGGTCCTGTGTATCGGTGGCCACACCGAGCCAGGCGGTCGCCCGGTAGGTCTTGTCGAACCCCACGAGGTACTCGAGCAGCCGCGTCGCCTTCCCCACCGCGAGCACGAGAAGCCCGGTGGCGAAGGGATCGAGCGTTCCCGCATGCCCCACCTTTCGCACACCCAGTCCCCGGCGCGCCGCCCCGACCACGTCGTGGGAGGTGACTCCGGCCGGCTTGTCCACCAGAAGGAAACGCATGTCACCCGGCACAGCCTTCAAGGATCGTCCGCCCCGCCGCCGGAAGGCATCACATCGCGCAGTATGGCTTCGATCCGCCGACCGTCCTCGATCGTCGTATCCCGCTGAAACCGCAGCTCGGGCATGCGCCGGATCCTGAGTTCACGTCCGAGTACCGAACGCAGAAACGGTGCCGCGCGGCCCAGAGCCGCCAGGGTGCGGTCCTGCTGATCCCGCGAGCCGTGGAGTTCAACATGGACGCGGGCCAGCCACAGGTCCTCGGTCACATCCACTCCGGTCACCGTCAGGGACCCCACGTCGGGATCGCGAAGCTGGTACTGAATCCTGGTCGACAGTTCCCGGCGAAGCTGCTCCCCCAGGCGTGAAAGACGCCGCCCGGACATCAGTACCGTTCGGTGGAATTGGCGACCACCACCGCGCCCCTCGCCCCGGCCACGCGGCGGTCGACCGACTCCAGGATCGAGTCGGCCTGGGCGGAGTGCGCCGCGAGGAACGCCACCGAGACCCGGGCCCGGTTGCGCGCGTCCTGAAGTCCCGACTCGACGACCGACACGTTCATCCGCGCGAGCCTGTCCTTGAGCGAGCGCAGGACGGAACGTTTCTGCTTCAGCGATGCCGAGCCCGGCATGGACAGGTCCCAGGTAGCCACGGTGACGACCACCGAAGGCCGCGGAGCCGCTGCGATACGGGGTTCGCTCAACCCCGCTCGGCGCCCGCCAGGGTGCGGGCAACCTCTTGCACCTGGTAGGTCTCCACGACGTCGCCCACCTTCAGATCGTTGAAGTTCGCGATGCCGATCCCGCATTCGAAGCCTTCCTTCACCTCCCGGACGTCCTCCTTGAAGCGCCTGAGCGACCCGATCTCACCGTCGTAGATCACAACGCCGTCGCGGATGACGCGTGCAAGGCCTCCGCGCTGCACCACGCCCTCCATGATGTAGCTTCCGGCGATGGTGCCGACGCCGCGGATCTTGAAGATGACCCGGGCCTCCGCCGCCCCGACGACGCTTTCGCGCCGCTCGGGTGCCAGCAGCCCCTCGAGCGCGGCCCTGACATCGTCCACCGCCTCGTAGATCACGTCGTAGACCTGGATATCGACGGCTTCGCGCGACGAAGCCTGGCGTGCCAGGGCGTCCGGGCGGACACGGAAGCCGACGACGACGGCCCCGGCGGCGAGCGCCAGCATCACGTCGGACTCGTTGACCGCGCCGACGCCGCGATGGATGATCTCCACCTGCACCTCTTCGGTCGACAACTGCTCCAGGGCATCGCAAAGCGCCTGGACGGACCCGTCCACGTCGCCCTTGACGACCAGCCGCAGCGTCCCGACGTCACCCGCCGCCAGCAGCTGCGTGAAGTCGCCGAGCTTGATGCCCCGCTGCTTGATCCGCAGCTGCTTCTCCCGGTCGAGCCGCTGCCGGTTGGCGGCGATGGAGGCCGCCTTGTCGGCTCCCATCACCTGAAGCACGTCACCGGCCTGGGGCACTCCGGCCACGCCGAGTATCTGCACCGGAATACCCGGGCCCACGGCGTCGACCCCGTGGCCGCGTTCGTCGAGCAACGCGCGCACGCGTCCGTCGTGCAGCCCCACCACGAAGCTGTCGCCGACACGCAGCGTACCGCTCTGCACGAGAATCGTCGCCACGGGTCCCTTGCCGATGTCCAGTTCGGCTTCGACCACCGCGCCCACTGCGTCGCGGGCCGGGTTCGCCTGGAGTTCGAGGATCTCGGCCTGAAGGAGGACTTTCTCGAGCAGGTCGTCCATGCCCTCGCCCGTCTTGGCGGACACCTCCGCAACCAGTGTCTCTCCGCCGAAGTCCTCGACCGTAACCCCGTGTTGTAACAGGTCCTGCCGGACCTTGTCGGCATTCGCGGTGGGCAGGTCGATCTTGTTGATAGCGACCACCATGGGAACGCCGGCGGTCTTCGCGTGGCTGATCGCTTCGACGGTTTGCGGCATCACCGCGTCATCGGCCGCGACGACGAGAACCACCAGGTCCGTGACGTCCGCGCCACGCGCGCGCATGGCCGTGAATGCGGCGTGCCCGGGCGTGTCGAGGAACGAGATGGTGCGGGCGTCGTCGAGTTCGACGTGATACGCGCCGATGTGCTGGGTGATGCCTCCGGCCTCGCCGGCCACGACGTTGGTATCGCGGATCCAGTCGAGCAGCTTGGTCTTTCCGTGGTCCACGTGCCCCATGACGGTCACGACGGGCGGACGCGGACGCAGATCCGCGGGATCGTCCTGCTCGGCCTGCTCGTCCGACGGGGGCAGGTAGTCGGTCTCGCGAACCGCGGAAAAGCCGAACCCTTCGAGCAGCAATTCAATCTGATCGAAGTCGAGCCTCTGATTGATGGTGACCATCAGGCTCATGTTCTTGAATGCCCACCCGATGATCTCGGTCGGGGAAACATCCATGAGCTCCGCCAGCTCGGCGACGGTGAGGAATTCGTTGACGCGTACGGTTCGTGCCTCGACGGACCTGGCCTCGGCTGCGCGCTCCTCGGCCGCAACCCGCTCCTCCTTGGCCGCGGCCACCGCGCCCTTCCCCTTCTTGCGCTTCCTCTTGCCGCCCTTGATCTCGGCCATGACGCGTTGGATGTTCTGCCTCGCCACGTCGCGGTCCGTGCCCTTGCGGCGGCGGCCCTTCTTCCGCGCCCTCTTGCGGCGGCCGTCCGACGTATAGCCTTCTGCCTGGATCCGCACGCGGCCGCCGGGGCCTGCGCTAGCGGCGGGCTCGGGTTTGCCCGACGCGGAAGGTTGAGCAACACCGGGGCGGTCTCTGGCGCTCGTCGGCTTGAAGCCCATGCGGGCTGCAACCGGCGGTTCGGGCCGGGGAAGCGCGGCGTCGTGGTCCGCGGCCGCGTCGGTTCCGTCCGGCCGTGAAGGCTCAGGTGCGGCTCCGGGAAGCTCCGATACCGCCAACTCGCCTTCGTCGGCCTGACTCTCGGGGGTCGGGGCCGCCAGGACATCGTCCGCGGGAGCTGAATCGGCCGCGGCCGCCAGCTCGTCGGGGGACGGCGCCTCGGCCACCCGGGCCTCTGGGCCTTCCCCGGAAGGCACGGCCTCGGCCTCGCGGGACTCGGCCGGCTCCACGGATTCGGCCGTGGACGGCTCCGGAGCGCCCACTGCTTCCTGTGTGGAATCCGGGGCAGCCCCATCGGCGGCCATCTCGTCGGCGGCGACCGCGTCCTCCGGCGCCTCCGCGACCGCCGCTTCCGGTTCGACCGTGACACGACGGCGCGAGGGTGCCCGCCGACGGCGGCGGCTGACCGGCCTCCGGGCCTTGACCGCAGCCGTCATCACGTCGGCGGCTTCGCCGTGACCCGCTCTGCGTTCGCGTTCCAGGCGCGTGCGTATCAGCGCTACGTCAACGTCCCTGATCGGGGCGTCGGTGTGGCCCACCCGCACGCCGGACTCCCGCAGAAACCTCAGGAGCACATCGGCATTGACCTTGAGGTCCGTCGCCAGTTCCTTCACCCGCATCAGGCCAGCCCACCCCCTCCGCTCAGTGGCTCCTCGCCGGAACGAGCGGACTCCGAGTCGACCACGGTGAGGTCTTCGATCAGGGCAAGGAGCCGGGCTGCCGCATCCTCCGTCACGCCGTCGACGGCCAGGAAGTCGGCGCGGTCCAGATCGATGATGTCGAGGAAGCTGTCGTAGCCGGCCGACGCGAGCGCATTCAGCGTCGATGTGTCGAGCGAGAGCTCGCTCAGCGGAAAGTCGGCCGTTTCGTATGAATCCGCCTCTTCCTCCACGAACAGCGACATGTCGGCGCCGCGTTCCAGCCACTCGCGCGAGCCGTAGAGATCGATCTGCCATCCGATCAGCTGAGATGCCAGGCGCACGTTCTGCCCGTTCCGGCCGATCGCAAGGGAGAGCTGGTCCTCGTCGACGATCGCCGTGACGACCTGCCGAGCGGAATCCGAGACGACCTTGGCCACGCGGGCCGGCGCCAGTGCCCGCCGCGCGAAGATCTCCGGATCCGGATGCCAGGGTACGATGTCGATCCGCTCGCCACCCAGTTCCGAAACCACGGCCTGGACTCGCGACCCCTTGAGACCCACGCAGGCACCCACGGGATCGATGGACTCATCGCGGCTGTGCACGGCGATCTTGGTCCGGCCTCCGACCTCCCGGGTCAGCTCCTTGATCTCGACGATCTCCTGCTGGATTTCGGGCACCTCCAGGTTGAACAGGGCGGCGACGAAAAGCGGGTCCGAGCGCGAGAAGATCAGCCGGGGGCCCTTCGGAGTCTCGTCGACCTTCTTGAGCACGGCCCGGATGGATTCGCCCTGGCGGAAGCGTTCACGCGGATTCTGCTCCTTCCACGGAATGATCGCCTCCGCCTCTCTGGTACGGTTCAGCAGCAGGACGATCTTGCCGCGCTCGATCTGCTGCACCTCACCGGAGAGCAGGTCGCCGACCCGATCGGTGTACTCGTCCCGGATACGCTGGCGCTCGCCCTCGCGGACCAGTTGCACGATGCGCTGTTTGGCCGCCATGACGGCGTTGCGCCCGAACTCGGAGAAGTCCACGGGGATCTCCATGACATCGCCGATCTCGTAGGTGGGATCGTCCCAGCGGGCCTCCTCGACGGAGATCTCCGACGACTCGTCCTCGACCGTTGCGACCACCCGCTTCAGCACCAGCATGTCGATCTCGCCCGTACGCTGGTCCACATCGATCTCGGTGTCGACGTTCGCGCCGAATATTCGCGCCAGACCGGCGTGGATGGCCTCCTTGACCAGCACGTCCACCTCGTCGGGATCCAGGTCCTTTGCCTTGGCGATCGCGCCGACCGCCTGACCGATCAGGGAGGAATCCGTCATCGTGCATTCCATTCGTGGACCAGGCGCGCCTTCGCAACGCGTGAACGCGGAACCTCGACTTCGTGGCCGCCGCTCAGCCGCACCAGGATCGACCCGGCACGTTCATCACCACCGGCAAGCCCGAGCAGGGTCCCCTCGATTCGCGAAGTGCCATCCGCAAGCGGTTCGGTTCCCTGCACGGCGATCTTCCGTCCGCGAAACCGGCGAAAATCCCGGGCGCGCGTAAGGGGGCGCTCGAGGCCCGGCGACGACACCTCGAGCACGTAGCGATCGGGTATCCTGACGTCCGAGTCGAGCCAGGTTTCCATCCCGCGGCTGACGGCCGTGCAATCTCCGAGTGAGACGGGCCGGTCCAGGGCGGAACGTTCCACGCGAAGCCTGATGACCGGACGATGAGCGCGACCCGCCCACTCGACCTGCACCAGATCGTAGCCCAGGCGGGAAAGTCGCTCTTCGAACTCCCGCTGGAGCTCGGCCCGGCTTGCATTCACGTCGATCACCCTTTCATCAACGGACAAAAAAAGCGGGGGATGCCATCTCCCCCACTTGGAAAGGCCGCAGCGGCCCGTCAGCCACCAAGGTATTATAGCTGTGACGGAGTTCGCCGGTCAATCACGACGTTCGATGCTTGCGCCAAGGGCTCTGAGACGCTGGTCGATCCTCTCGTAGCCCCGTTCGATCTGCCCCACGTTGCGGATCCAGCTCTGGCCGGTCGCGCCCAGCGCGGCGATCAGGATCGCCATGCCGGCACGGATGTCCGGACTCTCCAGGCGGGTGCCCCGCAGCTGCGACGGGCCGACGACGACCACGCGATGCGGGTCGCACAGCACGATGCGCGCACCCATCGATACCAGCTTGTCGGTAAAGAACATGCGCGATTCGAACATCTTCTCGTGAATCAGGATCGTTCCGCGTGCCTGCGTGGCCGCGACGACCGCGATCGACGTGAGATCCGCTGGAAACGCGGGCCACGGACCGTCGTCCACCTTCGGCAGGTGACCGAAGGCATCCATCCGGATAACGGGTTCCTCGCGACCGTCGACGATCAGGTCTCGTCCATCCACCCGACACTCGATTCCGAGTCGCCGGAAACCGATGAGGACGGAATCGAGATGCTCCAACGGCGCATCCTCGATCACCAGCCTGCTCCTCGTGGCCGCCGCGAGACCGATGAACGACCCCGTCTCCACGTGGTCCGCGCCGATCGTGTATTCGGCACTCCCCAGCGATGACGCGCCGCGAATGACCAGATTGGACGTCCCGATGCCGGATATCCTCGCGCCCATCGCATTCAGAAGATGGCACAGGTCCTGTACATGGGGCTCTGCCGCGGCGTTCCTTATGACCGTCTCGCCCTCGGCCAGGGAGGCGGCCATGACGGCGTTCTCCGTCGCGGTCACGGAGGGTTCGTCGAGGAACATGTCGGCGCCGACAAGGGAGCGGGCGCGGATATCGAGGCCGGAAGAGGTCTCGACCTCCGCCCCGAGCGCCCGGAAGGCAAGAAGGTGCGTGTCGAGGCGGCGGCGGCCGATGACGTCGCCGCCCGGCGGGGGGAGCGACAGCGAGCCGAAGCGTGCGAGCAGCGGTCCGGCCAACAGTATCGATGCCCGGATGCGTTCGGCCAGGGCGGGGTCGAGTTCGCCGGCGATGGCGTTGGCGGCATCGACCCTGACCTCGTTGGCCCCGGTCCACGCGACATCGGCACCCAGCGAATCCATGATTTCCAGCAGCGTGGCGACATCGCGGATGCGAGGGACGTTGCAAACGGTGACGGGCTCGGCGGACATCATGGTCGCGGCAAGCACCGGGAGGGCCGCGTTCTTGTTCCCGCCCGGACGGATGGTCCCGCCCAGTTCCCGTCCGCCGGTCACGATGAATGATGGCATGGGTGGAAGATACCGCTGGATCGGTTCCCGCTGAAGGCCCATATTTGGCCGGGACCCGCAGCGACTTCATCCGGTGGTCAGCAATGTCATTGCACCTCGCTACAGCGCTTCAGGACACGACGGTCGTCACGCTCGCCAGGGACGGGATCGGCCTGGTTTCGGCGTGGATGACCGTCGGGATCGGCGTGGCGTTCGTGGCCATCCTGATCGTTCTCCTCCTCGTTCTTTCCGAACTGCGGCTTCTTTCGCGCACCTGGGCCGCGTTCCTCGACACGACCGCCGAGCGGGCCGTCCCCCTGGTGGAACACGCCAACAGCGCTGCGCGGAACCTGGACCGGATCACGGAGGTCGTGCGATCCGAGGTCGACCGTTTCGATGGCGCCGTCGGCGAGGTGGCGGATGATCTCGGCCGGGCCTCGGCCGAAGTGAAGCGGCGTGTCGCAGACCTTTCGGCCCTGCTCGACCTTGCCCAGTCCGAGGCCGAGGATGCGGTGCTGGACGCAGCCGCCGCCGTCAGAATGCTGCGGCAGGGTACCGCGCTGCTGCGCGGCCGCGGCACGCCGGCGGAAGGAAGGGCCGCAGCACCTCCCGCCGGCGGCGACGACGCCTGACCTGGCGGGGCCGGCCGAGCGGCGAGGCACCGGGCCGGCAACGCGCTGGAGCTAGAAGTAGTCCCGTTCGAGGGCGGCGTAGCGCACCAGCAGCTTCTTCCTTCCGGCGGTGTCGAAGTCGACGGTCACCCTGAGATCCCGTCCGAACCCCGACAGCTCGGCGATGGTGCCGGAACCGAAGGTCTGGTGAAGGACACGCTCGCCCTTCACATACCGAGGGCGGTCCTGGTTGAACCCCGGCTCCGCGTCGTCGCCGTCCCGGGGCGAGGTTCGGTCCTCTCTTCGCGGGCGCGGCGGCCGGTCGGCCCAGTCCCAGCGCACGCGCTGCGTGAACTTGTGTTCGAGACTGTGCTCCAGAACATCCAGAAAGGACGACAGCGTCCCGTGGAGAACTTCTCCCGCCCGCCGCCGCCGCCGGGCGTGCGTCAGGTAAAGCATGTCCCGTGCGCGTGTGACGCCCACATATAGAAGCCGCCGTTCTTCCTCGAGCGATTTCGCGTCGTCGTACGCCCGTGACAGGGGGAACAATCCCTCCTCCATGCCGGCAATGAAGACCACGGGGAATTCAAGCCCCTTGGCGCTGTGAATGGTCATGAGCGTCACCGCGTCGGCTGCGGAATCGTGACGGTCGACATCGGTGACGAGCGCCACATGCTGAAGAAACAGGTCGAGATCGGTAAACCCGTCCATCTCGCCGTCCTCGGCATCGAGAACCAGCCCGGCGTCGAAGTCATGGGCCGCGGCGACGAGTTCGCGGACATTCTCCGCACGGTCTTCCCCATCCGGTCCCTCTCCGCGCAGGAGCATGAGGATATCCAGCTCCTCGATGACTTCCTCCAGGACCTCGCCGGCCGTCCGCTGTGCCGCGAGCGCGGTTTGCCTGCGGATCAATCCGGCAAACGAGAGGAGGCCGCGGCGGGCGCCCGGGGTCAAGTCCCGGACCTCGTCGGCCCGGGCGGCGGCTTCGAGCAGGTCGAGCCCCGCTTCGCGCGCGAAGGAGGACAGATGCGCCAGACTGGTCGCGCCGATCCCTCGACGCGGGTAGTTCACGACCCGATCGAAGGCGTCCATGTCGCGCGGGTTGCCGGCCAGGCGCAGGTAGGCCAGCACATCCTGAATCTCGCGGCGTTCATAGAACCGCACCCCACCGACGATCTGGTACGGCAGTCCGCGCCGCCTGAAGCGATCCTCGAGGGCGCGGGACTGGGCGTTGGTGCGGTACAGCACCGCGAAGTGGCGGTGATCGTAGTCGGGGTCGGCGAGCATGAGCCGCTCGATCTCCTCCAGGATCCACAGCGCTTCGTCGCCCTCGTCCCGTGCCTCCAGGCAGGTGACGGGCGCGCCACCCCGTCGCTCCGTGCGCAGTGTCTTCCGCTTTCGCTCCGCGTTCTCGCTGATCACCGCATTCGCAGCGTCCAGGATCACGGACGTCGAACGGTAGTTCCGCTCAAGGCGCACGACCCGCGCGTCCGGAAAGCTGTGTTCGAAGTCGAGGATATTGCGGATGTCGGCCCCGCGCCAACCGTAGATGCTCTGGTCGTCGTCGCCCACGACCATGAGGTTGCCGTGCGCCGATGCCAGGAGTTCCAGGAATCGGAACTGGGCGTGGTTGGTGTCCTGGTATTCGTCCACCAGGATGAAGGCGAAGCGCTCCTGGTAGCGGTGCAGGAGGTCGGGATCGCTCTCGAGGAGGCGTACGGGAAGCACCAGCAGGTCGTCGAAGTCCATGGCGTCCTGGGTGCGCAGGGCCTCCTGGTAGACGGGATAGACGAGCGCGACGCGCCTCATGAACAGATCCCCGCCGTCGCCGTATTCCGCGGCAAACCTCTCCACCCCGATCAGCTGGTTCTTGGCTGCCGAAATCCGCTCCCGGATCGATCTCGGGGACCACCGCAGCGGGTTCACGTCCACGCTCTTCTGGGCCTTCTTCACCTCGCGCAGTGACTGCTCGGCGTCCCTGATGGTGAACGCCCGCGTCCAGCCGACCGCGGGGGCGTGGCGACGGAGGAGGCGCGCTCCGATGGCGTGAAAGGTCCCTATCCAGAGTCCCCGCGGCTCACTGCCCAGCATTGCGATCACGCGATCACGCATTTCCCCGGCCGCCTTGTTGGTGAAGGTGACGGCCATGACGCGGTCGGGTGGAACCCCATGCTTCAGGATCAGGTGGCACACCCGCGTTGTGAGAACCCGCGTCTTGCCCGATCCTGCACCGGCCAGCACCAGACCTGGACCCTCGAAGTGCTCGACGGCCTCCCGCTGTTCGGGGTTCAAACCGGGTGCGACGAACGCCGGCTCCCGCGACCGGGTCCCGCCTGAGCGTGCATTCAACGGCCCGCCGTCCTCCCTCACGGGGCGCCGCGCCGTGGCGGATCCCCTCCACGACCATGGTGACCGCGCGTCTCCGGCGCTCGCGGAAGCCGTGCCTGAAAAGTGACGCCACGTTCACCGCGGTCCACGAGCTCGAGCTTTCCACGATGAACGCCTTCGACGATTCGTCGTGTCAGGGTAAGTCCGACCCCCCAGCCACCGGATTTGGTCGTTACCCCGGGGTCGAACAACCGGTCGCGGATCTCGAAGGGCACGCCCGGGCCCGTGTCCCTGATCTGGAGGACGACCCACCTGTCCTCGGCGGGCCGGGCGGAGAGGGTAATCGAGCCTCCCGTGCCCGCCATCGCGTCGAGCGCGTTCTTGACGACGTTTTCCAGGGCCCACGCCAGAAGCACCTCGTGCCCGAGAATGTCGGGCAGGTCGTCGGGAACCTGGACGTGCAGCGCCACGCCGGGGCCCAGGCGGGGTAGCCGCGCCTCCATGTAGGTGCGCAGCTCCGCGATCACATCCCGGAGGGAAACACGTCTCAGTTCCGGATCCCTGCCGATGAGTTCGAAGCGCCGGCTGACCCGCTCAAGGCGTACAAGGTCCTCGCCGATGGCCGCAGCGATCTCGAGCTGGCGCATGTCACCGGGACGCTCGGTCGGGGACAGCCCCAGCACCTCCACCCATCCCTGCAGTGAACTGATCGGCGTGCCCAGCTGGTGCGCGAGTTCGCGTGCCATCGCCGTCCACGCCTGCTCGGCGGCAGCGCGACGCTGGTACCGGAAGACGGTAACCGCCAGCAGCACCGTGAGCAGCAGGCCCGACGCCCAAAGGAAGGGCATCCACTGGAGCCGCGCGGCTTCGGGCGTGATGCCATAGTGGACCAGCTGGCTCGTCGGGTCACCCACCGGGGGATTCCGGGCATCGAGCTCGTCGGCATAGCGGAGTATCCGTTCCATCTCCTCGGCGGTGGGGGGATCCGCGACCTCGAACGGCAGGTTGGCCGAGGTGTTGTACTGGCGGCCCGGCTCGGAAGTGACGACGAAGGGAACCCCGAGCGCCACGAGTTCGCGCTGAAGGTTGGTGAGAGCCGCCAGTTCGGCCCCCGTCTCCTGGCTCGTCAATCCCCGTTGCACCTGGGCGTAGATGCGCGTGAAGGTCTCCGCGTCCGCCTGGCGGGAGCGCACGATCTCCGCGGTGTACACCAGGTACCAGACCAGCAGGGCGACGAAGAGAACGGCCACCGCGATCGGCCAGGTTCGGGCCCTGGCTCCGGCCGTTCCGCTGTTAAGACCTCTTCGCCTGATCATCCGATCTCTGTTCCTGTGGGCGTCGCCGGCCGGTCGGTACTACTCCGCGGGTCGGATCTCCCTGAATCCGACGACCGGAGCAAGAAGCTCCGGAAGCCGGACCGAACCATCCGGCTGTTGATACGTCTCGAGCAGTGCGACCATAAGCCTCGGCAGCGCCAGCGCCGAGCCGTTGAGCGTGTGCACGAATTCGGTTCCCGTGCCCTGTGCCCGTCGAAACCTGATGTTCGCGCGGCGCGCCTGAAAGTCGCTGAAGGTAGAGCAGCTCGAGACCTCCAGCCATTGGCCGACCCCCGGAGCCCAGACCTCAAGATCGTAGGTGAGGGAAGCCGAGAATCCGAGATCTCCGGCAGCGAGGAGGACGACTCTGTACGACAGGCCCAGGAGTTCCAGTACTCTGGCCGCTTCTCCGGTGAGCTCTTCCAGCGCAGCCGGTCCAGCCTGAGGCGTCTCGAAGCGAACCAGCTCGACCTTGTCGAACTGGTGGACCCTGAGCATCCCCCTCGTGTCCTTCCCCGCCGCGCCCGCCTCCCTGCGGAAGCAGGGTGAGTACGCCACGTACTTGCGCGGCAGCGAATCACCACGAAGGATCTCGCCCCGGTGCAGGTTGGTGACCGGAACTTCCGCAGTGGGAATCAGCCACAGACCGTCGCGCCGTGTCACATACGATTCCTCCGCGAACTTCGGAAGCTGGCCCGTCCCGGTCATGGCGTCCTGCTTGACCAGATAGGGGACCCGCAGTTCACGGTATCCGTGTTCTACCACGTGCAGTTCGATCATCCAGTCGATCAGGCGCCGTTGCAACGCGGCCCCCCGGCCCTGCAGGACATAGAAGCCGGACCCCGAAACCCTGCCGCCCGCGGCAAGATCCAGGATGCCCAGCGAGGAGCCCAACTCCCAATGCGGCTTCGCACCGAAGGGGAGCCTTGCCGGCTGGCCCCAGCTCCGCACGATCCGGTTGCGCTCCACGCCGCCTTCGGGCACCCTGGCGTCCGGAAGATTCGGAAGGACCGCCAGTTCGTCGGCGATCCAGTCGTCGGCCTCGGCCACCACCGCGTCCAATTCGCCGATGCGCGCGCCGACCTCGCGCATGCGGGCGATCTCGTCCGACGCATCACCGCCCTCGCGCTTCGCCTCGCCGATCCGCTTCGAGACCCTGTTTCGCAGGGACTTGAGCTCGTTGACCTCTCCCAGAGCCTCGCGCCGTCGGCGGTCGCGGTCGAGGAGCGCGGCGACCGATTCGGAGGCGTTCGCCAGGCCCCGGCGCGCGAGGGCGGCGGTCGCGCCGTCCGGGTCGCGGCGCAGTCGCCTGATGTCCAGCATCGCTAGTCGGGGGGGATCAGGTCGCGGCTGTTGCAGATGCGGCTCATGTCGAACTGGAACCGCACCGTCCCGGCGGCGACATCGGTACTGAGCGGCTCGATCTTGCCGTAGTAGTTGCAGATCGTGCCGAAGGTGCCGCGGTGCCGCCTCGTGCGGATCACGTAGATCCGCCCGGCGACGATCGGCACAGGGAGATCCGACACGTAGCGGGCGGTATCTTCCGGAGCCTCGATCGCCGAAGCGAAGGTCTCTCCCTCCAGTACCGCCAGCGCCGCTTCGGATGGAATCCCCAACGCAGCTGCCGGCAGCCACACCAACGCCCCCTCGCGCCTGTCCACCGCGATGTCCCAGTCATCTCCGGTCGTCGGCGCTTCGATGCGCACGGCGCGCCGCAAATGGAAGTCGAACCCGGAGACCAGGTTGGGCTCCGGCAGCGACAGTGCGTAGAGCCGCACCGTGTCGGGATCCTCGACCCAGCGAATCAGAAAGGGGTTGTCGTCGCATGCCACGAGAACACCGGCGGCTACGAGTACCACGAGGCCCAGATTACGCATCTTCATGCGTGAATTCTACCCGGCGAGGTTCCGGAGTCAACTCCGATGCGTCCGTCCGTTCGTTGACTTCGCACGGTCCCGTGACTAGGTTCGGCGGCCTTGGGCGAGTCCTTGACACGGCTCCCGGATGCGGGAGATTCCCGGCCCCGTTGCCTGAAGGATCACGTGACCTCGAACACCTCCGTCTGGGTGACCGTCCTGGCCGGCGGTGCCGGCACACGGTTCTGGCCCCTCAGCACTTCGCTCCGCCCCAAGCAGCTCCTGAACCTCGCGGGACGGCGGCCGCTGATCGTGGACACCCTCGAGCGCGTGCGAGGGCTCGCGCCACCCGGCAACATCCGGGTGCTGACCGGCGCCCACCTCGCGGAGCCGATCCGCCGCGCCACGAGCCTGGGCGACGAGTCCATCCTCGTCGAAACCCGGGCACGGGGGACGGCACCCGCTCTGGCCCGGGCGGCCTGGGAGATCGCCCGCTCCGATCCCGACGGCGTCATGATCTCCCTTCATTCCGACCACCTGGTCTCGTCGGTGGCCCGCTTCCGGGACGTTCTCGCGACCGCCGCAGACATCGCGCGGCGGGAAGACCTGCTGGTCACGGTGGCGGTCCCCCCGGACCGTCCGGAAACCGGCTATGGCTACATCAGGCCCGGCGAGGCGTTGCGCACGCCCACGGGGCACGCCGCCTACCGGGTCGCCGCCTTTGTCGAAAAGCCCGGTCCCGAGGACGCGGCCCGCTATGTCGCGGACGGCTACCGCTGGAACTCCGGCATCTTCGTGTGGAGGGCTGCGTTCTTCCTCGCCGAGCTTGGGACCCACGCGCCCGGGATAACCCGTGCGCTGCCCGCGCTCGAGCACGACGACATCGCCACGTTCTTCGATCAGGTGGAAGGTATCAGCGTGGACGAGGCGCTCCTGGAGCGCAGTTCGAAGGTCGCCGCCATCGACGCCACCTTCGATTGGGACGACATCGGCGGCTGGGAGGCCGTCGCCCGCCTGAATCCGCCGGACGCCGACCGCAATGTGCGTGTGGGTGAAGCGCACGTCGCGGGCGGTGAAGGCAACATCGCGTTCGCGGACTCGGGCCGCGTGGTGCTGTTCGGCGCGCAGGACATGCTCGTGGTGCGGACCGACGACATCACGCTGGTGATGCCCAGGTCCGAAGTGGTCCGCCTGAAAGAACACCTGAAGGACCTGCCGGCACGGTTCACGCGCGCGGCCGACGACGGGGGTGCCGGACCGGACTCACCATAATGCCCCCGCGCCTTCTTCTTTACGACGACGCCGTCGCGCGCGAATGGCAGCCGTTTGCCGCGACCCGCCCCGTCGGCGAACTCCTGTTCGGCACCGAGACGCTGCGTGCACGCGCGGAGGCGCGGCTGGGGCTTGTGTGCGACGCCCACGTTGCCGCCGAGTCGCTGCGCCACTTCGACGAGCCCGACGCGCCGCCGTGTACGCTCGCCGGGACCAGGGAGCCACGCGGCGACCGCGTCTACCTGTCGAGCAGGTTCGTCCCCGACGAACAGCTCGCCCCGGACTTCAAGGAGCCGACGGTCCTGCGGGGCGAGGCCGGCCCGGTCGGCGCCTGGCTGCCCGACGGCGAAAACTTCCCCGCCGCAGCGCTGGCCGGCCGCTGGCCGCGCTGGCCCGAACACCGGGTCAAGGGCACGCTCCTCGGATCGGCGTGGGAGTTGATGGCGTCCAACCCCGGGCGCATCATGGCCGACGCACACCGTTTCCCGGACCATGGAGTCCCCTCGGGCGTGTACCGGCTCGGCGCCGGACACGTCGCGGTTTCCCCGGACTCGGATGTCGAGCCCGGCGTGACCCTGGACGCCAGCGCCGGCCCGGTAATCGTCGATTCCGGCGCCCGGGTGCAGGCACCGTGCCGAATCGTCGGGCCCGCCTACCTCGGGATCGATTCGGTCCTGCTGGGAGGAGTCGTGGCGCATTCGAGCATAGGGCCGGCGTGCAGGATCCATGGAGAGGTTCGGACCACCGTCATGCTCGGCTTCTCCAACAAGGCGCACGAGGGGTACCTGGGTCATGCGATCGTGGGAAAGTGGGTGAACCTGGGCGCGATGACCACAAACTCGGACCTCAAGAACACCTATGGTTCCGTGAGGGCCCGGGTCGGAAAACGAACGATCGACACCGGTCTGACGAAGGCCGGGTGTCTGGTGGGCGACCACGTTCGTACCGGGATCGGAACGCTCATCAATACCGGTACGATCATCGGAGCGGGAACCAGCATGTCCGGGGGCGACCTCGTGTCCGGCTGGGTGCCTCCGTTTTCCTGGGGCGCCGCGGGCGCGTGGGCGGAGTACGATATCGAACGGTTCATCGCCACGGCCAGGGCGGTCATGGCCCGCAGACGCGTCCAGATGACCGCACGCATGCGCGGGCACTACCGCACGGTCTTCGCGGCGACTGCCTCCTTCCGGTCGGAGATGGAGCGCTGACGGCGTGCAGTTCTCGGTTCTGGGAAGCGGGAGCCGGGGCAATTCGGTGCTCGTGGGCGCCGGTGAGACATACGTTCTTGTCGACGCGGGCTTCAGCGGACGTGAACTCACCAGCCGGCTGGCGCTGGTCGGCGTCGACCCTGCCGCCATCTCGGCCATTGTATTGACGCACGAACACGGCGATCACAGCCGGGGTGCCGGCGTCTTCGCGCGCGCCCACGGCACCCCTCTGCTCATGACGGAGGGGACGCGTCTCGCGTGCCGGAAGCTGTTTCGCGGAAACGAGACGATCCGGAGCTACCGCGCCGGGTATCCGGTCGAAATCGACCCGCTGAGAATCGATCCCTTCATAACCGTCCACGACGCCGCCGACCCCGTGGCGGTCGCTGTCACCGACTCGGCGACCGGCCTTCGACTCGGCATCGCGACCGACCTGGGCAAGCCTACCGTGCAGATCCGCCATGCCCTGCGCGGGTGCGACGCCCTGATCGTGGAATCCAACCACGACGAGGGAATGCTGTGGTCCGCCGGATACCCGCCCGCGGTCAAGGCAAGGATCGCATCCAGTCACGGCCACCTTTCCAACCGGGCAGCCGCCGACTTCCTGGCCGAGACCTTCGATCCCCGTCTGTCGGTGGTGGTCCTCGCCCACCTGTCCGAAGAGTCGAACACCCCCCGCCTTGCCAGGGCGGCCGCGGCGCGCGCGCTGGCGGGCAGGGGCTTCAGGGGACTGGTCGAGGTCGCGCTGCCGGACCGTCCGACCCCGGTATTCGATCTGGCGAAGCTGCGGGAACGAGCCGGGCCACGCCAACTGTCATTTTTTTGAACCTCTGAGCGCTGCCCCGGCACGGCGCCTTGCCGCTCCAATGCCGGAGGGATTGTGCCCGCGGGCTCCTCTAGAGCCCGAAGAAGCGGAGCAAGTCGTTCCCCAGGGCCCAGACCATGATCCCGACGATCACATAGAAGCCGATCTGCCCCCAGCGCACCCGCTGCTTGACCCCCAGCTTCTCCCCGCGCACGAACTCGATGCCGAGAAAGACCATGTGCCCGCCATCAAGTGGCGGAATGGGCAACATGTTGAGAATGGCGAGATTGATGCTGAAGAACGCCATGAAGCCCAGGAACGTGCTGAGTCCGCCCGCGGCGGCCGCCCCGGAAAACACCCAGATCGTGCCGATAGAGCCCACCGACCTGGGCGACTCGTTGAGCGTCACCAGGTTGCGCAGAAAGCGGAGGATCGCGGCAGTGACCTCCGTGGTCCGCGCCGCACCGAACGAGACCGCTTCGCCGAGCCCGAGCGACACGGTGCGCAGCGGCGGTGGCTCCTGCTGGATCCCCAGCATGCCACGCCGCTCTCCAGCCCGCTGGCCTTCGACATCATCGAGCACCACGATCCGGGTCAGATTCGCGTCGCCGCGCAAGAGCCCGATCTCCACGCGTTCCCCCGGACGCGCGCCGAGCTCCCGGGTCATTTCCGCCCAACTGCTGACCGGGACGCCCGCCACATGCGTCACTCGGTCACCCTGTTCGATCGCGGCGCCCGCCGCAGGCGTTCCCGCCTGGACACTCCCCACCACCGGATCACTCCAGTACTGCAGCGACCCGGCGAGTGCCCGACGGTCTTCCGCTTCGGTCGGAACGACTACGTCGAACAGGCCCTCCGGGGATTCGGTGACAACCGTCAGCGGGCCCGGCGCACTCTCCTCGAACGCGCGCTGAATCTCATTCCATGAATCGGGGCGGGCTGCGCCGACACTGACGATCGAAGCCCCCGGCACGATGTCGGCCAATGCCTCGGTCCCGGCCGGCAGCGTGCTCTCGTCCACATCCATGACCCGTGTGACGGCCACCTCCTGCAGCCCCCATGCGGCCGCCACCAGCGCATACAGGAAGAAGGCGAAGATCATGTTCATGATCACGCCTGCCGAGATCACAACCGCGCGGGCCCAGACCGGTTGCGCGTCGAAGTCGCCGGGACCCGGCTTCTTCCGGCCTCGGGCTGCACCGCCCTCCAGGTGCTCCAGGACCTCGTCCTCCATCCCCTGCATCTTGACGTAGCCACCCAGGGGGATGGCCGAGAGTACGTACTCCGTGTCACCCCTTCGAAACCCCCATACGCGCGGACCGAGCCCGATCGAAAAGCGCTGGACCGCGACCCCTACCGATTTCGCGGCCCAGAAATGGCCCAGCTCATGCACGAAGATCAGCACACCGAGCAGAACCACAACGGCCAGCAGCGTCATCCTCGATTCACCCTTTCGACTTCGGCCGCCGCACATCTGCGCGCGGCCTGGTCCGCCCGGAGTACCTCGTCAAGCGTCGTCGCCGCCGTGCCTTGCAATGCCCCCAGCGCGGCCTCGACGACATTCGCAATACCGGTGAAGGTAACCATTCCCTTCAGGAAAGCCTCAACGGCCACCTCGTTCGCCGCGTTGAACACGGCGGGAGCGGCACCCCCGGCCCGACCTGCATCGACCCCCAGCCGGAAGAGCGGAAAGCGTACCTCGTCCACGGGCTCGAAGACCAGCGGCGACGCCGAGCACGGATCGA
This sequence comes from uncultured Gemmatimonadaceae bacterium, assembly GCA_964602175.1. Taxonomy (GTDB): domain Bacteria; phylum Gemmatimonadota; class Gemmatimonadetes; order Longimicrobiales; family Gaopeijiaceae; genus Bin94. The sequence goes on along the minus strand of CAZRQE010000094.1, from coordinate 59,867 downwards.
AAGTGCGGAGCACCCGATCCGGCAGCCGTCGGGGCCAGGTCAGTGCGTGCAGAATCGGGAGTTCCATGGTGGGCAGACCCATCTGGGACAGCACGGACCCGTCTACGAACTCGACGAACGAGTGCACGATCGAGGTCGGATGCACCACCACGTCGATGCGATCATAGGGGAGGCCGTAGAGAAAGTGCGCCTCGATCACCTCGAGCGCCTTGTTGGCGAGCGTTGCCGAATCGATCGTGATCTTGGCGCCCATGTCCCAGGTCGGATGCCGCAGCGCCATGGCCGCGTCCGCCCGGTCCAGGTCTTCCGCGGACATCCCGCGGAACGGGCCCCCGCTCGCCGTCAGGATGAGGCGTTGAATCTCTTCCCGGCGGGCCGAGCCGACACACTGCAGGATCGCGGAATGCTCGCTGTCCACGGGAACCAGTTCACCCCCGCCCCGCTCGGCCGCACGAAGAACGAGGTCGCCCGCAGCCACGAGCGACTCCTTGTTGGCGAGGGCGCATCGCTTCCCGGCTTCCAGGGCGGCGATGGTGGGACGCAGGCCTGCCGCACCGACGACCGCGTTCACCACGGTGTCGACGTCCCCGAGCCGAGCGAGTTCCACGATGTTGTCGGCGCCACCGAGCCAACCCGCCGCCACAAGATCCGGGCGCTCCTCCAGAGCCTCGGGATCGGCCACCGCCACATGCCTCGCCCCGAATTCGGCCGCCAGCGCCTCCAGGGCGGCGACCGATCGCTGCGCGGACAGCGCGACCACGCTGAACAGCCGGGGATGGCGTCGAATCACGGAAAGCGTGGAGCGACCCACCGAGCCCGTCGCTCCCAGGAGGGCGATGCGCTTCACGGCCCCGTCATCCGGCCAATTGCGTCAGAAGGAGCAGGACGTACGCGAGCGGCAGGCTGAAGAACAGCGCGTCGAATCGGTCCAGCACGCCTCCGTGACCGGGCAGCAGCGTCCCTGAGTCCTTGACCCCGGCCTCCCGCTTGAGCAGGGACTCGGCAAGGTCGCCCAATTGGCCTCCGATGCCCAGAGCGAGTCCGATGAGTGCCCCAATGGCCGGCGACACGGGGAAACTGGCGAGATCGCGCATGACGAGTCCGGCGAGGGCACCGGCCGCGATGGCCGCAGCCAGCCCCGCAACCCCGCCCTCTACCGTCTTCCCGGGACTGACCCGCGGCGCCATCCTGGTGCGCCCGAAACGCTTCCCGGCGAAGTATGCGGCCGTATCGGAGGCCCAGATCACGACGAGCGGGTACAACACCAGCAGTCGCCCCTCCAGGGGATCATGGGAATCCGCAGCCACGGAATCGGGAAGATGGCGCAGCATTACTCCGAAGGCGAGGGTCCCGCCCGTATAGAGCGCTCCCGCGACCGTCGCCGTCACGGACAACAGCGGTGCAGCCTCGGTACTGCGCCGCGACACGGCAACGACCAGGGCCGCCAGCACAAGCGCCAGCAGCAGCGCGAGGGCGCGGTCCGCCCACGCACCGAATGTCGGTTCATACGCGGCCAGAAGCACGAGGATCGATGCCGCGGGAATGCCGAGCCACCCGATGGGGCGCCCGCCCGCAGCCGCGGTGAGTGCCTGCAACTCGCGGGCGGCCACGCCCGCCAGGACGGCCAACAGTCCCCCGAAATACCAGCCGCCGGCATGGATCGCGAGGAGCGCCACCGGGACGCCGACAAGCGCCACCGCGAATCTGGCACGGAGTTCGGCCGACATCATGCCATGGAGAGCGGGCGGACAATCATCGGGTGGAGACTCGTCCGAAACGCCGTTCCCGGTGCTGATAGTCCAGGATGGCTGCGAACAGGTCCTCCCGCGTAAAGTCGGGCCATAGCACCGGGGCGACGTGAAACTCGGTGTACGCCAGCTGCCAGAGCAGGAAGTTGCTGATTCTGAGCTCTCCCGAAGTGCGGATAAGGAGATCCGGATCCGGAAGCCCGCGCGTGAAGAGCATCTGTTCGACCGCGTCCTCGCCGATCGCTTGCGGGTCGAGGCGCCTGGCACGCACCTGCTCCGCCAGACGACGGACCGCGCGAACAATCTCCTCTCGTCCACCGTACGAAACCATCAGGTTGAGCCGCAACACGGCTCCACCCCGGGTCGCGTTCTCCATCAGCTCCACGGCCGCTCGTGCCGTGGAGTCGAGACGCGAGACCTCGCCCAGTACCCGCACCTCGACACCGTGGCCGGCAAGTTCTTCGTGCTCGGACTCGGCGTACGCGCAAAGAAGCTGCATGAGCGCATCGATTTCGGACTGCGGCCGCTTCCAGTTCTCGGTCGAAAACGCGAAGAGCGTGAGGATCTCGACTCCTGCTGCACACGCTCCCTCAACGGCCTCCCGGACCGCCTTCATCCCCTCCCAGTGCCCCGCGTGCCGGGGAAGCCCCCGTCCGGAGGCCCACCTGCCGTTGCCATCCATGATGACCGCCACGTGGCGCGGCACGCGCCCATGCGCCGTGATCAGGGACAGCGGGTCAGCCGCCATGGACCGGTTGGGGCGGGAGTGCGCTCGTCGCGTGCCTCAGATCGCCATCACCTCCTTCTCCTTGACGGAAAGAAGGTGATCGATCCGGCCGACGTATTCGTCGGTGAGTTTCTGCACTTCGGCCATCGTGCGGTGGGCTTCGTCCTCGCCCAACTCGTTCGCCCGCAACCGCGCCTTCACACGTTCGTTCGCCGCTTGCCTCGCACGCCGTATCGACACGCGGCCGTCCTCCGCCATCTTGTGCAGAATCCGGACGTACTGCTTGCGGCGCTCCTCGCTGAGGGGCGGAATCGGCACCCGGATGATGGTGCCGTCGTTGGAAGGGTTGAGGCCCAGGCCGGCTGTCAGCACCGCCTTCTCGATCGGCCCGATCAGGGACGGGTCGAACGGCTGAACCACCAGCAGGGTCGGGTCGGGCGCGTTCACGGTCGACACCTGGTTCAGCGGCATTCTGCTGCCATAGGCCTCCACCCGGACGGAGTCGAGGATCGAGGGGACGGCCTTGCCCGTGCGCACCGTCTCGAATTCGCGACGAATCGCCGCCACGGCGGCGTCCATTCTGCTTTTCGCTTCGTCCACCAGTGCCACGCGGTGCTCCTTCCAAGCGATCCGACAATGATTCCGTGAACTAAGATACCAGCGTTCCGACTCGCCTACCCTGTATCGCTCTGCGGACCGCCCCCTGGGCGTCGAGGTTCAGCACGATGATCGGGAGGTCGTTCTCGCGACAGAGTGACACAGCGGCCGCATCCATGACCCGCAGATCACGCCTGACGACCTCGTGGTACGAGATTTCCGGGATGAACTCGGCCGCCGGATCGCTGGCGGGATCCGCGCTGTACACGCCCTCGACCTTCGTGGCCTTGATGACCACGTCCGCATCCATCTCGATCGCCCGCAGAACCGCTGCCGTGTCGGTGGAAAAGTAGGGATTCCCGGTACCTCCGGAGAAGATGACGATTCTTCCCTTTTCCATGTGCCGAAGCGCCCTGCGCCGGATGTACGGTTCGGCCAGCTGAGGCATCCGGATCGCCGTCATCACGCGGGTCTCGACCTCCCGCTTCTCGAGCAGATCCTGCACCGCCAGGGCATTCATGATCGTGGCGAGCATCCCCATGTAGTCCGCGGAGACCCGGTCCATTCCGCGCTGACTCGCGATGGCGCCGCGCACGATGTTGCCGCCGCCGATGACAAGCCCCAGCGACACGCCCAGACCGTGGATCGCACGGATCTCGTCGGCAATGCCCTCGACGGTCTTCGGGTCGATGCCGAAGCCGCGGGGTCCCGCAAGTGCTTCGCCCGAGAGCTTCAGGAGCACGCGGCCGTAGCCCGAACTCCTCCGGTCGCTCACGCCGCGGGTTCCGGTCGACTCGCGTACCGGAAGCCAGGCCGGTGCACGATCCGCGACGGACTCATCGAGTCCTATCCTCCGATCCGGAAGCGCGCGAAGCGTGCCACTCTGACGTTTTCGCCGGTTTTTGCGGACGTTTCCGTGATCAGCTCACCGACGCTCTTGTCCGGGTCCTTGACGAAGGCCTGTTCCAGGAGGACGCTCTGCCTGTAGAACTTGGCCATCTTCCCCTCAACAATTCGATCACGAATGTGTTCAGGCTTCCCTTCGCGGGCGACCTGATCGGCAAAGATCCTCCGCTCCCGCTCCACCACGGCCGAATCGACGTCCTCGGTCCCGACGGCCAACGGATCGGACGCGGCGACGTGCATCGCGATATCCCGCGCGAGCGTCCTGAACTCGTCCGTGTTGGCCACGAAGTCGGTCTCGCAGTTGAGTTCCACCAGGACGCCAATGCGGCCGCCATGGTGAATGTAGCTGGCCACGACCCCTTCGTTGACCGCGCGATCGGCGCGTTTCGCGGCCTTCGCTTCCCCCTTGCTCCGCAGCAGGTCGATGGCGGCCTCGACATCGGCGCCGGTTTCCTGCAGCGCGCGCTTGCAGTCCATCATCCCCGCGCCCGTCCGGTCGCGGAGTTCCTTCACCAGTTTCGCGGCAATCGTCATTTCCGGGTCTTCCTGGGTCGCGTCACGGACCGTGCGGGCCCGGCGCTTCTGTGAGAGAACCTCAGCCGCTCTCGTTCCCGGCGTCCCCGGGTTTGGACCCCACGTCGCCGTCGCCGGATTTTCGCACCTGTGCGATGGCCTCGGGGCGTGGACGCCGTCGGCGAGGTCTGCGCCTCACTTCCCTGACGTCCGCGGACTTCTCGCCGGTCTCGGTCGAGTAGGTCGTCGCTTCGAGTTCGGCCTGCCTTCGCAGCTGTTCGTCGGGCACTTCCCGCCGCGCCGTCTCGATCGCATCCGCGATCTCACCGGCGATCAGGCTCACGGAGCGGATCGCGTCGTCGTTCCCGGGGATGGGGTAGTCGATCAGTTCGGGATCCACATTCGTGTCGGCGATGGAGATCACGGGGATTCCGAGCCGATGCGCCTCCCGCACACCGATGATCTCGCGCTTCGCGTCCACGACGAACACCGCGCCGGGCAATCGCACCATGTCACGGACGCCGATGAAGTACTTTTCGAGCTTGGATCGTTCGCGCTCGAGCAGCAGTCGTTCCTTCTTGGTATAGAATTCGAAGGCGTTCTCTTCCTGGCCCCGCTCCAACTCCTTCATTCGCCGAATCTGGCGGCGGATCGTCTGGAAGTTGGTCAGCATCCCTCCCAGCCAGCGTTCGGTCACGTACAGTGCTCCGCACCGGTTCGCTTCCTCTTCGATGATCTGGCGCAGCTGACGCTTGGTCGAGAGGAAGAGGACCCTGTCCCCCTTCAGCACCACCCTGCGCACCGCGTCCCTGGCCTCGTTGAGGCGGTCCAGCGTCTTGCGCAGGTCGATGATGTGGATCCCGTTGCGCTCTCCGAAGATGAACGGGCGCATCTTGGGGTTCCAACGCCGGGTCTGGTGGCCGAAATGGACACCAGCGTCGAGCAACTCGGTCAGTCCCACCTGGTTTCCCGCAGGGTTCATTCGAATGCGCCGCCTATCGCTTGCTGAACTGGAAGCGCTTGCGAGCCTTGGGGCGGCCCGGCTTCTTGCGCTCGACCTTGCGTGCGTCCCGGGTCAGCAGGCCGCTTTCGCGCATGCTCGACCGGACTTCTTCATCCTGCGCGACCAGGGCCCTCGCGACGCCCAGCCGGATCGCGTCGGCCTGGCCGGTGAGCCCGCCGCCGCGCACCCGTACACTCACGTCGAGACTGCCTTCCGACCCGGCCACCCGCAACGGATCCTCGATCCGCATTCGGTGCGCAGGTCTCGGGAAGTAATCCTCGAGCTCGCGTCCGTTGATGGACCAAAGTCCCCGCCCCGGGCGGAGAACCACGCGGGCGACGCTGGTCTTCCTGCGTCCCACCGCCTGTATCGGCTGGTTGCTGGCCATTGCGACTCCGTGGCGGATCAGATTTCCAGGGGCTTCGGGCTCTGGCCCTGATGAGGATGCGCGGCACCCGGGTACACCCGGAGCTTCCTGCGCATGACCCGCCCCAGCTTTGTCTTCGGGAGCATGCCGCGAACGGCCAGTTCGATGACTCGATCAGGGAACCTCTCGAGCATGGTCGAGAACGGTATGTGCTTGTCTCCGCCCATGTAGCCCGAGTGGCGAAAATACGTCTTCTGCTCTGCCTTGCGCCCGGTGAGCACCACCCTCGCGGCGTTGATGACGATGACGTGGTCGCCCGTGTCCAGATGCGGCGTGTATATGGGCTTGTGCTTGCCCCGCAGGATCCGCGCCACTTCGGTGGCGAGGCGCCCAAGGGGCTTGCCGTCCGCGTCGACCACCCACCATGTCCGGTGGATGTCTTCCCTCTTTGGGGTGATGGTCTTCGTCACAGTTCCCGTTTCCCGCGATACGAAGCCGCTCCCATGCTCCCGGGAGGCACGGCCCGAAAAATCCACAGCATGGAAAGGTATCCGTGCCTGGCCGACGTGTCAACGCGTGTTTCGACCGCCGACCCGACTAGTCGGAAAACGACTCCAGCACTCGCCTTCGGGAAGCATGGCGGAGGTGGCCCAGGGCCTTCTCCTTGATCTGACGCACGCGCTCACGCGTGACACCCAGCAGCTCCCCGATCTCCTCCAGGGATCTGGGCCGCTCTCCGCCGAGACCGAAATAGAGTCGCAGGATCCTCGCCTCCCGTTCGGCCAGGGTGCCGAGCACCTTCGTCAGAGATTCGGTGAGCAGCTTCTCGTACGTCTCTTCGTCGGGCCCTTGCGACATCCGGTCGGGAATGTAGTCGATCAGGCGGCCGTCCTCCCCGGGCACGATCGGCGAATCCAGTGAGACTGGCGAGCGGGTGAGCGTGAGCGTCCGCTCCACCTCCTCCGGGGTCAGGTCCAGCCCGCGTGCTATCTCCTCCGCAGTGGGCTCGCGGCCCAGCTCCTGGAGGCGCGCTGACCTGTACCTGGCGATACGATGCAGCGTTGCCACTCTGTTGAGCGGCACACGGACGATGCGGCTCTGCTCGGCGAGAGCCTGCAGGATCGCCTGCCGTATCCACCAGACGGCGTAGCTGATGAACTTGATGCCCCTGGTCTCGTCGAACTTGTGTGCTGCCCGAATCAGGCCAAGGTTCCCCTCGCTTATGAGGTCGGACAGCGGAACGCCCTGATTCTGGTACTTCTTCGACACCGATACGACGAACCGCAGGTTCGCGCGCACGAGCTTGGTCAGGGCCTCCTCCTCGCCCCGGCGGATCCCCTGGGCGAGCCTGGCCTCCTCTTCCTGATCGATCAGCGGATACCGGCTGATTTCCTGAAGATACTGGTCCAGCGAGTCGTCCAGGGATCGGGATTGCCCGGTAAGGCTCATGAGTCGTCTCTTGCTCGGGGACCACGGCGTTCCGGAGGTGAGCCGGCTGCCATGGCCGATTGCGGGTCAGTGCCGGCAGGGAGCGGCTGTCCGAGGGCGCCCTGGAATGTGAGCCCCCAGCCGCAAGTCCGAAAGGCCCGGATCGTGCAGGCGAGGCTAGCCGCGCCGCAGACCGTGCCTTTCGATCTTCTTGTAGAGGTTCGAACGCGGCATGCCCATTCGGCGCGCGGCCTCGGAGACATTCCAGTCGTGATCCCTCAGTTTCCCCGCGATGAAGGCCTTTTCGGCCGCGTCCTTGAATTCGCTGAGCGTCTCCAGTGCCATCATGTCGCCCGGCACACCGGTTTCCGAATCACCCGGCCGCACGAGCGCATCCACATCACCGCGCTCAACCGAATCACCCCCGCTCAGGATCATGAGACGGGCCACCGCGTTCTTGAGCTGGCGCACGTTGCCCGGCCAGTCCGAATCGGCCAGGGCCCCCAGCGCGCCTTCAGTGAACCGCTTGTAGGTCACCCCGTAGCTTCCGGGCACGAGATCCGCAAAGTGCGCCACGAGCATCGGAATGTCCTCGCGGCGCTCCCTGAGGGGCGGGACCCGAATTGTAACCATGTTGAGACGGTGCAGGAGGTCCTCCCGGAAGTCCCCCTTCTCGATCTGGTCGTACAGGTCCTTGTTGGTCGCGGCGATCACGCGGACATCCACGGACGCGGGCCGCGCTCCTCCAACCGGTGTAATGTCGCCCCCCTGCAGCGCCCGCAGCACCTTGGCCTGGGCCGCGAGGGACATGTCCCCCACCTCATCGAGGAAAAGCGTCCCGCGGTGAGCCTGCTCGAACTTGCCCTCACGGTCGGCGACGGCGCCGGTGAACGACCCCTTCACGTGCCCGAACAGTTCCGACTCGATCAGCTCCGAGGGGATGGCCGCGCAGTTCACCTCCACAAACCGCTGTTCGGCCCGCGCCGAGCGGCGGTGCAGCGCCTTTGCGGTGAGTTCCTTGCCGGTCCCGTTCTCGCCCGTAATCAGGACGGGCGCATCGGTCGCACCGACCTTCTCGATATCGTGCAGGATCTGCCGGATCGCCGGCGATGCACCGACGATGCCGTGGTGAATCTCGATTTCGCTCGTCAGGCGTTCCACGCTGTCGGACAACCCCCTGACCATGAGCGCGTTGCGCAACGTCACGAGCAGCCGGTTGGTGTCGAGGGGCTTCTCGAGGAAATCGAAGGCCCCCTTGCGCGTGGCCTCGACGGCAGTGCCGATGGTGCCATGTCCCGATACCATGACCACCACGGCGGCGGAGTCCGCCTCCCGGATCCGTTCCAGGACCTCCAGCCCGTCCATCTTGGGCATCTTCACGTCCAGGAAGACGACATCGGGGCGAAAGTCCGGATAGTCGATCAGTCCGCTCGGCCCGTTGGGCGACACGTGTACCCGGTGTCCCTCGTACTCGAACAGTTGCTTCAGCGCGACGCCGACCGACTCCTCGTCGTCGATGATGAGAATCCTTGCCATGGCTCCGACTCCAGGTTTTCCCCCGGCTCGTCGGGTGCGGACCGGCGCGAGCCGCCCGTCATTGTCTCCGTCCCCTTGAGAGCCACTCCGTGAACGTTCGCATACCGAGGCCCGTCAGGGAACAGCCTGCTCCGCACAATGTGGACCGCTTCAACCCTGAACCACTCGGCCCCGAGGCAGAGTTCAACTTCTCGCTGTCTGCCCCATCGAGTACCCGCCGGGAGGCGTCCGCGCTTCGTCCTTCCGATCGTGAGATGCGGCCTGAAGGCCCGACGCTCGGCGGCGAATCCCTCGCTGGCGAGTTTCCGGTCCAGCAGATTACGCATTCGCACCAGAGGATCCGCCTTCAGTCCCACCCAATGGACACGCGGCACGCCTCGCCGGGGGAAGGTGCCGTGGCCCGCCAGACGCGCCCGAAACGGGGGCTCCGGAGCCAGCGCTTCCGCGGCGCGCACCAGCCGGGGCAACGACGCGTCACCGAAGTCGCCCATGAAGCGAAGCGTGACATGATAGCGATCGGGCGGTATCCAGCGGACCCCGGGTGTCGCGTCGCGCAATGGCGCCAGCGAGTTCCAGAGCCGCTCCCTGACCGTCTCCGGCGGCCAGACCGCGAAGAAGACTCTCCGGCCTCTCAAGGCACTGCCACCGCCACGGGCCTGAGGATCGCGTCCACCGCAGTCACGGCGGCCACCACGTCCTCCTCGCTGGACGCCCAGCCGAGCGAGAACCTTACGGCGCCGCCCCCGGACGTGCCGAGGATCCTGTGTGCCTCCGGCGCGCAGTGCAGTCCCGCCCTCGTCTGGACACGGTGTTCGCGGTCCAGGCGTCCGGCGAGCGCCGCGGCGTCCATCGATTCCGCCTTGACCGTCACGACCGGCACCCCGTCCGGCGCCCGCGGCGACAGCATCGTGACCCCCGGGACCCGGGACAGCCCGTCGAACAACTTCGCCTTCAGGGCCATCTCGCGAGCGTGGACCGCGCCCGTGCCCTCTTCCGCCAGGAACCGGCATCCCGCCAGGAGTCCCGCGATTCCGGGCGAGTTGCCCGTCCCTGCCTCCAGTCGGTCCGGCATGGCCCTGGGCATACGGCGCCGCCGCGAGTCGCCACCGGTACCCCCGCAAAGCAGCGACCGGCATTCCAGGCCTTCCCTCACCCACAACCCGCCCGTCCCCTGTGGACCCAGGAGCCCCTTGTGACCCGTGAACGCGATCGCGTCCGCCGCCGGAGAGGAGGGAGGCGGCAGGTGGCCGGCCGACTGCGCCGCATCGGCGACGACAACCGCACCGGCGCCGCGGGCGGCCGCGGCGAGAGCCTCGACCGGCATGCGCGTACCCAGCACATTCGACGCGACATTGACCACCAGCACGCGCGCTCCGTCGAGGAGCCTGACGGCCTCGTCCATATCCACGCCGCCGTCGGGGCTGCCTGACAGCATTCGAACCTCGACGCCCAGCGAGGCCGCGAGGTAGTGCGCGGGCCGGAACACGGCGTTGTGGTCGTACTGGGAGATGACGAGGACGTCGCCCTCGTCCAACAGGCCCCAGAGTGCCGTGTTCAGAGCGTGCGTTGCGTTGTGCATGAAGGCGATGCGTCCGGGGTCGCCGGGCAATCCCAGCAGGCGCGCAAGGGCGCGGCGGCAGCGAAACGCGATCCGCGCGGCCTCGGTGGCTCCGGAGTGTCCCCCTCTTCCCGGCGTGCAGCCGTTGCCCGTCAGGAATTCCGCCACCGCCGCCGCGACTTCGGGCGGGCGCACCGCCGACGTGGCGGCATAGTCCATGTAGTGATTCGCGCGGTCCATCCCTGACGAGTGCATCCGCTTGAGATTCGCCTCCACCGGCGCCCACGGCTTTCCCGCGAACTCCTCGGGCTCGTTTTCCCGTGCACTTCCAAGATGGCAGGCTAATGCCGAGACGGGCCGGTAAACAAGGGCGTCACATGCTGCCGCCCGGAGACATCCGTTGCAGTCCCGACCGCAACCGCAGCGCCTCCGCGACCTGAGGGGCATCGATGAGATCCCTGCCCCCGAGATCCGCGATCGTGCGCGCGACGCGCAGGGTACGGTGCACGGCACGTGCGGACAGCTGGTAGGCAGCGACCCCGGCTTCCAGCAATTCGGCCCCGGCATCCGACAGGGAACAGAATCTCAGGACATCGCGCGAGCGCATCATGGCGTTGCATGCGAGGCCGTCGCCGTGGCGTGCGGCCTGGCGCATCCTGGCCTCCCGGACGTGTTCGCGGGCCGCCTCCGTGCCCCAGGCCGGCACGCCGTCCCCGGCCGTGAGCTCCCTCCAGGTGACCGGGGGCATCCGGACCTGCAGATCGATCCTGTCCAGGAGGGGGCCCGAGAGGCGTGACCTGTAGCGGGCGACGTCCCGGTCCGCGCAGATGCAACCCTCGCCGTCCATTCCGCACGGGCACGGATTCATGGCCGCGATCAACTGGAATCCGGCCGGAAAGGTGACGGTGTGACGAACGCGCGCAATGCGGACACAGCCGGACTCGATCGGTTGCCGCAGCGTTTCGAGCACTCGCCGGCTGAATTCGGGGAGTTCATCGAGAAACAGCACCCCCAGATGCGCCAGACTGATCTCGCCCGGACGTGGCGGATTGCCTCCCCCGATGAGTCCTCCCGCCGAGATCGTGTGATGTGGCGCGCGGAAGGGCCGCCGGGTCTTCACGGGCCGGTCCCGGTCCAGGAGTCCGGCAACCGAATGCACCCTGGTGACCTCGAGCGACTCGGCCTCGCGCAGCGGCGGGAGCAGTCCGGCCAGCCGCTTCGCGAGCATCGTCTTCCCCGCACCGGGCGGACCCGCCATGAGGAGGCTGTGCCCGCCCGCGGCCGCGACCACCAACGCCCGCTTCGCCAGATGCTGGCCGCGGACGTCCTCGAGATCGGGAAGCGCCGGAGAGGGTCTCGCCGCTTCGGCCGGAACAGGGCGCGGACCCAGTTCTCCCCGCAGAATCCCCACGGTCTCTTCCAGCGAGGACACCGGCACCACCTCCACTCCCGGTACGGCAGCCGCCTCACGGGCGTTGCCCGCCGGCACGAAGAGGCGGCGAGTCCCGTCGGACCGGCAACTCATCGCGAGTGCAATCGCGCCCCGCACCGGCCGCACCGAGCCGTCGAGTCCAAGTTCACCGACGAAGGCGGTGTCGACAGTCGCGTCCGCCGGCACGTGGTTCTCGGCCACCAGCAGCGCCACGGCGATCGGGAGGTCGAACCCCGAGCCCGACTTCGGAAGGTCCGCCGGGGCGAGGTTGACCGTCACGCGCCGGGCGGGAAGCGACAGCTCGGCCTGCGCGAACGCAGCGTAAACGCGTTCCTTGCCTTCGCGCACCGCCCCCGCCGGCAGGCCGACGACCGTAAAGATGGGCAATCCGTTGCGGACCTTCACTTCGACCCTGACCGGCTGTCCCTCGACGCCGTGCACCCAAAAGGAATGAACGACTGCCAGCATGAAACCCTCCGAATGGCTGAATCGACCGGCTTCTGCGCGAACCGTGGACCGGACGCACGTAGGGTATTCCCGCAACGGGGGCGCTGGCATGGCTGAAACGGCCAGATGTGGAGGCTCGCCGGTGCGGACGCGGGGAAATTACGAGGGCCGACTGTGCGCGGGGGGCTGGCGCGACGCGTTGCGAGAGTGCAAGTTGGTCGGGTTTTTGACCGGGAGAATACACTGATGACAATCGCTATCCTGGCTGAGAGCCTACCGGGTGAACGCCGGGTGGCCCTCGTGCCCGATGTCTCGCGGCAGTACCGGAAACGAGGCTGGGACCTTCGTATCGAGGCCGGCGCCGGGGTCGGCGCCTCGTTCCCGGACGCGGACTACGCGGAGACGGCGACTACGGTGGTGCCGGACCGCGACGCCCTGCTCGACGGCGCCCGCGTCGTCCTCAAGGTGCAGCCTCCTTCGCCGGACGAAGTCGGTGCGCTGCCCTCCGGGGCCGTGCTGGTGTGTCACCTGAACCCGCTGGGTCCAACCGACGTCATCGAAGCGCTGGCGGACCGGGGCGTGACCTCGTTTGCGGTCGAACTGATCCCCAGGATTACGCGTGCGCAGAAGATGGACGTTCTGTCATCGCAGGCGACGGTGGCGGGCTACAAGGCCGTTCTGATGGGCGCCGACGCCATGACGCGATTCCTTCCCATGCTGACGACGGCGGCGGGCACGGTCCGTCCGGCAAAGGCACTGATCCTCGGCGCGGGCGTGGCCGGACTCCAGGCCATCGCGACGGCGAGGCGCCTGGGAGCGGTCGTCTCGGCGTTCGACATCCGGCCTGCAGTGAAGGAACAGGTGCAGAGCCTCGGCGCGAAGTTCCTGGAGGCCGCGCTGGATGAGAGCTCCGAAGACGAAGGAGGCTACGCCAAGGCGCTGTCCGAGGAGCAGCACCAGCGCGAACTGGAGTTAATCGCAGCCAACATCAGGGACCAGGACCTGGTCATCACGACGGCACAGATCCCGGGAAGACCCGCCCCCGTGCTCATAACGGAGGAGATGGTCGCGAGCATGCGGCCCGGGAGCGCGATCGTCGATCTCGCCTCCGAATCGGGCGGCAACTGCGAGGTCACGGTGGCCGGCGAGTCGGTCGACCACGGCGGCGTGACCGTGATGGGGCCGACGAACCTGCCGGCCGAACTGCCCTTTCACGCCAGCCAGATGTACTCCCGCAACCTGGCCAGCTTCGTGGACGACCTCTTCGACGACGAGGGAGAAATCGACTTCGACGACGAAATCACCGCCGCCACCTGCGTCACCCACGGCGGCGAAATCAGGAACGAACGCGTCAGAGCGAAGCTGGCGTCCGCTACGGAGTGACGAACCCATGGGTGAACTGCTGATCCTGCTGTACATCTTCGTACTCGCCACCCTCGCCGGGAAGGAGGTGATCTCCAAGGTCCCCCCGACCCTGCACACACCGCTCATGTCCGGCGCGAACGCGATCTCGGGTATCGCCATCATCGGCGCCCTGGTCGTAACCGGTGCCGCCGAAGCACCGTGGGTGAAGGCCCTCGGAACCGCGGGCATCGTGATGGCGACGATCAACGTGGTCGGTGGCTTCATGGTGACCGACCGCATGTTGCAGATGTTCCGGAAACGCTGAGGTCAACGTGGAATCAACTACCATCACCCAGATCGCCTACCTGATCTCGGCGGTCCTCTTCGTATCCGGGATCAAGCAGCTCTCTTCTCCGGCGACGGCACGCTCCGGAAATGCCCGTGCGTCCCTGGCCATGCTGCTGGCCATCGTCGTCACGCTTCTGGATCACGAGATTCTCGACTGGACGACCGTGGTGGCCGCGGTCGTGGCCGGCGCCGCAATCGGGGGGATTCTGGCCCGTTACATACAGATGACCGCCATGCCGCAGCTGGTCGCGGTCTTCAATGGCTTCGGAGGCGGCGCGTCGGCGGCGGTCGCGGCTGCCGAGTTCCTCCGTGCCGGCGGAAGCGGACCGGCGCTCGAACTCGGCGTCGGCGTCACGATCGTGCTCGGCACGCTGATCGGCGCGGTAACCTTCTCGGGCAGCCTCATCGCCTTCGGCAAGCTACAGGGCGTGGTAACCGGAAGTCCCGTGACGTTCCCTCTCCAGAAGACACTCAACGCCCTACTCTTCCTTGCCGTCCTGTTGATCGGCGCCAGCCTCGCGCATGTCGGCGTCGCAAACAGCGTAGCGCCCGTGTTCGGCATGGGCGCGCTGGAGATCAGCGGCCCGTTCTTTGCCGCGCTCGTGGCGGGCGCACTGATCCTCGGCGTGCTCCTGGTCATCCCGATCGGCGGCGCCGACATGCCGGTCGTCGTGTCCCTGCTCAACTCCTACTCGGGCATCGCGGCGGCGACCACCGGATTCGTGTTGAACAACTACATCCTGATCATTGCCGGGTCGCTGGTCGGCGCGGCGGGGCTGATCCTGACCCAGCTCATGTGCAAGGCCATGAACCGCTCGCTGGGCAACGTGGCCTTCGGGGCCTTCGGGACCGAGGGGCAGACGGCCAGGGTGAAGACCGGACAGCGCCCGGTGCGGGACGTCGACGCGGAGCAGGCCGCGATGGTGCTGGCATATGCCGGTTCGGTCGCCGTGGTGCCCGGATACGGGCTGGCCGTCGCGCAGGCCCAGCACGAGCTCAAGAAGGTCTGCGACCTGCTCGAGGATCGTGGGGTGACGGTGCGTTTCGGCGTGCATCCGGTGGCGGGACGGATGCCCGGACACATGAACGTGCTGCTCGCCGAGGCGGATGTCTCGTACGACAAGCTTCTCGACCTGGACGACATCAACGCCGAGTTCGACTCGACGGACGTGGTGCTGATCGTGGGCGCCAACGATGTGGTGAACCCGGCCGCCCGCGATCCGGATTCCGTCATCGCGGGGATGCCGATCCTGGACGTGGACAGGGCGCGCACCGTCATCGTCATGAAGCGCTCCCTGAGCCCGGGCTTCGCCGGCATCGACAACGACCTCTTCTACATGGACAACACCCTGATGTTCTTCGGGGACGCCAAGGATCAGATGTCGGAGCTGGTGAAGGAGGTGCGCGAGGCGTAGGGGCGAGGGCCCTGTCACGAGGCCCGGTTTCGCGCCGCCGGCTTCAGTCCGCTACCGCCCCGACGGCATCGCGCAACGCCTTCCACGTCGTGTCCACGTGCTGGGCCCGCGTGTGGATGTTGCCGATCGCGAAGCGTATCCACATCTCCCCGTCGATCTCCGTCTGCGCCAGAAAGGCGGCCCCGCTCCGGTTGACGTGATCGATGAGCGCGAGATTGAGGGCGTCGCGCCGCTTGCCGTCGGCGTCGGCCGGCGCGTGGCGCAATACCACCAGCGAAAACGGGGTCGGACGCCAGCGTTCCCAGTCCGGTTCGGCGTCGACCCTCTCGGCGAGGCGCCTGGCGAGGGCGACGTGGCGCGCCAGGTGCGCGCGCAGACCCTGCTGGCCGAAATAGCGCATCACGAACCACAGCTTGAGGGCGCGGAACCGCCGGCCGAGCGCCAAGCCGTGGTCCATCAGGTGCGTCACTCCCTGCTCACCCGTCTCCAGGTACGCCGGCGTCAGTGAGAAGGCGGCGCGGAGCGCGGCCGGATCGCGAACATAGAGGACCGAGCAGTCGACCGGGGTGAAGAGCCACTTGTGCGGGTTGATCACGATCGAATCCGCGCGCTCCCAGCCCGCGAAGTGGCTGGCCATGGTCGGCAGGGCGGCCGCAACGCCGGCGTAGGCCGCGTCCACGTGCAGCCAGATGCCCCGCTCCGCCGTGACTTCGGCGACCCTGGCAATCGGATCGACCGCGTTGACCGACGTGCTGCCGATCGTCGCAACAACGGCAAGGGGGCGATACCCTGACGTAACGTCATGGTCGATCGCGTCGGCGAGGGCCGCCGGATCCATCGCCCGCTGCGGACCCGTGGGAACCACGCGGGCACCCTCACGGCCGAGACCCAGCGCGTGCACCGCCTTCAGCACCGACGAGTGGGCTTCGGCGGTCGTATACACGCGGCCCGGCGGGGCTCCGGCCAGACCCCGTTCGCGGGCCTCGGGCAGCAGTTTCTCCCGCGCCGCGGCCAGCGCGGAAAAGGTGGAGGTGGAGGCGGTATCGTTGATCGTGCCGTTGAAGTCCGGCGGCAACCCCAGGAAGCCGCGCAGCCAGTCCAGGGCAACCTCTTCCAGCTCCGTTGCCGCCGGCGAGCTCTTCCACACCATGGCGTTGACGTTCAGCGCCGCGGCCAGCAGTTCTCCCAGAATCCCCGGGCCCGACCCGGAGATCGCGAAGTACGCGAAGAACGCGGGGTGATTCCAGTGCGTGACCCCGGGCAGAACAACCCGCTCGAAGTCCCTGAGCAGACTTTCCATCGTTTCGCCGCCATGGGGTGCCTCGGTTCCGAGCGCATCGCGCACCTCGCCCGGCCGGACCCGGGCCAGCACCGGGTACTCGTCGATCCCCGCCAGATAGTCGGCAACCCAGTCGACAAAGCGGTGGCCGGACTCGCGGAACTCGCCGGGAGGCATCCCGCCCGGTGCGGGCATCGTCTACCCTGGCCGCGGGACCACGATTCGCCGGCCCTCCGCCTGGAGCGTGTGGATCTGTTCGCAAACCTCGATCAGGTCGTCGGCATCGAGGGGAGCGGGAACACCCGAGTCATGGATCAGACTGAAGAAGAGCAAGTCCGTGTGGCCGACGCTGGCCTGCGTGACCCCGATGTCGACGGCCCGATTGAGGTGGAGGATCTCGCGCAGCGGCAACCCGCCTCCGTTCCCCGTGGGAGGGCGCTCGAACATCATCCTCACGATGACTTCACGCAGCAGCTGGAATTCCTCGATCACTTCGCCGGCGGAAAGCCCGCGCCGGGCAGCCACCGACCCGAAGAGCTCGGCGCCTTCCGACCAGAGCGGCAGGATCTGGGCCCGGTAGGCACTGAGCATGCCGGGCAGAAAGGAGACCAGCCCGCGACAGAGCGGCCTCGCAACCGGGCGGACGTCACCCGCCCAGGATTCCCCGTTGGCCAGCAGTCCCGACGCCCAGCGCTCGGCGATCCCCGGGGAGCGCTCGTCGATCCACCCTGCGATGTCGACAGGAACGGGAAGGGTACGTCCACTTGCCCGCGAGTTCGAATCTCCGGGCCGGGCTGGGGTCATCTGGAGCACAGGATCATTCTACTCTCCCACGACGGGACCGCCAAGGTCCTCATGCCGCTCTTCCGCCTGCGGATCATGCACCTGCAAACCGATTCTCACACGGGTGCCCCGGCCGACTCTGCTCTGAACGTCCACCGTACCACCCCAGGAATCGACCAGCCGCTTGGCAATCGCGAGCCCGAGGCCCGTCCCTGTGGACCGCGTCGAGAACTGGGGCTCGAAAATGCGTGGAAGCAGTTCGTCGGGGATGCCGGACCCCTCGTCCTCCACGATCACCGCTACCCTCTGCGACCTGTCCGAGGGCACGGTGGCGCCGATGCGCACCACGCCGCCGCCGGGCATCGCCGAGCGCGCGTTCTCCAGCAGGTTGAGCAGGACCTCCTTGAGTTCGTCCGGGCGCGCGACAACCTGCGGCAGCGTGGCCGGTAACTCGCTCTCGAAACGAATCGTGGTCTCGCCGCCGCCCTGGTACAGGTTCAGGAGTTCGCTGATCACCGCGCCCGGGTCGACCGCAACCAGCGGACCCGCGTCGGCGGCGCCGGGCGAGGCGAGCCGGGAGAAGCCGCGCGCGATCGAGGCGAGCCGGTCGATCTCGCCCAGGATCGCACCCACGTTCCTGTCCAGGATTCTGCCGAAATCGCTCCTCCGGTCGTCCCATGCGCGGCGCAGGTGCTGCACCGAGAGCTTGATCGGCGTCAACGGGTTCTTCACCTCGTGGGCGACCTGCTTCGCCATTTCACCCCAGGCCAGAATCCTCTCGCTGCGGAGTTCATCGGTGACATCCTCGAGATTGACCACGACACCGCCCCCGCGGCCCTCCTGCACGATGCGCCTGGCTCGCACCTGGATTCGCTTGCCGCCCCATCTGAAGTCCCCATCCGCTTCCACGGAGCCGCTCCGCATGTATCCGTCGAGCCAAGCCGCCAGTTCGGCCGCGTACTTGCCGGCTCGCGGGATGGCCTCGCCGGTCACCAGGGATGTTGCAAGCAGCGACTCGGCACGAGGGTTGGCTACGGTCACGTGACCCGTCGGGTTCACCGCAATCACGCCCGTAGCCGCTTCCTCCACGATCGCTTCGGTACGCCGCGTCGTCCTGAGCAGCTCCTGGCGCGCGTCGTCCAGGCGCAGCACCATGCGGTTGAACGCCGCGAAGACGGACCCGAATTCGTCGACGCGGTCCTCCGGCAGGTGCACTGCCAGATTGCCGCTTCCCACCCGCTCGGAAGCCACCTGCAGGGTCTGGATCGGCCGCGTCAGGGCTCTGCCCACGAAGAGGGCGAGTCCCAGCGACAGAATCGGGCCGAGCACAATGGCGAATCCGAGCAGGTCGGCAACGTCGCGCCGGCGCAACGCGGCCGCGCCCGCGCGCAACGGGACCGGAGATGCCACGATGTCGCCGTCAGGCAGGCGTCTGTGCGCGACCACGTAGCGCCAGTCGCCCAGGCTCTCCACCCGGGACGCTCTGAGTCTCTGCCGTGTTTCCAGCGCGTCGTAGATGTCGGGATCCACCCAGCCCTCGTAGAGCCCCAGTTCGATCAGCTCATCGACCGAGCCGCCCACCAGTTCGCCACCGCGGTATTCGAGCAGGTCCGCGCCCACGCGCCTCGCCAGCAACTCCATCGACCCTCCCTCCTCCAGGTACGCCTCGGCGATCTGCGCGACCACCCGCTCGGCCAGTGCCGTGGCGGTCCGTTCGGAGGCACCGGCCAGCGTGCGGTAGGCGAGCGTGCCAAAGAGCACATTGGACAGGATGAAGAACCCGAAGAGCGTGAGAGTCACCCGTGCGCGGAACGACGTGAGCAATCCCCGCCAGTCGACGCGCGCCGGCAGCCGGAATCCCAGGATGGTGACGCTGAGCAGCCACAGGGCCGAGAACGCGGCGAGACCGAGAGCCATCAGCAGTGTCGCCCGCGCCAGCATGACCGAGAGGTTGGGAATGCTGATCGTATAGAAGACCGAATACGGGCCGTCGGGGTATTGAGCCACACCTTCGGCCCTCCACCCTTCCTGGTTGCGGGTCCATTCCACCGCCCGCGCCTCTTCCGCATCCTGACCCGGAGGCGTCTGGACCAGCGTCAGGAACTCCTGGTCACCCTCCTCCTCTACCGAGGCGAACAGCGGACCGAGGGGTGACGGCGCGTCGATGGTTCGCCGCGGGGGAATGGTGCCCGTAACGAGCCGGCCATCGGCGAGCGCAACGGCGATGAGGTGGTGGACGTCGATGTCGTCCGGATCATGGTACTCGCCCGTCCCGGCCGACCGGAGTTGGGGGAGGAGGTCGACAACGACATCCGGACGGTCGCCCTTGACGCCCAGCCGCAGTTCCTGCACCGGGACATCGTCCGCCGACCACAACGTCAGGAACATGGCGGTTCCCCTGCCGGCAAGGTCGCTGCCGACCCAGGCCTGGTACATCATCTCCACGTCCCCCGCGCCCGCCCGGTCCAGCGAGTCGACCTGCTCCGCGAAGCGCTCCAGCAGCGGTTCGAGGTTCGGCTCCGACGTGACGCCGAGACGTTCCATCTGCTGCTCCGCGATCGTCATGCGCGCCTCCGTGCGCATTGACCACGTGAACGGCAGAACCGCGGTTGCGGCCAGCCAGAAGGAGCAGAACCAGTGGAGGTAGGACTGTGGACGGAATCCCCCGAGTCCGCGAGCCACCGCCGCCGCGGGCACGCCCCACAGCACCGTCAGCAGCGGAGCGACGGCGGGTCCGGTCCGCACGCCGATGGCCACCAGGATCCCGAGTGCGGCCGCTGCGGCGAGGCCAAGCGCCACGAACCCGGGTCCGCCCCGCGCGCCGGCTCCAGGGCGCCAGGCGAGCGCAACCGACGCAACAACGGCCAGGATCATGGCGACGGTGGTCTGGAAGACGATCCACCGGCCGTCCGTAGTCCCCATGAGTTCCGGCGAGGCGCTTCCCTCCATCCAGCCGAGGATCAGCGGAAACGACACCGCGACCACCAGCGGTGCCGCCCACCCTCCGATTCCGGGACGCCAACGAGGCAGTGTCAGCACGGCCGCCGGCATGATCGCGACGCACAGCAGAACGACACGGCCCAGTGTGAGCGGCACCGGGCCGAGAAGCGCGAACGTGGCCGGATCCACCAGCTCCGGAGTCATGAACAGTCCATCCAGGGGCAGGACGGCCGCGCCGATTCCCAACATCGCGACCGAGTACACGAGGCTGGCCCTCGGGACGCCAAAGGACAGGACAAGCCACACCAGCGCAGCGAGCGCGGCTACAATCCTCGCCCAGCGACCCCGCTCCTCCGCGCGCCGCACGTCCTGTGCCGGCTCGTCGATCGTGATGCTCAGGAGGGTCTCGTCAGGCCACCCGAAATCGAACACACCGGGGCCCGATGTCCGGTCCGAGCGCGAAATCCGGATCCGTTCCCCGGTCTGCTCGCGGAACAGGGACGCAAAATCACCGAGGCCCGAGGCGAAGAACTCCGGCAGGTCGGAACGGACCAGCACCGCCACCACCGCGGTCCCGCGCGCCTCCGGGACCGTTCTGGTGAAGTACAGGTACGAGAAGAGCGGCGTGCCCGCGTACGCGTACGGCCCCATCTGCGCGAGCATGTCCTTGGGGAGCCGTCCCTGATGACTCCCTTCCCAGGCAAGCAGCCCGCCGTCGGGGCCGATGACAGCCGCCGCGGCCAGCCCCGAGTCCTCAAGCAGCGCCCGCAGCGAGTCCTGCAAAACCGCGCCTCCACCATCCACCGAGGCGGCCCGCGCCAGCCTGTCCACCGTGGCATCGCCCTGGACAACCAGCGCGTCGAACTCCGCGCCCAACTGCTCGGCAACGCTCTCGCGCCGCTCCTCCCAGTACTGGTCCCAGCCTTCCGAAAAGCGACGATCGGCCGCGTCTCCGAAAAAGCCGGCCACAACGCCCGCCGAAAGCAGGACGACCGAGATGCCATGGCGCCAGCCCCCCTGCTGCCCTACGGCGGCCCACGACAGGAGCAGAGCAGCGGCCGCGAGCAACCAGGTAGTATCGAGGCGCGTCCACACGACAAGACAGAAGAGCCCCGCCCATAGAAGATGGCCGGCGGACGTCGACCGCTCCGCGGAGGTGTTCCGGCCAGTCACGGGCTGCGGGGCTCCGGCGAGTCCCACTTGGACATAGGCCAGACCCCTTCCTTTTGCCGTTATTGTTAATCTAATGGATCACGACTTTCCTTCGCGCAGAACACCGGGGTTAGCGGGCAGCTTTCTCACCGCCGTCGCCGCAACCGTCCTGGTATCTTCGGTGCCCGGCGGGGAGCTCACGGGGCAGCAATTGGACCGGGGGCGCTTTCGTCTGTTCGTCGACGGCTCGGAGATGGGAACGGAGGACTTCGCGATCCAGCGTATCGGTTCGGGAGAGGCCCAGGAGACGCTCGCGCGCGGTGCAGTCAGAATGAACGACGGGCGTGTCGTCACAACGATCCTCCGCACCGTCGGTCCGGCCATGGCGTTCTCCGAGTACGAGGTGATCGTCAGGGGCGCCGATACGCTCCAGGTTCGCGTCCTGAATGCGGGCGATCGACTGCGGCGCGTGACCGTCGCGCCATGGGGCGAGGAGGAGCAGGAGTTCAGGGCAAGCCCGCGAACGATGATCTTCGATGCCGGGGTCGCCCACCATTATTTCGTCATCGGCGGGCTCCTCGCGGGTGGGACCGCCGCCATGACGCTGCACGCCTTCGAACCAAGATCCGAGAGGGAAGACTGGGCCGCGGATCTGGATATCGGGTCGGAGACCATCACACTGGAGGGTGAACAGGTGGAAGCGACCCGGGTGCGGATCGTGTCCGGCGATCAGGTCCGGACGGTCTGGTTCGACGGGAGCGGCCGGCTCGTGAGGGTGGAGGTGCCAACGGACGGCTTCGTTGCGCAAAGGGAATACGGGGGTTGAACCAAACCGGCACCTGAGCCGTAAGACCGAAACTGGAACCGCGTCGGCCGCGTATTGGGTTCGGCGCGTGCAGGATCCTGGTCAAGGGGTCCCGAAGAGACGAGGGAGGAGATCGTGGCGGACAAGCGGATGGTGTTCCGGGCCCGATGGGCGGCGCGGGTTTTCGTTGTACTCATGATGAGCGTCGTGGCCGCACCTCAACTGGGCGCGCAGGAGCGCCTTGCCACCTCGCTGACCCTGGAGGAGGCGCTCCGCGTGGCCCTCCTCAACAATCCGGGTGTGCAGGCGGCGCGAAACGACCTGCAGGTCGCCGACTGGAACCTGAATTCGGCCTATGGATCCTGGCTGCCATCGGCTTCACTGAATTCCTCCTTGTCCTGGCAGGGAGCGGGCGAGCAGCGGTTCGGGAGCATCACGGCCGATCAGCTCGGCTTCCAGGATCAGCCTTCGTTCCTGTTCAGTTCCTACAACGCCGGCTTGAGCTTCTCGATGGACGGCCGCAAGCTGATGGCTCCCGGCCAGGCGCGCAGATCGCGCGATGCCACTCAGGCGCAGATCCGGAGCACCGAGGCGGCCCTCCGCCTGGCGGTTACGAAGGCGTACCTCGAGGTGCTGCGCCAGGGTGAGGGCCTGACGCTTGCCGAACAGGAACTCGAACGGGCTCGAATCAATCTGCGGCTGGCCCAGGGGCGCCAGGAGGTGGGGTCCGGCAACGCCATCGATGTCAGGCAGGCGGAAGTGAACGTGGGCCGCGCGGAAGTGACCCTGATACAGTCGCGCACCGGCGTCCAGACGTCGCGGATACGGCTGCTGCAGCAGATCGGTGTGGACCTGAACGCCGAACCGACACTCGCGACGACGTTTTCGGTGACTCAACCCGAATGGACGCCCGCGGACCTTTATCGGGCGGCGGTCGGCAACAACCCGGATCTCCAGGCGATGCGGGCCCAGGAGGAAGCCTCCCGCTACGACGTCAGCATCGCCCGGTCGTCCTACTTCCCCAGCCTGTCCGTGTCCGCGGGCTGGAGCGGTTTCACCCGGCAGGCCAGCACCACCGCCGGGCAGGAGGCGCAGGCGATCGCCGCCGGGCAGGCCAGGGTGCAGCAGTGCCTGGGACTGAACGACCTCGTCTCTCGCCTGCCGAACCCCCCGCCGCTCCAGGACTGCAGTCTGCTGGCGACTCCCGAGTCCGCGATCGAGGCCATCCGGGCCGATAATCAGGCGTTTCCATTCAACTTCACCAGCCAGCCGCCCTCGGTGGGTCTGCAAGTCTCGATCCCGATATTCCAGGGACTCGGCCGCCAGAGGGAGCTGGAGAGCGCGCGTGCCCAGTTGAACGACAACCGGTTCCGTATCCGGGAACAGGAGCTGGCGTTGCGCGCGGACATCGAATCGAGCGTCGCACTGGTCCGCACCGCATACGAGAGCGCCCTGATCGAGGAGCGCAACCAGGCCCTGGCCGACGAGCAGTTGCGCCTGGCGCAGGAACGATACCGCCTGGGGTTTTCCAACTTCATCGACCTGGTGGAGGCGGAGACGGTGAAGGCGCGAGCCGACCGGGAGCGTATCGTGGCGATATTCATCTATCATGACGCAGTCGCCGACCTCGAAGCGGTCGTCGGCATGCCTCTAAGGAATCCATAAGGACGCCATGAGAACCAGAACCAAGGTGATGATCGGGACCGGGATCGCGGTCCTGCTGGTCCTGGCCGCCGGGCTGAGCATGAACGGCCGGCGCCAACAGGGAATCGAGGTCCGGGTCGAGACCGTCGACAGGCGCGACCTGGTGGCGACCGTCACGGCCAGCGGCAACGTCCGGGCGCGCCGAAAGGTGGATATCAGCTCGGACATCTCCGCGCGAGTGGCGGAGCTGCTGGTGGACGAAGGCGAGGACGTGGAGGAAGGACAGGTTCTGCTGCGCCTCGATCCCACACGCTACCAGGCGGCGGTCAACCGCAGCCGGGCGAATCTCAGCCAGTCACAGGCCCAGGTGGCGCAGGCACGGGCGAACTACCTGCGCGCGCAAAGGGAGGCGGAACGCCTCGACTCGCTGCATGCCCGCGAGCCGTTGCTGGTAAGCCGGCAGGAGGTCGACAACGCGCAGACCGACCTGGAAGTCCAGCGGTCCCTCCTCGAGTCCTCGGAATTCGGTGTCAGCCAGGCCCGGGCCGCCCTCGAAGAGGCAAGCGACCAGCTCGCCAAGACCATCATCTCCGCACCCATGGCCGGCCGGGTCACCCGTCTGAACGTCGAAGAGGGCGAGACGGTGATAGTGGGCACGATGAACAACCCGGGCAGCCTGGTGCTGACCGTATCGGATCTTTCCGTAATGGAAGTCGTCCTCGAAGTGGACGAGACCGATGTGCCCGAGATCACCCTGGGCGATAGCGCCACAGTCGAGCTGGACGCGTTCCCGGACCTGGATTTCCCGGGGGTCGTCACCGAGATCGGCAACAGCGCCATCCGTCCGCCGTCGCAAGCCGCCGGTACGGGACAGACGCCGACCATCGACTTCGAGGTGGTCGTGACCCTCGACAGTCCGGAGGTCGAGCTGCGCCCGGATCTGTCCGCCACCGCCGAACTGATCACCGAGACACGCGTCGATAAGCTGAGCATTCCGATCATCGCGCTTACCCTGCGCGAACCGGACGATGAGGACGCCGACCAGGGCGCGGGCGAAGACGACGGCGGGGTGCCCGATCCGATTGAGGGAGTCTTTGTGATCAGGGACGGCGAGGTTTCCTTCACGCCGGTCGCGGTCGGAATCGCCGGCCAGGAGTACTTCGAGGTGATTTCCGGGTTGTCGCTCGGGGACTCGGTCGTAAGCGGGCCGTACCAGGTCGTCCGGACGCTGGAGGACGGAGACCAGGTTCGGGCGGACGAGAGCGAGGCCGCGGACGCCACGCGGGACGAGCAGGGCTGACCGTGACACCTCGCAACAATCGAGTCGTCTGAATGCAGCTCCTCGAGGGCGTGCGCCTGGCGTGGGAGCAGATCCGCACCCAGAAGCTAAAGAGCTTCTTCACCCTGTTGGGTGTGATTGTGGGCGTGATGTTCCTCATCCTCGTGGTGAGCATCGTGGAGGGAACGGACCGCTACATCCGCAGCACGCTCACCGAAAGAGTCATGGGGGTGAACACCGTCCGGGTGGGCAGGATGCCAAGAGAGGCGGTGGACCCCTCGCCAGAGCAGTGGAGGGCGTGGGCCCGCGCGCCGCGATTGACCTTCGACGACCTGGAGTATCTTCGCGACAGGATCACGCTGTCGGCGACGATCGGGGCCCAGTCGGATGCCGGTGGGGAACTCGAATCCGACACCGGGCTTACGGTCGAGAACGTGAACATCGTCGGTGCGTCGGCGGAGATCTTCGAGATCCGCAACTGGAATGTGGAGCGCGGCCGGGCGTACACCAGGCAGGAGGCCGATCAGGGAACGCCCGTGGTCGTTCTGGGCAAGGCGACGGCCGAGGTCCTCTTCGAAGGTCTCGACCCGATCGGCAGGACGGTGCGGCTGCGCGGCTTCCCCTTCCGGGTCGTGGGCGTTCTGGAGGAGCAGGGATCGTTTCTGATCGTTTCCCTGGACAACCTGGCCATCGCGCCGGCGCGCTCGCCGGTTCAGAGATTCGTCAATCCGCACGGGATCGTGGACGAGATCATCATCAAGGCCGATGCTCCCGAGCTGGTCCTGCCCATCCATCAGGAGACCGTCGAGGCCATGCGCCTGAGACGCCGGCTGAGACCCGCGGACCTGGATAATTTCGCTGCCGAGACGACGGAGTCCTCCCTGGCCTTCTGGGACAACATCAGTCAGGTCCTGTTCCTGGCCCTGCCCGGGCTGGTCGGCATCTCGCTTGTCGTGGGCGGGATTGTGATCATGAACATCATGCTGGTGTCCGTAATGGAGCGGACGCGGGAGATTGGGATTCGCAAGGCCATCGGCGCCCGTCGCGGCGATGTCCTGGTGCAGGTCCTCATTGAGAGCGCCACCCTCTCGGCCGTCGGTGCCGCGATTGGGGTGGGCATCGGAATCTCCCTGACCATCCTGCTGGGCGCCTTGACGCCTCTGCCGGCAGCCGTAGCCCCCAAGTGGATGGCCCTCGGCGTCGCGCTCGGCGTCGGCGTCGGCGTGGCGTCGGGCGTGTACCCGGCCTCCCGCGCGGCCAGACTCGACCCCGTCGACGCGCTGAGGTACGAATGACGCGGCGAGGCGGAAGCGAAGCCAGCGCGCCGAAGGGGAAGCCGGCAGCGCCCGGGCACGTGCTGAGCGAGAGCGTCCGCGTGGCCTTCGACGCACTGCGGGCCAACTGGATGCGTACGCTGCTGGCGGTGTTGGGTGTAGGAATCGGGGTCGGCGTCGTCGTCACGGTAGCGGCGATGGTGAGTGGAATCCGTAGCGAGGTCATGGAAATTTTCGAAGCGTCCGTGCCGGGCAGCTTCACACTCATGCCATTCGACTTCACCAACGTCCGGATTTCCGCCGACGGGTCGGGGCGACCGCCGTGGTGGGATCGGCCCGAGATCAGCAACCGGGAAATACGGAGGGTTCAGACCCTGCCCGGGGTAGCGGAAGCGAACGCCAGGTACGAATTCGGCGCGACGATGCGCTATGAGTCGGACTGGATCCGGGGCATCCAGTGGGTCGGAAACTCGAGCGGATGGGCGACGTTTACCGGAGGGGATTTCATCGCGGGCAGAGACTTCACCCCGGCCGAGGTCGCGCAGGCCAGAGGCGTGGTCGTGGTCTCGGAAGAACTGGCCGAAACGGTCTTCGGAGAGCTGGACCCGATTGGAAAACGCGTGCGCGTCAACGCGGGCCGCAGAGCGGCAAACGAGCAGTTCACCGTAGTCGGGGTGTTCAGGCCCATCGACAACCTCTTCGGCGAGGTTGCGGGTAACTTCGCGGTGGTGCCCTTCACCGCGGCGGACAAGCGGCTCAAGGCCCGTACGCGGTGGAACTTCATGATGGTCCAGGTTGCCCCCAGGGACGGCGTCGAAACGAGCGAGGTCGAAGACCAGGTCGTTTCTGCGCTCCGCTCGATGCGCGGACTCGGACCTGCCGACGAGAACAACTTCGCCGTCATCCGCAGCGAGCAGATCATAGACCTGTTCAACCAGTTCACGGCCATGTTCTTCATGGTGATGGTGGCGCTTTCCTCGATCGGCATGCTTGTGGGGGGGATCGGCGTGGTCGGGATCATGCTCATTTCCGTCACGGAGCGCACGCGGGAAATCGGCATCCGCAAGGCCATCGGGGCGACCCGCCGCGAGATCAAGTCGCAATTCCTGATCGAAGCGTCGCTTCTCACCGCTGCCGGCGGGGCAGCCGGGCTCCTGGTCGGCTGGGGGGCCTCCGAACTGCTTGCCGCGCTCACACCCCTGCCCGCACGGATTCCGATCTGGTCGGTGTTTGCCGCCCTTTCCGTGGCCGCCCTCACCGGGATTCTCTTCGGACTGCTCCCGGCTCTGCGTGCCTCGAAGCTGGACCCCGTCGACGCTCTCAGATACGAGTGAGCGCGCCGCTCGATGTTCTCGCGGTCATGGCACATCCGGATGACGCCGAGATCTTCTGCGGCGGCGCGCTGATCAAATCCGCGGACGCCGGACAGCGAACAGGCGTCCTCGACCTGTCCGCCGGCGAAATGGGGTCGCGCGGCACCCGGGAGTCGCGGGCTTCAGAAGCTGCCGCGGCCGCCGAGATCATGGGTCTTGCCGTGCGCCGCTGCGCCAGTCTCCCCGATGCCGGGCTGTTCAACGATCTGCGCTCCCGGCACGTGGTCGCAGAGATGATCCGTGCCCTGCGGCCTCGAGCCATCGTGACTCACTGGACCCGGGGACGTCACCCCGACCACCGTGCTGCCGCGGAACTCGCCCGGGATGCTTCCTTCCTGTCAGGGTTGCGAAACCTGCCCATCGAAGGCGCGCCCCACCGCCCCCAGAAGATCGTGTATGCCCTTTCGTTCCGGGAGGATCCGGTAAAACCGACGTTCGCCGTCGACATTACGGATCAGATGGACCGCAAGATCGAGGCGCTGTCGGCCTACGGCACGCAGTTTCGCGGCAAGAGCGGAATGGGCGAGGTGTTCCCGGCCGGCGACCGTCCTTTCTTCGAACAGATTCGAAGCGTTCACGCCACCTACGGGTCGCTGATCCGCCGCCGCTATGCCGAAATCTTCTGGACCGAAGAGACCGTCGAGAAGGAGACGCTGGGAGACCTCAGGGTCAGCACGTTCTAGCGGCTGGCACGGATTCGGCGCCTGGACCTCGAGCTCTGGCCGGTGCGCGGGCGCCGGATCCGGCAAAGCGCGACGACAAGCGCCCATGAACGCCGGCGGGCTCCTCTCCGTGAGGAGCCCGCCGGTTTCACAGCCGCCGTCACCGAGACGGCGTTTCCCTCCTTGCCACGCGGGTCACATCATGGGACCCGGTGGCGCGAACATGTCGCAGCAGTAGGGCGAGCCGACCATACAGCGTATCGGCAGGCACAGGACCCAGGTCCCGAACTGTACCCTCCAGCGATCGTTCTCAACCGCAGCCGCAGCCGCCGCCGCGTGTTCTCCCGTCCCGGGCGCCGAGAACAGCAGTGCCGCTGCGACCGCGGCGACCTTCACGCCTCTGGCCAAAGTCGCCCCCAGGCGCTCCATCGTCTTGCCTTGCATATGTCATCCTTCCGCGGGAACAATCCCGCCGTTTGTGTTCGTGCTCAGAACAGGACGGGACCGCAACAGGTCGGGGCTCCGCCACATGCATAGTCGGTGCAGAACTTCCATCCGTTAAACCCGATAACCAGCTTGTGGGGCCCCGTCTGCGCGCTCGCCACAGTCTCGACCGGCACGCCGCCGTCCGGTAGCGCCGGCGCGACCGCTGTCAGCGCCGCGACCAGACCCAACACCTTCACGCCCGCGCGAATGCCCTGGACGCGGCCTGCAACACTTTCGAATGTCTTTTGCATTTCCTCTTCCCCTCTTGTTAGAAGCCCGGATTGAAGTAGCAACACCAACCGTACCCCGGGCAACTACCCAAACAGATGCCGATGTCCCCAAGGCGGAACACCTTTTCACCCACATGGACACTTGCCTCCGCTCCGGCCGCCGCAGCCGGAGCCCCCACAGCGGGTGCACCCGCCGAGAACGCGACCGCCGCGCCCATGACCGCAGCGCGCATCAACCAGGCGCGGCGCCCAAAACGTCTCTTCCTTGTCTTCATCGTGGAACTCCTTTTTTTGTCAAGTGTCAAACTCGAGTCGAGGAGCGTCCGCGTCCTCGACTCATCGTACTGCGTCCATCGCAAGGCTCTGGACGAACCCTGCCAGATCGAGCGAATCCCCCGCCGAACGCCAGCTCTCGGCTTCGCTCGGCCGCACCACCGCTTCGATCACCCCGGCCTCGTTCGTGATGTAGAACAGGCCCGGCTCCGCTCGTCCGAACGCTTGGACGTAGTCGGATCGGCTGCGCACGTCGATTCTTGCCGAAATCCGCTGAGAACCGAGAAAACCCGCAACCAGATCGCGGTCCGCATCGCCATTCTCTCCCACCGCTACTACGACTACCTCGAACCGCTCGCCCAACCCATACTGGAGGGCACGCACCGTCCTGGCGGGATCGGTGAGCGTGCATCCCAGGCACTCCCGGGCGTCGAAGACCCACACCAGCGCCGGACTGCGTCCATAGAACTCAAGACCCGGCAGGGCGTCGCCGACGCCAGGGACACTGCCGTCCCGCGGCGAACATCCGGCAGCCATCCAGGCCAGAAGGAGCGTAGCTGCAGCCCGGTTCAGGGCGACTGCAGTCGAGCAGGTGCGGCGGCTGCGTCCGACCGACCACCTCATGGTTCAAGACCACCCTTCCAACGCGCCACAAGCCACCGATTCGGCAAGACCGAGGCGGGATCATCGAAGTAGAACAGATCCTGCTCCACGGCCAACAGCTGCGGCATGTTGGGCGCACCCAGCAGTTGACGCCCCTCCCGGTCGATGATCAGCAGATCCCAAACGGCATCCATGCCTCGGGACTGCATGGACCTCACCACCAGATTGCCGTCGTCAAGGACGGACACCCCTACCACCTGGGTGAACCGGTCAAACGCGTCCGCGCCAGGGGCGGCGTCGGGGACGCTTTCCCCGGCCCTGGGCAGCGTGCCCATGGGCCTTACCATCGGAAGAGGGATCTCTTCCAGTCGATCCCCCTGGCGGCTGAACTTGTAGAGGGTGTCCGACATCGCCCACCCGGCCCAGATCGTATCCGCCTCCAGCGCAGCGAAGGTGCCCTGAAACGTGAGTGCGTAGCCGAGGGATGCCTCCGGCACCCCCATGGGGAGAAAACTGCGCTCGAGGTCCCCCGTGCGGCGGTTCCAGATGTGCAGAAGCGTCGGTGCCCCCTCGGACTGCAGCATCCCGGTCAGCAGATACCGATCTTCGCCCAGATCCAGTGCTCCCTGCACCGTAGTGATCGGAGACATGACGATCTCCGGATCCTCCCCGGAGGCCGGAAAAAAGGTCAGCCGGGCAAGCTGCAGGTCAGCCACCACGATGCCGCCATCGAGTGTTCGGCGGGCCGTAAGGGGCAACCGGAACTCTCCCGGCCCGTCCCCCCTGCCCCCCACTACGCGCCTCAGCCGTCCGTCGGTGCCGTAGACGTTGACCTGGCCCTCCATCGGCTCCGCCAGCAGGAACGTGCCGTCCCCCCCGAGAGTGACCATCGGCTGCACCGTCATGGCCTCGTCGGTCTCTTCCAGCTCAAGCTCCTGGACCACTTCGAATGCCTCGTTGAAGGCGGCCATGTCCACCAACTCCGCTGGCGCTGCCGGGTCGGATGGTCGTGGCGGAGGATCGGAATCGGCCGTGTCGCAGGCCGACGCAACAAGGGCCAGGAGGAGACCGAGGACCTGGCCAGGGATGGTGTAGGGCTCGCCCTTGTAGCGGGCGGCGCAACAGGATCGGGTCTTCTGGCGGTTCCGTCGGTTCTCCGGTGTGAGCATTGTTGCCGCTCCCTCCGTTCGCGGTGTGGGGTGTCGGGTCGCAACCGTCCGCACCCCTGGTGGCCTGCGGGAGAGTCCCTCAGGTGTGGGAGTGGTGCGTTTCGGCGTGACCCAAGATCACCCGGCCTGTGGGTCAAGGGGATAGCTGGATGGGACAATCGACCGCACAGCCCGCTACAGAGGTCCCGACAGGGGCCCATACGCCCCGTTCCGTCAGATGCGTACCCCCTCCTGGCGAAGCCAGTCCTCCATCGTCGCACGGATGTGCCCCAGGCGCTCCGCGCTCGCGGCCTCGAAGCGCGCCACGATCACGGGCTGCGTGTTCGAGGCACGGATCAGACCCCAGCCGTCACCGAACTGCACGCGCACCCCGTCCACGGCAATCACGTCGTAGCGGTCGCTGAAATACCGCACGGCACGCTCCACCAGCGGGAACTTGAAGTCCTCGGGGACCTCCAGACGCAGTTCCGGGGTCGAGACATAGGCGGGCAGCGCGCCGACGATCCTCGATAGCGGCCGGTCGGCGTCGGCGATCAGGGCCGCGAGTCGGCCCGCGGCATACAGGGCATCGTCGAAGCCGTAGTAGTCGTCGGCAAAGCAGACGTGGCCGGAGAGTTCTCCGGCGATCAGCGCACCGGTCTCTCTCATTTTCTCCTTGATGAGAGAGTGACCGGTCTTCCACATCAGCGGCTCGCCCCCGGCCCTGGCGAACTCCTCGGGAAGGACCTGTGAACACTTCACGTCGAAGACCAGGCGTTGTCCGGCCCCGCTGCGCTTGAGGACGTCCAGGGCGAAGAGCAGAAGGAGGATGTCGCCCCGAACGATCCGCCCCCGGTCGTCCACCACGCCGATGCGGTCCGCGTCGCCGTCGAAGCCGATGCCCGCGTCCGCCTCGTGCCTTCGCACCTCGGCAATCAGATCCTGAACATGCTCGTCGACTGTCGGGTCCGGATGGTGGTTGGGGAAGGTCCCGTCCGACTCGCAGTACAGAGGAATCACTTCCAGACCGATGGCCTCCAGCAGCTGTGGCGCAACCACCGAACCCGTGCCGTTGCCGCAGTCGACGACGACCTTCAGGGGACGTGACAGCCGGAAGCGGGCGGACACGTCGGCCACATACGCGGGGAGTGGATCGACATCCTCCAGGGACCCGGTGCCGACGGCCAGATCGCGCGCCAGAATGCGACGCCGCAGGCGCTGGATGCCGTCGCCGTGGATGGACGCCTTGCCCATCGTCATCTTGATGCCGTTGTACTCCGGCGGATTGTGAGAGCCGGTGATCTGTATTGCTCCGTCCGTCGCGAACCGGTATTCGCTGAAATAGGTAACCGGAGTCGGCACCGTGCCCAGCCGGAGGACGCTGCAGCCGGCCGATCTCAGACCCCGCACGAGGCCGGCCCGCAGCACGGGGGACGAGGGTCGGTTGTCTTCTCCGACGGCCACGCGCGGCGCCGCACCGGGCAGCCGCATGGACAAATCGGAACCGTAGGCCCTGCCCACGGCCTCCGCGACCGTGGGGGTCAGATCCTCGCCCACGACGCCGCGGATGTCGTACTGCCGGAAGATGTGCTCGGGCGGCTGCACCAGTGCCTGGTGTCCGCGGGCGAGACTCAGGGGCCCGCCGCGGCCGCGGTCCCGCCCACGGCCTCACGGAGACCGTCGACCGAAGCCGCTGCGAGATCCAGGGCCACGCCCGGAAACAGTCCGCCCAGAATGATGAGCGCCACACCGATGACCAGGACGATGTGGGTGGCCAGGGGGGTTACGGCCGCCGCCGGCCCGTCCGACGTACCCGGCTCCTTCATCCACATGTACCAGGCGACGCGCAGGTAGTACCAGTAGGAGACGACCGTCGTGAGGACCAGGATCACGGCCAGCACCCACAGCCTTGCCTCGGCGGCACCCAGCAGCAGGTAGTACTTGGCGATGAAGCCGGCGGTCCCGGGGAAGCCGGCCAGGGACAGCAGGAAGACGGTCATCAGGAGCCCCAGCAACGGCCGCCGCCACCCGAATCCCGTGTAGTCCTCGATCATCGAGTTGCTTTCCCCCTGATTGCCGACGGTGACCACGATCGCGAAGGCGCCGATGGTCATGATCGTGTAGATCAGGAGGTAGAAGAGGAGTCCCGCCGCCGCCGAGTCGTTCGCGGCGACCAGCGCCACCAGAAGATACCCGCCGTGGGCGATCGACGAATAGGCCAGCATGCGCTTGACGTTGGACTGCACCACGGCGATGACGTTGCCCACGACCATCGTGACCGCGGCAATCCACCAGAGGATGGTCCACCACTGGTCGTACAGGCCGTCCAGTCCAACCAGGAAAACCCGGAGGAACGCCACGAACGCGGCTGCCTTGACGGTTGCGGCCATGAACGCGGTGACCGGCGTCGGCGCGCCTTCGTAGACATCCGGCGTCCACATGTGGAACGGCACCGCGGACACCTTGAACGCGAACCCGATCGCCAGCAGCGCCACTCCCGGGCCCATGAGAGCGCCCACGGCGGTTCCGCCTCGAACGGCATCCGCCACCACCGCGATGTTGGCGCTCCCCGTCGCCCCGTATATGAGCGCAATTCCGAACAGCAGGAACCCGCTGGCGAATGCGCCGAGGAGGAAGTACTTCAGCCCGGCTTCGGCCGACCGCCGGTCGCGGCGATTGAAGCCGGCAAGGGCATAGACGCCGATGGACATGAGTTCCAGCCCCAGGAAGATGACCATCAGGTCCCGGGCCGAAGCCATGAACATCATTCCCACGGCGGCAAACAGGATCAGGGAGTAGTACTCCCCCGCCTGAAGCCTCTGGCGCGCGACGTACGGCAGGGAGACGATGATGGCGAAGCCGGCCCCGAGCAGGAAGATCCAGTTCGCGAAGAGACGGAAGCGGTCGAGGGCGATCATTGCCGTGGCGGCCTCTTCGGCAACCCCGAAGTAGAGCCACCCGTTCGCCAGCGCCGCGAAGGCCAGCCCGGCGATCGTGAGCCACCCGAGTTCCTGGCCCGACCCACCCTGGTGTCTCCTGGAAACCCCGGCCACCAGTATCCCCATTCCCCAAACGGAGAGCACCACCTCCGGCAGAAGCGCGAGCACGTAGTGGGCACTGGACGTGTAGTCGAGCAGCACGGGTCAGTCCTCCCGCGCCGCAGTCGACGGAACGCGTCCCTGTGGGCCCGGACCGGCGTCTCCCACATACCCCGGGGGGCCGTCATCCGATGGTCCCGCGGAAACCGTGTCCAGCGCGGCACCCGCCCCCTCGACCCTCTCGAGCACCAGCTGTACGCTCGGCTCCATGCGTTCGAGGATGGGCGTGGGATGGACGCCGATCCCGATCATGAGCGCGACCATGGGTGCCAGGATCACGACCTCCCTCCGGGACAGGTCCGGGAACTTCCGGTTCTCGGGCTTGTCCAGCCTGTTGAAGAGGACGCGCTGCACCATGGGCAACATGTAGTAGGCCGCGAACACAACGCCCGTGGCCGCCACGATCGCCGTCAGCGCATGGGTTTCGAAGGTGCCCAGCAGGGCCAGGAACTCACCCACGAAGCCGCTGGTCCCCGGCAGCCCTATCGAGGCCAGCGCCGTGATCACGAAGGCCGTCGCGAAGAGCGGGGCCGCCCGGCCCAGTCCCCCGAAGTCCTCGATGAGCCGGGTATGGCGCCGCTCGTACATCATCCCGAGGAGCAGGAACAGGGCGGCTGTCGAGATCCCGTGGCTGATCATGACCACCATGCCGCCCTGAAGGCCGTTGAGCGTCAGGGCGAAGATCCCGATCATCACGAACCCCATGTGCGCCACCGACGTGTAGGCGACCAGCTTCTTGGCGTCCGGCTGAACGGCCGCGACCCACGCCGCATAGATGATGCCGACCACTCCGAGCACCAGCATGACCGCCACGACCGTCGGGTGTTGTGCGGCACCCGGGAAGAACGGCAGGAGGAATCTCATGAAGCCGTAGGTGCCCATCTTCAGCAACACCGCCGCCAGTATGACCGAACCCGGCGTCGGCGCTTCGACATGGGCGTCGGGCAGCCAGGTGTGCAGGGGGAATACGGGTACCTTGATGCCGAATGCGAGCGCGAAGGCCGCGAAGAGCCAGAGCTGCTCGCGCAGGCCGAGGTCCGCGTTCAGGAACGCCTCGTACGCGAACGATCCGGCGCCGCCGCCGAAGTACATGTAGAGGATCGCAACCAGCATGAGGAGCGAGCCGACCGCGGTGTAGAGGAAGAACTTCACCGCGGCGTAGATGCGTCGCTCCCCACCCCAGATGCCCACGATGAAGTACATGGGCACCAGCGTGAGTTCGAAGAAGACGTAGAAGAGGAAGATGTCGGTGGCGAGAAACACCCCCAGTACGCCTGTCTCCAGGAGCAGCATGAGAGCATAGAAGGCCTTCCGGCGCGTCTTCACGTACTCGAACGATCCAAGAATGGCGATGGCGCTGGTGAAGGTCGTCAACATCACCATGAAGACGGAGATGCCGTCGACGCCGAGCGCGTAGCTCACGCCCCACGACTCGATCCACGGCGTGGAGGATTCGAGCATGAACCCGCCGCCGCCCGGCTCGTAGCCCCACCAGAGACCCAGGCTGAGCACGAAAACGATGGACGACCAGGCGAAAGCGAGGTTCTTCGCCCTTTCAGGCGACGAGACGACGACATGCGCCATGCCGACCAGCGGCAGCCAGATCAGCGCGTGGAGGATCCAGTCCTCGTACCAGAGCGAAGCAAGCAGATCCGTCATTGGCGTTACCGCAGGAAGACCGTGGTGCCCAGAACCAGGAGAACGCCGACGGTCAGCACGAAGGCGTACATGTTCACCTGACCTGTCTGGAAGAGGCTCATCATCCAGCCGGCAAGACGTGTGAACTGCGCGGTGGTGTTGACGAAGCCGTCGATGATCACGTCATCGATGAACCTCCAGCACCACCTGGAAAGCCTGATCAGCGGCCGCACGATCACGGCATCGTAGGCCTCGTCGAAGTACCACTTGTCGTGGAGGGCCCGCGGCAATCCCGCCCGGGGGCCGGAGTCGGCGGCTGCGGCGACGTATTTGCGCGCGCCCAGCAGACGGGCGCTCACCGCGACCGTGAGCGCGGCAGCCACCGTGGATGCGAGCGCCCACGAGACCTCGCCACCGCCGAGCGGCGCACTGTAGGCGGCCTCCCCGAAGCCGGCGACCTGGATCTC
This sequence comes from uncultured Gemmatimonadaceae bacterium, assembly GCA_964602175.1. Lineage (GTDB taxonomy): Bacteria > Gemmatimonadota > Gemmatimonadetes > Longimicrobiales > Gaopeijiaceae > Bin94. The sequence continues at coordinate 23,364 of CAZRQE010000094.1, read as the reverse complement.
GGCCGCCGCGTGCGTGACCGGCTCCAGCCAGTGATGAAGCCATTCGCTCATCGGAAGAGCCCCGAACAGTCCCGCGAAGGACGCTTGCAGGGGTTCGGGAACATTGATCCAGCCGCCGAACACCGAAAGCGCGGCAAGCGCGATCAGCGGCAGGGTCATCACGGGCGGGGCCTCGTGAAGATGGGCCGCACCCGCCGCGCCGGTGCGATTGGCGCCGTGGAAGGTCATGATCATCAGGCGGGTCATGTAGAAGGCGGTCATCAGCGCGGTGATCAGCGCGACTCCCCAGTACACCGCGTAGAGGGCGCCGAACGGGTTCGACTCCGCGCCCGCCCAGGCCGCCGTGTACCAGATGATCTCGTCCTTGGAGAAGAACCCGGCGAAGGGCCAGATCCCGGCGATGGCCAGGGTGGCGATCCACATGAGCGCGCAGGTGAGGGGCATGTACTTCCTCAGGCCCCCCATGTTGCGCATGTCCTGCTCGTCGAGGTGCCCCTCCGCGTGATGCGCCGCGTGGTGCATGGAGTGGATGACCGCGCCGGCGCCGAGGAAGAGCAGCGCCTTGAAGAAGGCGTGCGTGACCAAGTGGAAGATCGCCGCGGTGAAGGCGCCGATCCCGGCGGCGAGGAACATGAACCCGAGCTGGGAAACGGTCGAGTAGGCCAGCACCTTCTTGATGTCGTACTGCTGTATGGCGATCGTCGCCGCGACGAGCGCGGTGAGTACGCCGACACCCGCGACGACCGCCTGGCTGACCGGCGCGAGCGCGTAAAGAACCGAGGACCGCGCGACCATGTACACGCCCGCGGTGACCATGGTGGCCGCGTGAATCAACGCGGACACCGGCGTGGGACCTGCCATGGCGTCGGGCAGCCATACGTGCAGCGGCACCTGCGCGCTCTTCCCCGCGGCCCCCAGCATGAGCAGCAGGGTGATCGCGGTAACCGTGGCCCCGCCCGCGGCCAGCTGGCTCTCGGCTCCGGCGAAGACCTCGCCGAAGTCGAAGGTCCCGAAGGCCTGGTAGATCAGGAACATGGCCAACAGGAAGCCGACGTCCCCGATCCGGTTCACGATGAAGGCCTTCTTGCCCGCGTCGGACTTCTCGCGGTCGCTGAACCAGTATCCGATCAGGAGATAGCTGCAGAGTCCGACGCCCTCCCACCCCACGAACATGGTGGCGTACCCGGAACCCATGACCAGGACCAGCATGAAGAAGACGAAGAGGTTGAGGTAGGAGAAGTACCGCGGATACCCGACGTCGTTCTTCATGTAGCCGACACTGAAGACGTGGATCAGGAAACCGACCCCGGTAACCACGAGCATCATGACGGCGGAGAGCTGGTCCAGCTGGAGGGCGGCCTCGATCCGCAGGTCGCCGGTCGCGATCCAGCTCCAGTAGGAGCGGACAACGGGCTCCTGCAAATCGTCCGGCATCCCGATGAAGTTCACCAGCGCGAGCACGAATGCGATCAGCATCACCCCCGGGCCCACCAGGGTCGGAAGCCGGTGCGTCGCCGGGGTCACCGCACCCGCGAAGGGGTCCCAATCGTTCCCGCTGCGGACGGCCGCGGAGGACACGGCGGCCGCCCGCAGCGCAAGGAATCCGTTGATCACAAAGCCCAGGAGCGGGAGCAGCACGATCAGGCCGGGCAGCACCGGCTCCCAGGACGCGGCTTCCTGCACGGTCAGGGGCGACACCGGCAGCGCCAGGGACGTCACGGTCGATTCGACGTTCGCCACGGTCACCACTTCAGCACGTTGAACTTGTCCACGTTGACGGTCTCATAGTGCCGAAAGATCGAGATGATAATGGCCAATCCGACGGCCGCTTCGGCCGCCGCAACCGTCATGACGAAGAACACGTAGAGCTGGCCCTCTATCCCCGTGTAGCGGGACAGGGCGACGAAGGCCAGGTTGACCGCGTTGAGCTGCAGCTCGATGCACAGGAAGATGATGATGGCGTTCCGGCGCACGACGACGCCCAGGGTGCCGATCACGAAGAGCGTCGCGCTGAGGAGCAGGGCGGGTGTCAGCATCTCAGGCCTCCCCTGATCCGCGCGGCTTGGCGAGTACGACGGCAGCCACGATCGCGACGAGCAGCAGCAGGCCCATGAGCTCGAAGGCGACGACGTAATCCGTGAATAGCGGATCCGCGATCACGCCCACGGCCCCCTTTTCGATCACCGCCGCGTCGATCGCCGCCGCCGCGGCCGCGCCGTTCTCCAGCAGGTCCGCCCCGACATCGCCGCTGAACCCCTGCATGAGGACACCCGCGGTAAGACCCACCACCACAAGGGAAAGCAGCGACCACGAACCGTAGCGGAGGTCGGCCCGGTAGTCGTGCCCCAGGTTCAGCAGCATAATCACGAACAGGAACAGCACCATGATGGCACCCGCGTAGACGAGCACCTGGATCGCCGCAAGGAAATGCGCCTCGAAGAGCACGTAGATCCCGGAGACGCTCGCGAGCGTGGCCACCATGAACAGCAGGCTGGCAACGGGACTGCGCCCGATCACGACGCCGACGGCGCCGCCGACGGCAACAACCGCGAACAGAATGAAGAGGATGTCGGTCATTCGGAACGCGGATCCGACGGATCCCACAGGAGGGTCACGGGATGGTCCTGCTCCATCAGACGGTCCAGGTCGTAGACGAACCGGTCGCGGCCGTATTCCGCGTTTTCGAAGTGCTGCCCGACATGAATCGCTTCGACCGGGCAGACTTCCTGACACATGCCGCAGAAGATGCAGCGGAATTCGTCGATCTCGTACACGATCGGGTAACGGTTGCCCTGGTCGTCCTCGCCGCCCACCAGCCTGATGCAGTTGGCGGGACATACGGTCGGGCACAGTCCGCACGCCACGCACTTGGGACGACCATCGGCATGCACCTCCATGCGGTGCGTGCCGCGCCAGCGGGGACTCAGCTCCGGCTGCTCTTCGGGGTATTCCAGCGTCACCTTGGCAGGCCGGACCATATGCTTGAAGGTCAGGCTCATGCCCTTGAGCGTCGCGCGCATGTAGGACGTTCGGCCCGCCTCCGGGCGCCTCATCACCTTGACCGATATCGCCATTGTTGCCGCTCCGTTCAGCTCGAGGTGGTTCGGCCCGGGGGGCTCGCTGCGGATCGTGCCGCACGCGCACGGGTGGTCCGCTTCCTGTGGGCGCCGGAGATCACGCGGTCGCGGTCCACAAAGAAGAGGAATGCAAGGGTGGTGACCCCGCTGACCGCGGTCAGGACCAGCCCGTAGAGCATGCCGTATGCCACGCCCAGCTGGTCGAGCACGAGCATGGTGCCGGCGATCAGCATGATATACGCGAGGGCCGCCGGCAGAAGGACTTTCCAGCCGAGGTGCATGACCTGGTCGTAGCGGAACCTGGGGAGTGTCCACCGAATCCAGATGTAGAGGAGGAGGAAGAAGCCCGTCTTCACGGAGAACGCCGCCAGGGTGAGCAGCGTGATGAGCACGCTCGGGCTGGTGGGAATCGGCGCGCCCGACTCGTCGAAGCCGCGAATCCAGGCGCCCTCGTGGCGGAACATGTCGTCCCCGGGCCAGAACGGTATGTCCCACCCGCCGAAGAAGAGCGTGGCCATGAGGGCGGACGCGGTGACCACGTGCGCGTACTCGGCGATGAAGAACATGGAGAACTTCATCGCCGAATACTCGGTGTGATACCCCGTGATCAGCTCCGACTCGGCTTCGGGCATGTCGAACGGAAGCCGGTTGGTCTCGGCGAGCGCCGAAATGAGGAAGAAGATGAACGCCAGCGACAGCGGAAAAACGAACCAGAGCCCCAGCTGCTGCTGCTTCCACACCATCTCCGTCAGGGTGACGTTACCCGCAAGCAGCAACACCGCGATGACGCTCAGGCCCAGCGCAACCTCGTACGAGATCATCTGCGCCGAGGCGCGGAGCCCGCCCAGGAACGCGTACTTGTTGTTCGAGGCCCACCCGGAGAGCACGATTCCGTAGACGGCGAGCGACGACAGCGCCAGAATGTACAGGATGCCGATGGGGACATCCGCGACGATCATGTCCACCGTTCCCACCGGCGTGGGCAGGGGCGCGGCGAACGGGATCACGGCGAAGGTGACCACTGCCGGCATGATCGCGAGCGCCGGTCCCAGCACGAAGTAGAACTTCGCAGCCGTGCCCGGCATCGTCTCTTCCTTGATGATGTTCTTGATGCCGTCGGCGATCGGCTGCAGCAGCCCGAAGGGGCCGACGCGGTTGGGTCCGAGCCGGTCCTGGATGAAGGCGGACACCCGGCGTTCCGCGAGGGTCATGTACGCCACCACCGCCATGACGACGGTGAAGACGGCGACAACCTTGATCGCCCCGAAGGTCACGAACCAGAAGGTGGAGAGCTCCTGCATCTCACCCATGGATCGCCTCCGCCACGAGGGCCGCGCCTCCGTCTCCGACCGCTTCCCAGGTCAGACCCTCGAAAGCGGGGTGGGCGTCCGCCAGGCGCGCGAATGCCTCCGGCGCGCTCCCTGGAGTCTCCTCGCCGCGCAGCGCCGCCACAAGCGCGCCGAGCACCAGCCAGGCGGGACGCGCCGACTCCGGCGGACGCAGGCCCTGCTGGAAACGCTGGACGCGTCCCTGCGCATTGACGAACGACCCCTCCTCCTCTGCGAAGGTCGTGATCGGAAGGACGAAGTCGGCGTTGGCCGCCGCGGCCGAATCGAAGGTGCCGAGATAGACGAACAGGCTGGCGTTCGCTCCGAAATCGTCGCCCTGGTCCACAAGCTCATCACCAAGCACGATCACGGCCCCGCCGTGTTCCGCCACCTCTTCCAGTCCACCCTGGCCGTCGTCGTCGCCGGCGCGCTCGAAGCCGAGCAGGCCCGCGCCGTGGGCATTGGGGACCAGATCGCGGCGGCGCACCAGCAGCGGGAAGCCCGGCAGGGGGACTTCGTCAGGGGCCCGGGGCGAACGGAAGACGCGCCCTCCCACCGCGCCAGGCATCTCCTCCGCAAGCGCCGCCAGGCCGGCCAGCGCCTCGTTCGAGCACTGCGCCGACCCCACCAGCGCGACATCGCCCGCGGCAGCCGAAAGACGTCCGAAGAGCAGCTCCAGCGCTTCCCTCCAGTCCGCCGCCCGCCTGTCCGATCCGCGGCCGACCGCCGGCGCCTCCAGGCGGCCGGGCCGGTTCATCCACTCGTAGTTGGCGCGCCCGTAGTCACACATCCAGTGGCCGTTGACCTCCTGGTTCTCACGGGGTTTCAGGCGATGGACGAGGTTGTCGCGCGTGTGAAGCTCGATATTGCACCCGTGACTGCAGTTCGGGCAGATGGAGGGTGTATGGTCGAGATCCCAGGCCCGGGCCTTATGCAGGAAGTCTTTCGAGACCAGGGCACCGACGGGACAGATATCCACTACATTGCCCGCGAAGGCCGCTCCCTCGAGCCCGCGGTCGAAGAAGGTGTCGATCACCGCGCGGCTGCCCCGCTCCACCACGGTCAGGCGGGAATCGCGGGCAACCTCGTCCATGAAACGCACGCACCGGGTGCACATCACGCAGCGATCGCCGTAGTAGAGCACGTCGCCGCCGAAGTCGTCGCGCCCGAAGACGCGTTTCGGCTCGCGCCCGCGGCCCTTCTCCCGCCCCTCGTCAAAAACGTAGTCCTGCAGCATGCACTCGCCCGACATGTCGCAGATGGGACAGTCCAGCGGGTGGTTCACCAGATAGAACTCGAGCACGCCCTGCCGCATCCGCTTCGCGTCAGGGCTGTCCGTGTGGACGACCTGCCCGTTCTCGGCCATCGTCACGCAGGAGGGCTGAAGCTTCGGCGCTCCCTCCACCTCGACCAGGCAGATTCTGCACTGGGCGGGCGCCGACAGACCGGGGTGGTAGCAGTAGTGAGGAACCTCGGTACCGAGCGACTCGGCGGCGTGTAGCAACGATGTGCCCCTCGGGACGGTGACCTCCTGCCCGTCTATGGTCAGGGTGACCGTCTCGGCTTTGCGACCGTTATCCGCCATTGGGCTCCCCCGGGTACATCAGGCTGCTCCGACCCGCTCGCCGCGGCGGATGAGGGCCAGGTAGTCTTCGCGGAACTTCTCGATTGACGAGATGATGGGCATCGCCAGGGAGTCGGACAGCACGCAGATGGTGGTTCCGGTCATCTGCTCGGAGATCTCGATCAGCGTGTCCAGGTCGTCCTCGGTGCCGCGGCCGTCCTCGATGCGCTGAAGGATCCTGGTCGCCCACGTCGTGCCCTCGCGGCAGGGCGTGCACTGGCCGCAGGACTCGTGCGCGTAGAAGTAGGCCATCCGCCGCACCTGCTTCACGATGTCGGAGGTCTCATCCATGACGATCACCGAGGCGCATCCGAGCATCGAACCGGCGGCTTCGACCCCTTCGTAGCACAGGGTGCACGCGTGGCAGTCCTCGGCATCCATGATCGGCACCGAGCTTCCGCCCGGGATGACCGCCTTGAGGGCGCGGCCGCCGGGGATTCCCCCGCACACGTCCTCGATCAGTTCCATCAGGGGGAAACCCAGCGGGAATTCGTAGTTGCCGGGCTTGTTCACATGCCCGGAGACGCAGAACAGCTTGGTGCCCGGACTCTTCTCGGTACCCCACTGGCGATACCACTCGCCGCCGTGCCGGGCGATGTGGGCCGCGGCGGCCAGCGTCTCCACGTTGTTGATCGTCGACGGCATTCCGAATGCGCCGACCGCCGCCGGGAACGGCGGCTTGATCCGGGGCTCTCCCCGGCGCCCCTCCAGCGAGTTCATCAGGCCGGTCTCCTCGCCGCAGATATACGCGCCGGCCCCGACGTGAAGCGTGATGTCGATGTCCACTCCCGAACCCAGGATGTCCTTGCCGACGAACCCCTCCGCGTACGCTTCCTCGAGGGCGCGGGCGAGCACGTTCGTGGACTCGAAGAACTCCCCGCGCAGGTAGATGTAGCAGTGCGACGCGCCGATCGCGTAGGACCCGACCAGACACCCCTCGATCAGCTGGTGCGGCGTCCAGCGAATGATCTCGCGGTCCTTGAACGTGCCCGGCTCCGACTCGTCGGCGTTGCAGAGCAGGTAGTGGGGACGCGCGGAGTTCTTCGGCATGAAGGACCACTTGAGACCCGTGGGGAACCCCGCCCCTCCCCGTCCGCGGAGTCCAGACGCCTTGACGTCGTCGATGGTCGCCTCGCGTCCGATCTCCAGCGCCCTCGCGATTCCCCCGTAGCCCCCGACAGCCTTCCACCCGGCCACGGTGCGCGCCCGCGGATCCCCGAAGCACTCGCTCAGCATCCGGGTTTCCTTGTCGTGTCGGTACGGGTAGGCCAAGTCCGGCTCCTCCGGGCTCCCCTAGAAGCCCTGGTTCACTTCGCGCTTCAACCGGTCGAGCACGGCGGGCACGTCGTCCACCGACACGTCCTCGAAGTAGCGCGAGTTGATCTGCACGCAGGTCGGAAAGCCACACGCCGCCAGGCACTCCGCCTCCGCGACCGTGAAGTTCCCGTCGCTCGATGTCTCCCCCAGCTCCGTGCCCGTGTGCTCGAGGAAGGCCGCGAGAACGTCGTCGGCTCCGCACAGGTTGCAGGAAATGTTGGTGCACACCTGAATCAGAAAGCGCCCCACCGGACGCTTGTTGTACATCGTATAGAAGGTGGCGACGCCGCGAACGTAGGCGTCGCTCAGGCCGAGCAGTCCGGCCACCTCGTCCATCGTTTCCGGCGAAATATGGCCACGCAGCTCCTGGGCGAGGTTGAGGGCCGGGAGCAGCGCCGCCCGCGCCGTCGGATAGCGGCTTCGGATCTTGTCGAAGCGCTCCCGGTAGGGCCCCTCCAGTAGCGGCGCGTCCGGGTCCTTCTTCACGAACATGTACGGCAGGCTCGGGGCAACCGACGGGTGACCCCCGTCCAGCGCCCGCTCGCCCACGTACTCCGTCCCGCGCACGTCCGCTTCGCTCAGGTCGAACTCACCCGTGTTCCCCGCCCAGCCCGGGTTGCGGAAGCGAACCTCGCTCACCGGTCGATCTCTCCCAGAACGATATCGAGGCTCGCGTTGATCATGATCAGGTCGGCCATGAGGTGCCCCTCGGACAGCTTGGGGATCGCGGACAGGTTCACGAAGGAAGGTGGCCGGATACGCCACCGCACCGGCTTCGGTCCTCCGTCGCCCACCACATACATTCCGAGTTCGCCCTTCGAGCCCTCCACCGAGAACCAGCAATCCTCCGCCGGAGCAGGGATCCCCTCCGTGATCAGCTTGAAGTGGTGGATCATCGACTCCATGTCGGACATGCAGTCGGTCTTGGACGGCAGGGAGATGCGGGGGTCCTCCACATCCATGGGGCCGTCCGGCAACCGGTCCAGCGCCTGGTGGAGGATGCGGACACTCTGGCGCATCTCCTCCATACGGACCAGGTAGCGGTCGTAGCAGTCGCCGTGGCACCCGATCGGGACCTCGAAGTCGTAGCTCTCGTATTCGTAATACGGGCGGTCCTTGCGGACATCGTACGGCACCCCGCTGGCCCGCAGGTTGGCCCCCGTAAGGCCGTAGTTGACCGCCTCCTCGGCCGAAATGGCGCCGATGCCCTGCGTGCGCCCCACGTGGATCGCGTTGCACGTCAGGAGCGCGTCGATCTCGTCGAGCGTGGCGGGGAGATTGTCGGCAAACTCCCGGACCCCCCGTGCCCATCCCTCGGGCAGATCGGCCATCATGCCGCCGATCCGCGTGGCCGAGGTGGTGATCCGGGCACCAGTGAGCGCCTCATGCAGCGTGTACACCTTCTCCCGCTGCTGGAATGCGTACAGGAACGGCGTGAAGGCGCCGACATCGATCGACCACGTACCCAGCCAGAGGAGGTGGGAGAATATGCGGTCCATCTCCATGCAGATGACACGCGCAACGCGGCAGCGGTCGGTCACCTCGATCCCCATCAGCTTCTCGACCGCCATGACGTACGCACAGTTGTAGATCAACGGCGCCAGGTAGTCCATGCGGTCGGTGAGCGTGACGATCTGGTTCCATGTCCGGTATTCGCCGAGCTTCTCGAAGGACGAATGCAGATACCCCAGCCGCGGGACCACGCTCACCACCGTCTCGCCGTCGAGTTCCACTACGAGGCGGAGAACCCCGTGCGTGGCCGGGTGCTGGGGCCCGACGTTCACCAGCATCGTGCTCGAACCGAGTTCGGGCTCCTCGACCTCGAAGGGCTCGATCGGGCTCGGGACCGGCGTGCCGTCCGGACCCATTTCCGGATTGCGCCGCACCGCGTATTCGACCGGGCTAGACATCGTCCGCTCCCGGGGCTGCCCCTTCGGCGCCGCCGCCGCCGGTTTCGACGACCTGCGGAATGCGCTCGGCGATCTCGCCGGGCACGTAGTAGTCCTCCGGGTCCTGGGTCAACGCGCGGCGGGTCTGCTCGGCACGCGAGAAGCGGCCGCGCAGCGGGAAATCCTTGCGCAGGGGGTGGCCCTCGGCGTAGTTGTCGGGCATCAGGATGCGGCGCAGGTCCGGATGTCCGTTGAAGCGGACGCCGAACAGATCGTACACTTCGCGTTCCAGCCAGTTGGCCCCGGCCCAGATGCCGGTGACGCTGTCGATCGCCAGGCCGTCCAGGGGCAGCTCGCACTTGACGCGCAACGCGGCGCGGTTCGGAATCGACCACAGCTGGTAGACCACCTCCAGCGGCCTCCCGCCGCCGTAGTCGACCGCCGTGACGTCGGCCAGGTGGTCGTACTGCTGCTCCGCGTCGTCGTGAAGCCAGCCGAGAATGTCGGTGATCCGCTCCGGGTCCACGTATACGACGTCCTCGTCGCCGGCGCAGATGCGGTTCCGGAACACCGCGTCGGCAAAGTGCTCGCGCAGGGCCGTCACGGACGGGTTCCCGGGCGCGACGCCGTCCTCCGCCGTGGCCGGGGCGCTCTGCTCGCGACCCTGCCCGGGGCCCGCGGCGACAAGGTCGAATCCGGACATGGACGGCTCCGGGGCCGGTTCACGCGTCATCGCGTGTCCCCTCGACGGGACGACCGGAAAACGTGTGCGTCTTCAGGGGAGTCGATCCTCGGCACGACCGATGGCGTCGGTCTCCACGAGTCCGCTCACCCGGTTCTGATGGGTGGAATTGCCGAAGGGCCCGGTCAGGTCGGAGACTTCCTGGTCGCCGGCGCGCGGACGCCCGGCGGCCAGGGGATCCTCGGCCCGCAGCGCCGCGTGGTTGGCCAGACTCTCGCCGCGGATCTTCTCCTGCACCATCATCAGGCCGTAGATCAAGCCCTCGGGCCGAGGCGGACAGCCGGGGATGTAGACATCGACCGGCACGATCGTGTCGATCCCCTGAACCATCGAGTAAACGTCGAAGACGCCCCCTGACGAGGCGCAGGCCCCCATCGAGATGCACCACTTGGGCTGCATCATCTGATCCCAGATCCGGCGCAGCACCGGGGCGAGCTTGTAGGGAACCCGCCCTGCACAGATCAGGACGTCGGCCTGGCGCGGGCTGAAGGACATGCGCTCCATCCCGAAACGGGCCAGATCGTAGTTGCTGGCCGCGGACGCCATCATCTCGATAGCGCAGCACGCAGTGCCGAAAGGCATGGGCCACAACGAGTTGCGGCGTGCCCAGTTAACCACGAAATCAAGTCGCGTGGTCAGGAACGCGGGCGTCCCCGAGCCCAGCATGCCCGGTTTGTCTAGTCCCATTCCAAACCACCTTTCTTCCATTCGTAGACCAGTCCGACGGCAAGGACGACCACGAACAGGAATACAGCCACGAACGGCCCCCAGCCCAGTTCCCGCACGCGCACGGCCCAGGGCACCAGGAAGATCGTCTCGAGGTCGAACACGATGAAGCTGATCGCCACCATGTAGAACTTGATCGAGAAGCGGGTGCGCGTATCGCCGAGCGGGATCATTCCCGACTCGTAGGGCATCGCCTTCTGGGGGGTCGGGCGGCGGGGATTGAGGATGTGGGAGGCGGCAGCCATCCCGACGGCGTTGACGACCGTAACGCCCAGGATGATCAGGAGCGGAATGTAGGACTTCGCCATGCTGACTGAAGGCCCTCCCGGTCTTGGGTACCCGCCCCCGCAGTGTCCGGCCTCGCCAGGCCGCCCGCCACGGGTGCCTCGCAACCCGAGGGCTTGTGAAACTTTTCACGAACTCTCGGATCAAGGCTGAAAGATACGGGGGAAGCCCCGCGGATTCAAGCGGGGCCGGTCGTCCGTGATTCGACAGAACCCGCCCCACGCGGCTTGGCGCCCTGCCGCCCTCTTTCTATCTTCCCGTCACCCACTACTTCGCCCTGTCCCCGCGGCTCCGGCGTCAGTCCCGCCCGGATCCTACACACCACCGGCCACCAGAAGACCCCATGCCCGTCAAGAGCGACCGCTGGATACGCAAGATGGCTCTCGAACACCGGATGATCGATCCCTTCGAGTCCGAACAGGTCAGGAACGGAAGCATCTCCTACGGACTCTCGTCGTTCGGCTACGACATCCGCGTCGCCCCGGAGTTCAAGGTCTTCACCAACGTCCACAACCTGGTCGTGGACCCGAAGGAATTCGACGAGCGCTCGTTCGTCGACGTGAAGGGCCAGGACTGCATCATCCCTCCCAACTCCTTCGCGCTTGCGCGCACCGTGGAACATTTCCGCATCCCGCGGGACGTACTCGTGCTGTGCGTCGGAAAGAGCACGTACGCGCGTTGCGGGATCATCGTCAACGTGACGCCGCTCGAACCCACGTGGGAGGGGTTCCTGACGCTCGAGATATCGAACACGACCCCGCTTCCGGCGAGGATCTACGGAGGTGAGGGCATCGCCCAGCTCGTTTTCTTCCAGGGCGACGAGCCACCCGAGGTGGCCTACGCGGACCGCAGCGGCAAGTACCAGGGCCAGGTGGGCGTGACGCTGCCCAAGCTGTAGCAGGCCGGCCCGGCTGGACGAGCGGGCGGCGGAGTTGCTACGGCTCCACGGCGAGCAGTTCGAACACGTAGACCAGTACCGCGTTGCCCGGTACGCGTCCGTCCGGCGATCCGATGGCCCCGTAGGCCAGGCGGGGCGGGACCACGAGCTGGCGCGTGCCCCCCACCCGCATGCCGTCGAGGCCCAGGTCCCAGGCGGCAATCGTCTGGCCGCTGCCGACCAGGTAGTACACCTCTCCGTCGAAGGGATTCACGAACGCGCCGGGCGAGAATTCGTTCGCGGGGTAGATACCCTGGTCGACGGGCGTTCCGTCGTGTAGCCATCCGCGGTAGTTGAAGCGCACGCCCACCTGCTGGCCGGCCCGTTCGCCCTCGCCGGTGACCAGGTCGCGGACGTACAGTCCGGACCCCTGCAGCATCATCTCTGCCAGATCGACGCCGAGCCCGGGGGCGAAGACCAGCGACGCGATGTCCGGCGGCTCGGGTTCCACGGGTGCCTCGCCACCACAGCCGAAGACCCCGGCGACGGCGACCAGGGCGGCTACCCAGCCCCTCAAGGTTCCGGGCCCGGTCCCGGCCGGGAGGCGCGCGGAAGCATATGATTGCATATGATCATGTTCACGGAAATCGAAGGGATCCCGCACTCCGCTCCGGCGGGGTTCGCACGGACGTACACTGCCCAGGGCCCGCGGTCCGGGCAAGTCCCCGCGGACGAGCTGCGGCACTTGAGAGAAGGAGGGAGCATACGATGCCGAAACTTCAACGGACGTTGGCACTCGGGGCAGCCGTACTGGTCGCGGCTGCGTGGGCGGCACCGGCGTCGCCGCCGGACGCCGGCACGGCTCGCGCACCCTCCCGGACGGTGAGCGACGAGACCGCCGACGCCCTCGTCGACGCCTGGATCGAGGCGCTCGGGGGCATGGAGACGTACTGGAAGCTGCAGAGCGCCTCCTACACCCTCACTACCGAGATCTGGGACCCGGCGAGCGGGCGGCTGCAGCGCACTCGGCCACGCTACGTGACGATCGCGCGCCTCGAGACCGGTCAGGCCGCCCGGATCGAGCGCTGGGAGGGCAACGACTTCATCCAGCACGGCTTCGACGGCGTGCAGCAGTGGGCGGTCATGAACGGCGAGACGCTGGGGCCCGGCGACAAGGACTACGACGAGGCGCGCTACGTGTCCGGCGATGTCTTCTACTGGATCGGCCTGCCATTCAAGCTGAAGGACCCCGGTGTGTTCCTGCACTACGACGGCACGGACGAGGACGGCCGGCATCTGGTGCGCGTGACGTTCGGAGAGGGCGTGGGCGACCACAGCGACACCTGGTTCTACGTCTTCGAGGAAGGCCGCGCGATGCCGGTGTCGATCGGCTACCGGGAAGAGGGACGCCGGAACATCAGCCGCACGTACTGGGAAGACGTCCAGGAAGTGGACGGCTACGTCTTCACCGGCCGGCGCGTGCACGTCAACGCGGACGGCCAGATATGGAAGGTGCTGGTGACGTCCGACTTCGTGCTCAATCCGGAGGTGGATCCGGCGATCTTCAGCCGGCCGTGACCCCGGCCGGGTTGGTCGGGGCCGGCTCGGCGGCGGGGCGCTACAGGTGCGCCATCGTCCCCCGCACGTGGTCCGCGCTCCTGGCCAGCGCCGCCGCCTCCGCATCGCTCAGCGGCACCTCGATCACCTTCTGGAGCCCGCCCTCACCCAGCTTGCAGGGCACGCCCAGGTAGATGCCCTCGTGCCCGTACTCGCCTTCGAGGTACGCCGCCGCAGGCAGAATCCGGCGCTTGTCCCGGACGATGGCCTCCGCCATCTGAACCGCCGCCGCCGAGGGTGCGTAGTAGGCGCTTCCGGTCTTCAGGTATCCCACGATCTCGGCGCCTCCGTTACGGGTCCGCTCTATCAGCGCGTCGAGCCGGTCGCGGGGGATGAGGTGGGACACGGGAATCCCGCTCACGCTCGTATACGACACCAGCGGCACCATCGTGTCGCCGTGGCCGCCGAGAACCATGGCCTGCACGTCCTCGACGCTCACGTCGAGTTCCAGCGCGATGAAGGAGCGGAAGCGGGCGGTATCGAGCACCCCCGCCATGCCGATCACGCGCTCGCGCGGGAAGCCGGTCGCCTCCCTGGCCACGTAGGCCATCACGTCGAGGGGATTGGACACAACGATCACGACGGCGTCGGGCGCGACCCGGGCGATCTCCTCGCTGACCGAACGCACGATCCCCGCGTTGGTGCGCAGCAGATCGTCGCGGCTCATCCCCGGCTTGCGCGCGATCCCCGCGGTGACGATGAACAGGTCCGACCCCGCAGCCGGGCCGTAGTCGTTCGCCCCGGTCACGCGCGTGTCGAATCCCTCGACGGGCGCGCTCTCCCACTGGTCGAGCCCCTTGCCCTGAGGGATCCCCTCGATGATGTCGATCAGTACGACTTCCCGGCACAGTTCCTTCTCGGCGAGGCGCTGGGCGCACACTTCGCCGACGTGTCCCGCGCCTACGACGGTGATCTTTCCGGCCATGCTGTGGCTTCTCCATGGTTGTTGAATGTGAAACAGCGTACATGAAACGGGTGCGCACCCCGGAGGCTTCCCGGCGTGGGAGCGGCCGCAGTGATGATTCGGTTGTCCCCGGCGTGAAATGCGCGGCAACCAGGTCGGATTCGCTTCATCCGCCCGTCTGAGAGAGGGCGATCAGTCCTCCCGACCCTTCCGACGACCCCTGCACCAGCAGGTGCTTCTCGGGCTTGATACGGAGGGTCTCGTCTACAAGAGGCTCCAGCGGTTCACCCCGCCTGAGCGCGTCGCGCAGCGGGGTCTGGATCGTGCCGAACAGGCAGGGGCGAAGCTGGCCGTCGGCCGTGAGGCGCATGCGGTTGCAGCGGCTGCAGAAGTTGTGGCTCATGGGCGTAATGACGCCGATGGTGCCCTGCGCGCCGGGGAAGCTGAAGTACGTGGCGGGACCGTTGCCCGGGGGACCCTCGACCTGCTCCAGCGCGTCCACCGCGCGGACGCGGGCCAGCGCCTCGTCGCACGACAGGAAACCGGAAGCGCTCAACTCCAGGTTGGACTCCGTCGGCATGACCTCGATGAACCGGACATGAAGCGGCCGGGTGCGCGACAGTTCGGCGAAGTCGGCCACCTCGTCGTCGTTCTCGCCGCGCATGAGCACGACGTTGATCTTGATCGGGTCGAACCCCACGGCGTGCGCCGCGTCGAGTCCCTCCAACACCCTGGCCAGGGTTCCGGGGCGGCGCGCGATGGCGTCCGCCCGCTCCGGGCGGAGCGAGTCCAGCGAGATGTTCACGCGGCTCACCCCCGCGTCCCGGAGACGCCTGGCGACGGGGGCGAGCAGCACCGCGTTGGTCGAAAGGGCGATGTCCTCAATCCCGGGGACCGCCGCGAGCAGGTCGACGAGGCGCGGCAGGTCCTTCCGGACCAGCGGCTCGCCACCGGTCAGACGGAGTCTCCTGAGACCCATGCCCGCCATCACCCGCACCACCTCGGCAATCTCCTCGTAGGTCAGGATTTCGCCGCGGCGAAGCCAGGGAAGACCCTCCTCCGGCATGCAGTAGACGCACCGCAGGTTGCACTTGTCCGTGACGGAAATGCGCAGGTATTCGATACGGCGTCCGAAGCCGTCCACCATGGCCCGGGCCTCCTGGCCCGCGGAAGACCTGTGCGACCGCACGCTGTAGTTCACCGGATGCCCTCCACCCCTGTCGCGGGAAGATGCCCGTCCAGCCACGCCTCCTCCCCATCTAGATAGCGTTCCCGCTTCCATATGGGAAGACGCTTCTTGATTTCCTCGATCACGTAGCGGGCCGCCCGGAACGCCTCCGCCCGGTGAGGAGAGGATACCGCGATGGCCACGCTGACCTCGCCGATCGCCAGTTCTCCCAGCCGGTGAACCACCGCCACGCGGTCGGAGTTCGCCTGCTCCGCGGCCTCCGCCGCGATCGCCGCCAACTGTTCGCGGGCCATGTCCCGGTAGCCCTGATACTCCATTCCGCCGACCGGACGGCCCTCGTTCGCGTTGCGTACCATGCCCACGAAGAGGGCCGCCGCGCCGTCCGCGGGCTCTCCCACGCGCTTCAACACCGCCGCGGGATCGATGGCGTCGGTCGTCACGTCGCTCCAGATCACCCTGACTCCCCGGGGGCTATCCGCCCGCGACCGGTGGAATCAGCGCCACTTCGTCCCCATCCTCCAAGGTGGTGTCGCCGCCGGCGTACTTGCGGTTCACCGCCACCGCGGCCCGAGCGGGCAACCGCGCCCACCCGCCTCCGCGCGCCTTCAGTTCCGAAAGCAGCGCCTCAACGGTTGCTCCCTCCGGCAGGGCCACAACCGTATCTCCCCGACCGACCAACTCACGGTGAGCGGCGAACAGCAGAACCTTCACTCTCATTGTCGTGCGTCAGTGGTTCACGCGTTGCCGGCGTCGCATCGAAAGCCCGACGAGGCGCCCGCACGCTATCCGGATTCGTCGCCCGCGTCCAGCCGGCCAACCTGGGCACGGAAGTGCTTGGACGGCTTGAAGACCGGGGAGGTCCGCGCCGGCACTCTGACCGGTTCACCCGTCCGCGGGTTGCGGGCCATGCGGGCCTTGCGCTGGCGCACCTTGAACGTGCCGAACCCGCGGATTTCGATTCCCTGGCCCTGCGCGAGCGCCTGTTTCACGGCGTTCAGGAATCCGTCGACCACCAGGGCGCAGTCCTTCCTGGTAATCCCCGGACCTATCGCGTCCGCCACCTGCTCTACGAGATCGGCCTTGGTCATTCGATTCTCCTCTGGAGCCGCTCGACGAGAAGCTTGCTGGATTGCACCGCCAGAACTGGAGGACACTCACCCGGAATCGCTTCGTCGTTGCCACATGAAACGGTTGGTAAGTAAACCGACCGGAACCCGCAACGTCAAGAGTTTTGTGCTGTTTTCGGGGGTATTGCGACCCTGTGTCGGCGCGTGTTCATCATGGATACGAAGTCGTCGAAGAGATAGCTGCTGTCGTGCGGGCCCGGAGCGGCCTCCGGATGGTACTGGACCGCGATCACCGGGAAGGTGGCGTGCGCGATGCCCGCCACCGTGCTGTCGTAGAGGTTCCAGTGTGTGACCCTGAGGTCGGGCGCACCGGGGACCGCGTCCCCCTCGCCGCCCCGCACCGCGAAGCCGTGGTTCTGCGACGTGATCTCGACCGTTCCGCGATCGCGGTACATGACCGGGTGGTTCGCGCCGTGGTGCCCGAAGGGGAGCTTGAACGTGTCTCCACCGAAAGCGCGGGCGATGAGCTGGTGGCCGAGACAGATCCCGAAGACGGGTATGTCCCGACGGGCGACTTCGAGGATGGTGTCGGCCGCGCGCTGCACGGCGGCCGGGTCGCCCGGTCCGTTCGAGATGAAGAGACCGTCGGGTTCGAGCGCGAGGACATCGCGGGTCTCCGACGCCGCGGGCAGCACCGTAACGCGGCACCCGCGCTCGGCAAGCAGACGCGGAGAACTCGCCTTGACCCCGAAATCGAACGCCGCGACGTGGAATGTCTCGCGTCCGACCGCAGGAACGACGTACGGCTTCCCCGTCGACACGCCGCAGGCCAGATCGAGCCCCTCCATCCTCGGGTGGGCGAGGATCTGCTCAAGGCATTCTTCGGCGCCGATCTCGCCGGAGGCGATCCCTCCACGCATGGCTCCTTCGCTGCGGATATGGCGTGTCAGCGCCCGCGTGTCGACGTCGCGGATTCCCACGATACCGTGGCTGCAGAGGTAGTCCTCGAGGGTCTCGCGGCTCCGCCAGGAACTGGGCGCCCGCGCCGCTTCGCGAACGATGAAGCCGGCAACCTGCGGATGGGAGGATTCGCCGTCCTCGTCGTTCGTCCCGTAGTTGCCGATCAGCGGGTAGGTCATGGTGACCAGCTGACCCGCGTAGGACGGGTCCGTCAGCACCTCCTGGTAGCCGGTCATCGACGTGTTGAAGACGACCTCACCGACCGCGCTTCCCGGCGCACCGAGAGAAGCGCCGCTGAATCGGCGTCCGTCTTCGAGCAGGAGGTAGGCGGGGCGGGGCGGGCCGCGGTGGCTTGCGGAGGTCGTTGTTGAAGCGGGCATTGCCGGAATCTAGACCGCCACCTTCCGGCGTCAACGCCGTCTGGTATCTTCCATGACATGTCCCAGGTCTTCATCCACGCCGACGAGTCGTGCCTCGGCAACCAGTTCAGCGACCGGGAGCGCCCGGGCGGCGCGGCTGCGCTCCTCGAGCACTGGAACGGAAAGACGTGGAGGCGGCGCGACCTGTGGATCTCCGACCCGTCCACGACCAATAACCGGATGGCGATCGTGAGCGCCATCCTCGCTTTGGGAGCTTTGAAGGAACGGTGCGTGGTCCGTTTTGCGTCGGACTCTCAATACCTGGTCAAGGGCGCCTCCGAGTGGATGCCAGCGTGGAAAAGGCGGGGTTGGAAACGCAGGGGAGGGCCGATCGAGAACCTGGATCTGTGGCGCCGCCTGGACGGACTGATCGCGAGACACGACATCCGCTGGGTATGGGTCAGGGGTCACGCCGGGGACCCGAGGAACGAATACGTCGACGCGTTGGCCCGGCGCGCGGCCACGGAGCTGTCCGCGGTCGCGGAACCCGTGCCGTCCGGTTTTGAGGATTGGCTGCAGCGCGAGCGTGACGAAAAGGACCGGTACCTCGACTATTTCGAGTTCGCACCGCCCGGAAGGGGTTCCTCTACCCGGCGCCCGTAGCGCCCCCCGGGTCATCCACGGCCCCGTACCCGAATTCGCGCGCCATGGCAGCCACCACGGCGGGCGCGCACTCGTCTGCGCTGACGGGCCGGCGCAGCAGCCGGCTGATGCTCGTGACCGGTCGGCCGTGAAGCCCGCATGGCACGATGACGTCGAAATAGGAGAGATCGGGATCCGCGTTGAGGGCGAATCCATGCGATGTGATCCACCCCGAGGACACGCGGATTCCGATCGCCCCGACCTTTGCGCCGCCCACCCAGACACCGGTACCGGCGGGGTCCCGCTGCCCTTGGATTCCGAGTGTCAGCAGCGCCCTGACAAGCGCGCGCTCAAGGCTCCTCAGATACCCGTGGAGGTCCTGGCGATCCGGCTTGAGATCCAGGATCGGGTATCCCACCAGTTGCCCCGGCCCGTGGTAGGTGACGTCCCCGCCCCGCCCCGCCTCGTATACCCCGATCCGTCTGACCGCGAGTTCGTCGGGGGACAGGAGCAGGTGCTCTGCGTGGCTCCCCGATCCGAGCGTGATCACATGCGGATGCTGCAACAGGAGGAGCGTGTCCGGGATTGCCCCCGACCTCCGCCGCCCGACCAGTTCGGCTTGCAATGCCAGCGCCTCGGGATAGCCGATCCGGCCGGGATACCGCACCGAGAGGGTGCGATCACGCCATCCGATCGCTTCGGGCGACCTGTCGGCTACGGGGCGCCGCGCCATCATCAAACCACGCCGGGCGACCCGGCAACCCGCTCGCGGGCCGCTCAGGCGTCCTCGGGGAAGTCCTCCAGCAGTTCCTTGAGGCGCGAGAGGAACCGTGCGGTGTCCGCCCCGTCGACAAGGCGGTGATCGTACCCGAGGGAGAAGAACGACCGCTTGCGGATCGCCATGTAGTCGTCTCCCGTGTCCGGATCCGTCACAACTACGACTCTCTTGTCGATCGACCCCGTACCCAGGATCGCGGACGTGCCCTTGGGAATGATCGGCATCCCCACCACCGTGCCCAGCACCCCGGGGTTGGTGATCGTGAAGGTGGCGCCCTGAACGTCGCCCGGCGACAGCTGCCGTGATTTCGCCCGCGTGGCCAGGTCGATGATCTTGCGGGCCATGCCGACAAGGCTGAGATCGTCCGCATTGTGGATCACGGGAACGATCAGTCCGGGATTCAGGTCCACGGCCATGCCGAGGTTCACCGCCCCCCGGTAGATGACGTTGTTGCCCGAGATGACTCCGTTGACCGACGGGAAGTCGCGCAGGATCCGGGAGCACGCCCAGGCGACAAACGCGGTGTAGGAAACGCGGGCGCCTCGTTCTGCCCAGCGGGCCTTGTTCAGCCTTCGCATCCGGTCCACCGTCGTGAAATCGATCTCGACGATGGAGTGGACGTGCGTGTGGATCCGCTTCGAGAGCACCATGTGTTCCGCGGTCAGGCGGCGGACCTTGTCCATGGTTTCGACGCTGTCGCCGTCGCGTACGGGGAACACGGGGTGTTCGACCTCGCGGGCGTAGCGCCCCCATAGGTCGTCGGCGGTGGGCCCGGCCGATACGGCTCTGCGCTCAGGCCCACGAGCGGGTTGAGCCGCCGATACGCGGGCCGGTTCGACCGCCGGGGCCGGCTCGGCAGCGGCGGGCTGGGCGCCGACCTCTTCCGCAGCCGGCTCCTCGGCGCCTCCGCTCTCGATGAAGGCCAGGATATCCTGTTTGGTGACGCGTCCCTGGTGACCCGTTCCCGGGACCCGCGAGATGTCCACACCGGCCTCGGCCGCGATGCGCCGGACGACCGGCGTCGAGCGCGTGCGCAGGCGCTCGGCGCTGGTGGTCGTGCACGCCGCTTCTTCGGTACCGTCCGCCGCCGGCCGGGCCTCAGGGGCCGCGTCGGGCACATCCGGCGGGGGTGCGGGTCGAGCTGCAGGAGGCTGTGGCTGGGCAGGAGGCGGCGGCGCGGGCGATTCCGGCTCGGCAGGGGCGGCGGCCACGGCCGGGGCGCTCCCGTCCGGATCGATGTAGGCGACGATGGTCCCGACCTCCACGGTCTCGCCCTCGCCGACCACGATCTCGACCAGTGACCCCGCCGACGGTGCCGGGATTTCCGCGTCGACCTTGTCGGTCGATATCTCCAGAATCGGCTCGTCGCGCTCCACCGGATCGCCAACTTCCTTCAGCCATCTGGAGACGGTACCCTCGGCGATGGACTCCCCCATCTGGGGCATGGGAACTTCGATTCGGGACACGGGTGCTACTCCATGGGCTTGTTCGGAAAACCGGCCGCCGGTGGCCTTGCGAATCGGGCCGACCGGCACCCGGGGTCCAAGTCTCGTCGCAGGATCAGTAGTTCACAAGATAACGTGCCGCGGTCGCGATATCCTCCACCGAGGGAAGGAAGTAGTCCTCGAGCTCGCCGCTGAAGGGAACGGGCGAATCGATCGCGGTGACGCGCAGGATCGGCCCGTCCAGCCATTCGAAGGCACGTTCGTTCATGCGGATGGCGATCTCGCCCGCGATTCCGCCGGTGCGGGTATCTTCATGTGCGATCAGCAGCTTGCCCGTCCTTTGCACACTGGCCGCGATCGCGTCCTCGTCCAGCGGAAGCAGGGTTCTGAGGTCGATCACCTCGATCCGGATCCCGTCTTTCGCAAGCTCGGCTGCCGCTTCCAGGCTGCGATGTACCATGAGGCCGTAGGTGACGATGGTCAGGTCGTCGCCCTCCAGCGCCGTCCGGGCACTGCCAAGCGGAACGACGTAGTCCTCCTGAGCGAGCACCTGACGGCAATGTGGCGCACGGTAGAGTCCCTTGTGCTCCTCGAAGATGACCGGATTGTCGTCGCGGATGGCGGCCTTCAGGAGCCCCTTGGCGTCGCGCGGGTTGGAGGGGTATGCGATCTTCAAACCGGGTGTGTGAAAAAAGGCCATTTCCACGTTCTGCGAGTGGAACGGCCCGCCCCTGTTGCCACCCCCGACGGGCCCCCGAACCACCAGGGGCATTGGCCCCGCACCCCTGTACAGCGACGTCGCGATGTAGTTGGTGAGGACGTCGTACGCCGGCGAGATGAAGTCCATGAATTGCATCTCCACGACCGGCCGAAGTCCCATGTGGGCGGCCCCGGCCGCCGCGCCCGTAAAGCCGCCTTCGGAGATCGGCGTATCGATCACGCGGTCCGGTCCGAAGCGGTCCAGAAACCCCCGGGTCACCTTGAATGCGCCTCCGTAGGCGCCGATGTCCTCGCCCATGAGGAAGACCCGCTCGTCGCGTTCCATCTCCTCCCACAGCGCCTCGCTGATCGCCTCCAGGAGCGTGACGGGCTGGCCGGCCCGGGTTCGCGAGACGTGCGCCGGAACGTCAGTGGACATGGGCACTCCCGGTTTGCGGCTTTGCGGGCCCCGGCGATATCGGTTCGCGTCGCGTCCACGGCGGGGTCGGCTGGTGATCGGTGCGCACGGGCGCGAGCGCGTCGCTCGGATCCGGCGCTGGTTCCTTGCCCAGACGCGCCACGGCATGATCGACACCCGCACGCGCCGCGCGCTCGATCGCCTCGAGTTCGGGGCCGGCGAGTCCCCACTCAGCGGAGGCGCTCTTCAGAAAGCTCTCATGAAGCGCCCAGGATTGGGAATCGGAGCGTAGGCCGAGCGCCAGCAGTGTCGGACCCGCACCGTCGACTGCCCGGCGCCTTGCAGCCGCTACCCGGCGCACCAGAACGTCAAACGGATCCTGCCCGAGTTCCGCGAATGCAAAGCCGTATCCTTCGGCGACTGCACGGATGCTCGAGGCGCCGGCTGTCGGGGCGTCGAGGACCACGATCAGGGGTGCTCGCAGTGCACCGGCAAGGTTCATGCCCTCGTGCCACCCGCCGGCATCCAGCGCGCGGCTCCCCTCGAAGGCGAGCGCCGCACGGTTGTGCTTGCGCTGCCTGAACGCGAGCGCGGCGCCGGCAAGCACCTGGCTCATGAGGCCGCAGGGCCCCGCCCAACCGATCAGGCCGCGCCGCGTGTCGGTCCAGCTCAACCCGCCGTCCCTGGCCCCAGCGGCGCTCGTCCCCTTGCCGGCCAGGTGGCGCAGGAATTCCAGCGGCGTCGCGCCGAACGCGAGTGAGGGACCCGGAGCGTGCACGCCAGGATAGCACAGATCGCCGGACCCGTCGGCAGCGCGGTACATCGTGCGTGCAATGACCGTCGAGCGCACGTCGATCGTTAGTGACGCGTAGTCCGGGTCCACCTCTCCAGCACGCGCCAATGCCCGTATCCGGTCCTCGAGGAAGCGGGCCTGGAAGCCGTGAAAAGCCAGGTCCTCGGCGGTCTCCCGGCCGAAACCGGCAATGCCCGGAGTACGGGACGGCGAGGCCGGCTCGCGGACCACCGGAGGACCGGGCGCTACAAGGCGGAGGCCGCCGTCACCCGCCGCTACGGGCCGGGACCTGCAGGCGGCTCGCTCTGGCCGGGCGGTACGTCCGCGTCCGGGGAAGCGCCCTCCGCAGGGGGCACCGCTTCTTCCCCGGAGCCTTCGTCCGGCGGAACCAGAACAGGTGTCGTGCTGGTTTCGGGCAGCAGTGGCTGCGGGGCGGCCGCGGGTGGCGTGGCAATCCCTTCGAGGATGGACGTCGGTGCCGCGGACCGGGAAGAAAGGATGGCCAGCACGAGAGCGAGAACCATGAAAGCCGATCCTGCAATCCAGGTGGCGCGCGTCAGCAGCGTCGTTGCCTGGCGGCCCCCGAGGACATCCGTCGCCGCCGCCCCACCACCCATGGCCGCAAGGC
>CAZRQE010000093.1:0-31808 GCA_964602175.1 uncultured Gemmatimonadaceae bacterium | reverse complement strand
CTGGCGGCAGTCCCATCCGGGCTTGACTTGACTGTCCCGATTCGCGGATCCCCGGGCCCATTCGGGCATGGGTGTCCCAAATCGCTGGTTCGCGGTCCCATCCGGGCATGAGCGTCCCAAATCGTCCGATCACAGGCCGATCCGACTATGTACGGTTTCGGATTCGCGCTTTTGCGAGGTCCGGGACCACCCTCCGGAATGCCCCCCAATGGCCCTCAGAGGCCCCTGGCGGACCGGGCGGACGCTGGCCGCTGCGAGAGAGAACGTTCGGGTCGCGCATGCGCTGGAGGAACTGCCCCTCACCGCCGAAGCCATGAAGAGCGGCCAGCTTTCGTACACCAAAGTCCGCACCATGACCCGGGTCGCGACGCCCGAGACCGAGGCCACGCTGCTCGAGTACGCGCAGTCGACCTCGGCCGCGCGGCTCGAGTCGCTGGCACGGGGGTGGAAGAAGCTGTCACGGGATGGCGAACTCGCGGCCGAGGAGGTCCGCCATCGGAGCCGCACCTTCTCGGTGGCGATCGATGCCGACGGGATGTATGTGGTGCGGGGGCGGCTGGAACCCGAGGTGGGCGCGGTGCTGATGCGGGCGATCGAGGCGGCCGGTGATGCGCTGTACCGGGGGGAGGATGCGGAGGCGCGGCCGCGCAATCGGCAGCGGCGTGCGGATGCGGCGGGGGTGGGGTCGTGGGAAGCGGCAGCCGCGCCGAGCGCTACCAGGTAATCGTCCACACCGACGCCGCGACGCTGTCGGAGCGCGGCGAGACGGGGCGGTCCGAGCTCGACGGGGTGCGGGTCTGCGCGGAGACATCGCGGCGCATGGCGTGCGACGC
This sequence comes from uncultured Gemmatimonadaceae bacterium, assembly GCA_964602175.1. Taxonomy (GTDB): domain Bacteria; phylum Gemmatimonadota; class Gemmatimonadetes; order Longimicrobiales; family Gaopeijiaceae; genus Bin94. Next base: position 30,975 of record CAZRQE010000093.1, on the reverse strand, counting down.
CGCGCGGGTCGCGATGGGTCACCGGGACGGCGATGTGGTGAGCGTGGGGCGTCGGACGCGCACCATCCCCCCGCACATCCGCCGCGCGCTCGAGGAACGGGACCGCGGGTGTCGCTATCCGGGATGCGCGAGCCGTTTCACCGAAGCCCACCACGTCAAACACTGGGCCGATGGGGGCGAGACGAGTCTGGCCAACATGTGCAATCCCGCGCGGATCTGTTGTGATCATTGAACTTACGAGATTCGATGCGCGAGTTCCCGCTGTTTGATTCCCGCCGATTGGATTCAGCGCCTCGGCCTGCGGCGGCTCTGGATCGCCTGCCGGAGTTGCGCCTCGTCCGGCCGCTGGTAGCAGCGGAGGACGGTCTTGGCCGCCTTCCAGCCTCCGAGTTCGCAGAGCACCTTGAGCGGCAGGTCCATGAGGTCGGAGGCAAACTTCCGCCTCAGCGAGTGCCAGCTACGTCCGCGCTTCGGATCGAGTCCCGCGAGCGACTGTGCCTTCGTCCACCACCGATAGGCGGAAACGCGGTCCACGCACTGCATAACATCCCTTGAAGAGGGAAGTACCGGGGCGTCGCCTGTGCCGGCTTTCGCTCCGTGCGCCTCCTCCAAGGCGGCGACCGCCTCGCCGGTCAGCGGCGTGATGTGTTCGTAGCCCGTCTTCTCATGTTCGGCGCGCCACCGCACCGTTTCGCTCTCGAAGTCGATGTCCGGCCACTTCAGGTTGCGAATGGCCCCGATCCGATGCCCGGTCTCGTGCGCAAGCACGAGCGCGACGTGGAACCGCCAGTCGACCTGCCGCGAGACGCGGAGAAGCGCTTGGTATTCCTCCTCCGTGAGAACAACCCGGTTGGGGTTCTTCTCGACGGGCTTGCGGAGACCCTTCAGCGGGTTCCTGTCGAGGAGCAGGTGGCCATCTTCGTCCCTCGACCTCGCTGCCCAGTTCAGCACCGCCATCAGGGACGTCAGGTCCGCTTCGATCACCCGGTTGCCCACGGGTTTGCCGCTGGGGCCGACCCTGCCCGCGCGGCGCTCCCGGATGAAGCGGTCCCAGTCGCGCCGTGAGAGCGTCTCCGGCCTTCGGTCCCGGCCGAAGCAGTCGAGGAACAGCGCCATCGCGGCTCTGTCCCGCCCCCGGGACGGCCGCCCCTTGGTGGGCGTCACCTCCTCACCGTAGATGTCAAAGAGCTTCCCCAGCGTGAGCGGCTCGGGCCTGGCCTTACCGTTCAGGTCCGGGTCGGTGAATCCGGCCGCGAACTCGTCGGCCTGCCTCTTCGCGTGCCTCCAGTCGCGGTGTTTCAGCGACCGGGTAAGCCTGCGCCCATTCTCTCGCCACTCAATCTGAAAGAGGCCGGTCTTGGGATCCGGGAACACCCTCACCCGATTCCGGCCCCATTCGCCGGCGCCGTAGGTGCGCCGACTTCGTTTCGTGCGTGCCATCGTTCGTTTCCTCTCTCGATGGACTGCACGATCTGCGCGAACGAAGTATCGCGGAGAGAAGCCGCCTCCGCCAGCCGAGGCAAGTGGCATCCTCCCCCGAGACCGGCCCGCTCCCACCGTACAAGTAGCCGTGGCGGAGTTGGGCGATTTTCGAGCCGAAGGCCATGGTTCGGAGGCGGGTTTTCGACACTCCCGGTGGCGATCCATGCGTGTCCGGCTCACTTTGGGGGTGGCCGGACACTAAATCGGCGTTCGGCCGGGCAAAGACCCCGGTAGTCCAAGCCGCTGGCCCGCTTGCGGTTGGGGCACTGCCAGCGAATCGCGGATGCCGATCCGCGCTCTTTGGACGTGGATGGGAGCGACCCCCCATCTCGGCCAACTTCGATTGGCACCGGGGGGGATGGAGCCGGACAGCCCCATCCCCCCCGCCGCTGCGGGGTCGCTCCCACTCAGCAGTCCTTTGCGGGAAGGCCAAACAACGAGTCGGCCCGGCCTGTCCCAGTCGTGATCGACGATGTCGGCCATCCCCACCGGCCAGCTGGTCCTCCGCTGCCTCGTAGCGGCGATCGACACCCTTCCGGGACGGATTGATGATGCGGGAGCGACCCCCAGGCATGGGGGCGAGGGTGTGAAAACACACTCGCCGCTATGCCGTACCGAGCCTTCGGCGAGGGGGGTCGCTCCCGCCACGGCCGATGCGGCCCGTCCGGCAACGGGCGGGCGGGCCGCGAGGCCGCAAGACGCCACCGCGCAAGCGGATGAACGGAAGGTCCGGTGTGAATCGCCGAAGGGCCGAATTGTGAATCGGCCCCCCTCGTCGTTTTCACGCTCCAGAACGGTCACGAGCGGCAGCGCCCGGGCCTCGGCAAACGCGATCCGTGCCCGCCGGATGGCGGATCCGGCCCTTGGACTAGGCGGCCCTTCACCCTCACACCGTCCTCGCGGATCGGGTTTCGGCGGTCCCGGACCCCACCTCTGCCCCGAAAACGGCGCGGAGTACCGGGGCAGGATCACCTGACAGATTGCACACACGGGCAACGCGGCAACCACCAGCCGTTCAGCCATCGCGACCGCGCTTCCACCCCGTTGCTGTGGCTAGATTCGTCCACCGCGAGGATGTCGGAGTTCCTCGGCCGGAAGCGCGAAACCGGGGGTACTCCTACCCCTCCGGGGGTCGAGTTCGTGCGTTATAGGCGACCCTGCGGGCTCGAATTATGACGGACCGCGGGGTCCAAGCGCCAAATGCGCCTGCTCCCGCCGTCCGGCATCGACTACCGCCAGAAACTCCGCTGTCGCGAGATGTGCCAACGGAATGTGCGCGATGACATGCTCGCCGCATCCCCGAACTTGGATGGCAGTCCGCTCCGGCACGAAGTGGACCGGCGATTCCTTTGGTTGGCGAAGAACGATTCGATACGCTTCCAACGCGTCCCCCGCCGACACAGCCGCCAACACCGCATCCAGCACCCCCCCGGATTGAGCGTACAGACCAGGGCCGCCACCCTCCTCCGGTGCGCACTCTATGGGGTGCTTCTCGTCGCAGGTACCAGGCCACATTTCCTTAGGGTGCGATCCCCCACGTCTGGCATGGATGCCGTGGATGCTATTAGTCGCGATGTGGCCGCGACTGTTCCCGACCTTCACTTCTGAACAGATCAAGCATGCCTGCGCGTCGGCCCGGCTTGGACCGAGTACGGTCGACGCGACCGCAACCGCGAGAATCCAAGCGAAACTCCTCGTCTTCAACATTTTCTCTCTCCTTGTGAATCGTTCAACGGCCTCAGGGTTGGCCGCCATTGCCTCACCCTGACAATGCCGAGGTCGTCTTGTTCCAACGAGAACACCTCTCCCGCTGTCAGCCTATGCAACGCGAAGTCGAGCGGAAGCGTTTGCGCCGCGAGCACATGCCCGGCTTCGGGATCAAGCACTTCGATCCGCTCCTCGAAGCGTGGGCACCCCGCACGCGGCGTATACTTGGGAGCCATCGGGTTCGCTGACGGAGGTTCCTTCACCCAGCACTCCGGCCATCGGTCCGATGCTACCAGAATGAATACCCACAATCGCTGCTCCGAGTCCTCCATGATGTCGGCGATCACCGGATCGTCGGGCCGGTCCGGATGCCAGTCCTCTCCCCATCCGTTGTGAGCGGGGAACCAGGGCGCATCCCGGACCAGGGAGCGCCGCAGGGTCGCTGAGGTCGCGTCCCACAGATCAACCCGGTATTCCGATCGCCAAGCCGACCAAACTCCACCATCCCGAGCGGGTGCGAGCCAGCGGAAACCGCCCCGGATCGGCTCCTCGCCGGGCATCACGACGGGTATCTCATCGAACGAGCGGACCACTTCGCCCTCCCCGTTGAACAGGTGGAGGACGTACCCGACGCGGTCCCTTGTGAATATTGCTCCGTTGATCACATACGAGGAGTCGTTCAGAACCAGCGCATCGGCGTGGAAGTGGATCGGCAAGGGGTTGGTACGCACCACTTCAAGGGTCGTCGCGTCCAGCACTGTTCGCCGCATGAGTATCGGATCGAACACATGCAGTCGCTCCCCCGCAGGCCTCACCCAGTTGGCGAAGCTGTATTCGCCTGGCCCCTCGCCTCCCCGCCCCACCCAGCGGCCTCCCGAGCCGTCCCGATACGCCACGAAGAAACGGTCGGAGATGGGCTCCGTCATTGCGATGCGCCCTTCGTCCAGGAGTTCGATCTCGGCCACTTGGGATGGCCAGGTGTCGTCCAACACCCCCGCCGTCCGTCCAACCAGCTCGGGGCCAGAGGGCGTAAACTCGATCACGCAGGGCGGGGCCGGATCGTCCGGGATCACGATCTCCTCCTGCGCCTCCACCAAGGAAGCGGAAACCAAGAGCGCGAGCACCAGTCCCACCCCACAGGCGAGCCTCCCGGTCGACGCGCCGCATCTCGGGGCATCCAACATGTCTCCCTATCCCTCCTCATAAATCTAAAGACCTGAAGAGCCAATCTTCACGGCAAACCATAGCAAGAGTCGGCTGCCACCGGCAAGCTGCCGTCGGGAACAAATGGAATGGCCGGTTTTTGAAGCATGTGAAATGTCCGCTTCTTTTGGGGTTCCGCCGCCCGACGAAGCGAGCCGAGGAGGGCGTTGACGTCTTCAACGTCGTCGATCAAGTCACCCAGTTCGAGCACATGGGCGCCGCCGGCCGCGCGAAAACTTCCTCCTCCGCTGCCCGTGTGCTCTTGACACCCCGTGTGCTCTTGCCAGTAGCTTCCATACCAGTTCATCTCTTTTCTGAGGTGGTCCCGTCCGTCAACGAGGTCGTCGGGAGCATCGCGACTCCCGCCCACCGAAACCTACAGACTGGGTCAGCATCGAGACATCATCGCGCTTCCTCGCCGACGCCGTCGGAGGCTTCGCGCTTCCCGCCAAAGTGGAGGGTTTTCCCGCCGTCCCAGTACGGCGAAAGATTCAAGCGGTCAACGGCAGGAAACGCAGATCGTGCAGTCCTGTATGACTTTAGACGACTTCCTGCCGTGATTTGAGCCTTCGGTAATCCGCCTGGCCAACACGATCCTGCTCTGCCGGCGCCACCACCGCCTCGTCCACGAGGGGGGGACGCGGATGGCGCTGGACCGTGACGGAAAGGCCGCATTCTTCACGCGCGAGGGTGCGGTCATCGGGGGCTCGCCGCCGTTGCCGGAGGTCATCCGGAAACTGCCGGAGCCGCCGTCCCCACCCCCCGACCGCCTCTCCAACGGAGCGCCACGCTTCGTCGACTCGGCGGTCCCGCTGTCGCTGGAACTCGCGGCGCTGGAGGCGGTGGTGTGATCGGGCGCCCACCCGTCGCCGCGGCAAAAGCCGGGACACGAGCATGTCGGAATGGGACAGGCTACCGGCGGGATTCGTGCCGCCCCCCCAAAGTCGGTCGTCACCCACGAGGCTGACCCATGCGCGATAACAGAACCGAGGCGGACCGCTGGTTGACGCAGGCGGCGAACGATCTCGACTTCGCTCGTCTGGGCCTGCGCGAGGGGTTCCATTCCCAGGTGTGCTTCTTCGCTCAGCTGAGCGCCGACAAAGCGGCGACAGCCATCGGTCACGTCCTGGGGGACCGGACCGTGTATGGGCCATCCGTCGCGCTCCTGGTCGATCGACTCGCCGAGCGAATCGCTAACCTGCGGGACGATGCCGGGATTCTGGACCAGTACTACATCCCCACACGCTACCCCAGCGCCCTGCCCGGCGGCTTGCCCTTCATGACGTTCACGGAGGAGCAGGCGACCAACGCGATAGCGGCCGCGGAACGCTTCCTGCGGCTGGCAAACGACCGCTTGGGCGCGGACGCGACCTGATTCCTACCGCCCCACCACCCCCCGCCCCACCGTCACGGCCGCCGGGTCACTCACGATGAACACCCGAAACCCCTGCGCGATCCGCTCCCCGATGTCGTCCACCCCCGCCGTGATCCCGCACGGCACCCCGTGCCGTTCGCACGCGGCCAGCACTGTCCGGATCGCCCCCTCCACCGCCTCCATATCCCCCTCGTAGGCCCGGCGCAGGTCCCCCGGTCCCGGGAACACGATGCTCACCCCCTCGGTCCCCACGATCTCGTCGGCGCGCTCCACCCCCACTCGGTCCTCGATGATCAGGATGTTGACCAGGTCCCCGGCCGGATTGCCCGGCCACAGACGGTCACCCATCACCGAAACCGCCACCGCGGCCTCCTCGGCCGACTCCACGTGCGGAAAGACGATCGACGCCACGCCCGCCTCGAGCGCCTCGGCCACGTTGGCCTCCGCCGCTTCCACCCCGTCGCGGATGGCCGGCACTCGCAGCACGAGCGGGTGGGGCGGATCCGGCGCCGACCCCTCGGCGATCCCCGACATGTAAACTTTAGTTGTCATTATGTCAAACGGACTTGACTCCAGGGAGTAGAAAACGAAGTCCAGTTCGCGGTTTTGGCCCATCGCGGCGCCCTGTTCGGAGGTCCTGGCGCCGGAGAAGACGCCAAAGAGGACCTGGCCGTCGGCGAGGAGTTGTACGAGTGGAGCGGCGGGCTGGGCTTCGGTGTCGACATCGCTGGAGGCTGTGACTTCGGAGCCGGACCCGGCGGGCCGGTCGGGGGCAGAGCACGCGGAAGTCGCGAGGGCGAGCGCGAGGACTGCCGACGGCAGGCCGTGAGCGGTCGGCGGCACTGCGCGGGACCGCCCCGCGGGCATGGCCGCCGCGCGGTTTCGAGGCGAGAGCATGATTTCGAGGTTGCCTTTCGGGTTGTCGGGGCAGGCTGCCATTGGCGGACCAGACCTAAGATGCGTAATTTTGGCGGCCCCACCCCCGTGAACAACCCCGATTCGCCCATCCGAAGGAGCCTTGCCATGGCCAACCCCAGACTGCTCATCCTGACGGCCGCCGCCGCCTGCCTCGCGGGAACGGCGGCCGGGTCCGCCACCGCCCAGAGCGCCGCCCACCGTCACATCGGCCACGTCGGCGACATGTTCAACGGCACACCCGACAACGTCGGTCTGCTTCCCGCCGCGCAGGCCGAAGCCGAGGTCGCCGCTCAGCACGCCGGACTGGCTGCCGGTTCCGCCGATCTGGCGGGGATTCAGAGACACACGACCCACGTTCTGCACGCCATCGACGCCTCGACGGCCGAGCGGGGCCCCGGCAAGGGGTACGGTTTGATCCGGGCCGCCACGGGGTGCGCCCAGCACATCGGGATGGCCGGCGAGTCGGATGACGCGTCCGGTGCGGTCAAGACCCACGCGACGCACGTGCAGACCAGCTGCCGGAACGTGGTCACGTGGGCCGAGAGCATCGCCGAAAAGGCCGCCGCGGTTGCCGCCGCGACCGACATGGCCGCGGCAAAGGCGCTCGCCGACGAGATCGCGGCCCTCACGCAGTCCATCCTCGCCGGGACCGACGCCGACGGGAACGGACGCGTCTCCTGGAGTGAGGGCGAAGGCGGACTCGAACAGGCGGCCACGCACCTGCGGCTGATGAAGGAGGCGGAGGGACTCGGCTGAGCGTCCCGGAAACGAACCATGAAACGAACCAGTTCATCCGGGCTCGCCGGCATGCCGTGCGCGGTCGCGGCCGGTGGAATCATGCTGGCCGCGGCGGTCGGATTCACTCCGAATGCGGTCACCCACCTCCAGGAACCGCAGGACACCGTCAGCTTCGCGAAGCAGATCCTCCCCATCTTCCAGAGCCGTTGCGCGAAGTGTCACGGCGCCGAGGACGAGAACGGGGAGGTGCGCACCGAAGTCAGCCTCAGCCTGCTCGAGTACGAGAGGGTCATGGTGGGGTCCGAGTTCGGCACCGTGATCGAGGCGGGCGATCCGGACGGCAGCTTTCTGCTGGACATGATCACCGCGGGCGACATGCCGCCCGAGGGCGAGGGCGACAAGGTGCCCGAAGAGGAGATCGCGCTGATCAGGACCTGGATCGAGCAGGGGGCGCTGAACAACTGAGGAGGGGCTACCCCTTCGCCCGCCGCCTCAGCCACGCCACGGTCACCAGCAGCAGTCCCGCAAAGACGATCAGGAACGTCGCCACCGCCAGGATCGCCGGACTGATCTGCTCCCGGATCCCCGCCCACATCTGGCGCGGGATCGTGCGCTGTTCGACGCCGGCCATGAAGAGCACCACCACCACCTCGTCGAATGAGGTCGCGAAGGCGAAGAGCGCGCCCGAGACGACGCCTGGCGCGATGAGGGGGAGCTGCACTCTGCGGAACGCGTAGAGCGGCGGGGCTCCGAGCGAAGCGGCCGCGCGGGTCAGATTGCTGTCGAAGCCCGACAGCGTGGCCGTGACGGTGATGACCACGAAGGGGATGCCGAGCGCGGTGTGCGCCAGGATCAGCCCGAGGTGCGTCTGCCCGAGCCCGATGCTCGAATAGAAGAAGAACATCCCCGCCGCGGAGATGATGACCGGGGTGATCATGGGCGAGATGAGCAGGCCCATGACGAGGCGGCGCGCGGGCATGGCGGCGCTCGCGAGGCCCAGGGCCGCCAGTGTGCCGAGGGTGGTGGCGAGCGCGGTGGCCGAAACGCCGATGACCAGGCTGTTCACCAGGCTGCGTGTCCAGACCTCGTTCTCGAGGATCTCGCGATACCACCGGAGCGAGTACGCCTCGGGGTCCAGGCGCAGCATTCCCTCGGTGAAGGTGAAGTAGGGCTCGGCGTTGAAGCTGAGCGGCACGATCACCACGATCGGCGCCACCAGGAACACGAAGACGAGGGTGCAGAAGGCGACGTAGGCGAAGCGGCCGAGCGTCTCGCCGCGCAGCAGCCGGGCCGTCACGGACGGGCCGGTGGCCGCGCCGGAAGGCGGAACGGTTGCCGCGCCCGTGGCTGCGCTCATCGCCTCATCCCAGGCTCAGGCGCTCGATGCCCACCAGCCGGTCATACAGCAGGTAGAGCGCGAGCACGCCCGCCAGGAGGATTCCGCCCAGCGCCGCGGCGAGGCCCCAGTTGAGCGAGGTCTGCATGTGGTACGCGACCATGTTGGAAATGAGCTGGCCGCTGCTGCCGCCCACCAGCGCCGGCGTGATGTAGTACCCGATCGCCAGAATGAACACGAGAAGCGACCCCGCGCCCACGCCGGGAAGCGTCTGCGGCCAGTAGACTCGAAAGAACGCCTGCGCCGGTCCGGCCCCCAGCGAGGCCGCCGCATTCATGTACTGGGGCGGGATCGCGCGCATGACCGAATAGAGCGGCAGCACCATGAAGGGCAGCAGCACATGCGTCATGGCGATGATCGTGCCCGTCATGTTGTAGATCATCGCGAGGCGGCCGTCCTCGCCGACCAGCCCGAGGGCGACGAGGAGGTCGTTGGCCACGCCCTGCGTCTGCAACAGCACGATCCAGGCGGTGGTGCGCACCAGCAGCGAGGTCCAGAAGGGGACCAGCACCAGCGCCAGCAACAGGTTCGCGCGGCGCTCGGGCGCGTGCGCGATCAGGTGCGCGACGGGGTAGCCCAGGAGCAGGCAGAAGACCGTGATCACCGCGCTCACCACCAGGGTCCGCCAGAGCAGCGGAAGGTAGATGCGCCGCTCCTCGGGTTGCGCGGCGATCGATCCGTCGGGGAGCCGCTGCATGTCCACGGCGTTGAGGTAGTGGCGGGCGGTGAAGCGCTGGCCGGTGGCGCGGATGGCGTGCCAGGTGGCCGCGTCGGCCCAGGCCTCGTCAATCTCCTCCAGAGCCTCGCGCCAGGGCCCCTCGGTGACGTCGCGAAGCGAGCGGGCGCTCCGCGTGAAGACGCTGCGCAGTCCGCTCTGCACCCGGTTGACGCGCCCCGCCACCTGTCCCAGCGTGCGCGCCTCGCGGGCCTCCACCAATTCGCGCGCGACCGCCTCGTAGGCGGACTCGTCCGGGAGCCCCTCGCCGCTCCATTCGGACAGCGCGGCCAGCGTCCCGGGCAGGGCATCGGCGACCACCGGATCATGGACGCTTCCGACCAGCATCGTCGCCAGCGGCGCGATGAAGGTGATGAGGATGAAGACGAGGAGGGGCAGGACGAGACCGACGGCACGCAGGCGGTTCCGCCTTTCGGGGTCGGCCGGGTTCGTCCGGGCTCCGCCGGCCTTGCTCACGGTCTCAACGCCTTCGGCCGCGGGCCGACACCAATCATCGCCTCAGCGCGCCAGCCAGGCGCTGAAGCGCTCGTTCAGCTCGTCCTGGTTGTCGACCCACCACTCCCAGTCGTAGCGCAGCGCGCGGCTGGCGTTTTCGGGAGTCGCCGGCATGTGCGGCGCCATCTCGATCCCGGCCGCCACGTGCGTCGTGACCAGCGGCGCTCCAGACCTGCGGGCGGGGGAATAGGAGATCCGGCGGCCGATCCGCGCCTGCGACTCGGCGCTGGTGGCGAACGCCAGGTAGCGCATCGCCTCGTCCAGCCGCGGCGTTCCCGCGACGATTCCCAGCACGCCCACGTCCAGAAGCTGACCGTCCCAGACGATCACGAACGGCTGGTCCTCGAGCACCTGCGCGTTGAAGATGCGGCCGTTGTAGGCCGTGCTCATGACCACCTCTCCATCGGCCAGCATCTGCGGCGGCTGCGCGCCCGCCTCCCACCAGACGACCTGGTCCTTGATGGCGTCCAGCTTGCGGAAGGCGCGGTCGAGGCCCTCGCGGGTATCCAGGGCCGAGTAGACCTGGTCGAGCGGCACGCCGTCGGCGATGAGCGCGAACTCGAGGTTGACCTGGGGCACCCGCCGCATGCCGCGCCGTCCGGGGAACTTCTCCAGGTCGAAGAAGTCGGCCATGGTCGCGGGCTTCTCGCCGGGTATGTTGTCGGCGTTGTACGCGTACACGGTGGACCAGAAGAGCTGCCCGATTCCGCACTCCGTGATCCCCTCCGGCACGAAGTCCTCGGCCGCGGGCGTCCCGTCGGGTCCGGGGGGCAGGAAGCTGATGTCGATGGGCTCGAGAAGGCCTTCGTCGCAACCGCGCACGGCGTCGGCAATCTCCAGGTCCACCACGTCCCAGTGGATGTTGCCCACGTTGACCTGGGCCCGGATCTGCGCCAGCCCCCCGTTGTAGTCCTCCACGTTCACGCGGATCCCCGTGGACCCCGTGAAGGGAATGTTCACCCCCTCGTTGACGGCCCGTCCGTAGGAGCCGCCCCAGGAGACGGCGGTGATGGTCTGGGCGTCCAGGTCTTGCGGGGAGATGGGCGCGACAATGGCCGGAAGGGCCAGGGCGGAGGCCAGCATCCGCGCCGCCGATGGGGCGAAGGCGGGCCGCGGCCGGTCGCGCCGAAGGGCGGCCGCCGCGCGCTCCGCCCGCTGCGACCCGGTGTGAAGTCTCTCAGTCGTCATTTCTCTCTCATTCTCTCAGTGTGGTCCCACATGTAAACCCTGATTGTCATTATGTAAATCATACTTGACAAGATTGACGAAGACCGCGCCACGCAATCCGTCGCCCCGTTGTCGTCTCATTCGTTCTTCTCCTCGAAATTCAGGGCCCGGCAATCCGTCACCGTCCAGCCCACCCGCACGGTGTCTCCGACCAGAATGCCGCCGTGGCCCACGATGTTGGGGATCTTGGCGATGAAGTCCTCGCGGCCGCACGCGTCCATTCGCACGCGCAGGTGGTCGCCCAGGAAGGAGAGGTCGCGGATCGACGCGCCGACCTGGTTGCCGTAGACGCCGGGCTCGGGGTTGACGGCGATCCGCTCGGGCCGGATGGACAGGGTGACCCGGTCGCCCGTCTCGCAGTCGGCGATCCGGAGCGCGCGAATCCGCTCCCGCCCGGTCTCCACCTCGCACAGATCGCCGTCCACGGTCACCACGCGCCCGTGCAACCGGTTGTTCTCGCCGATGAAGCGCGCCACGAACGCGCGTTCCGGCTCCTCGTACAGCGCCTCGGGCGGGGCGATCTGCTCGACCACCCCCTCCTTCAGCACCGCGATCCGGTCCGACATGACCATCGCCTCCTGCTGGTCGTGCGTCACGTACACGACCGTGACCGCGAGCTCCTGGTGGATGCGGCGGATCTCGTACTGCATCTCTTCGCGCAGGCTGCGGTCGAGGGCTCCGAGCGGCTCGTCCATCAACACCAGGTCCGGCTCGAAGACCAGCGCCCGCGCAATCGCCACGCGCTGCTGCTGCCCGCCGGACAGCTGTCCCGGCCGCCGGTCCTCCAGACCCTCGAGGCGGACCAGTTGCAGGGCCCGCTCGACCCGTTCCTGCCGCTCTTCCGCGTTCAGTCCCCGCACCTCCAGCGGAAACGCGAGGTTCCGCCCGACGGTCATGTGGGGGAAGAGCGCGTAGTTCTGGAAGACCATTCCGATCCCGCGCCTTCGGGGCGGCAGGTCCTCGACCGATTGGCCGTCGATGCGGATGGTCCCGGCGGTCGGCGTCTGGAACCCCGCCAGCATCATCAGGATCGTGGTCTTGCCGGATCCGGACGGACCCAGCAGGGTGACGAACTCGCCCTTGCGGATGGTCAGGTTGAAGTCCTCGACGACCAGGGTGCGCCCGTCGTAGCTCTTGTCGACTCCCTCGAACTCGACGCGCGCGTCGCTTTCGCCCGGCGCCACCGGCCTGTCCTCGGCCGAAGTCACCTCGACATCTCCTCCTTCAGGGCGGCCACCGTCACCACCCGCACGTCCCCGCCCTCCCCCCGCAGGGTGATCGTCTCGTTGAAGATGTTGACGCCGACCACCCGCTCGCGCCCAAGGGCGGTCCTGAGCGTCCGCCCCTCGCGCGGGAACCGCCGCCGCGCCTCGACGTAGCTGTCGTGCTCGTACATGAGACAGCACATGAGCCGCCCGCAGCAACCCGAGATCTGCGCCGGGTTGAGCGACAGCGACTGGTCCTTCGCAAGCTGCAGGCTGACGGGCTTGAGTTCGGGGAGCCACGTCGAGCAGCAGAGTTCGCGGCCGCACCGCCCCACGCCCCCCAGCAACGCCGCCTCGTCTCTCACGCCGATCTGCTTCAGCTCGATGCGGGTGCGGAAGGACCGGGCCAGGTCGCGCACCAGCGCGCGGAAGTCCACCCGCTTCTCGGCGGTGAAGTAGATGATCAGCTTCTTGCGGTCGAACTGCCACTCGGTCTCGGTGACCTTCATCTTGAGCCCGTGGCGGGCCACGTGATTGCGCGCCTCCAGCCGCGCGCGCCGCTCGTCGTCGACCTTGTAGCGGGCGCGGGTTACCTCGTCGGAGTCCGCGCGGCGCAGCACGCGCACGGTGGGCGTGGGCGTGGAGCATCCTCCGGAGGAAGAGCACTTCCGCTCGGCGATGCTGCCGAGCGCGGTGATCTGGCCGAAATCCTCGCCGCGGTCCGCCTGCACGATGACCCGGTCGCCCGGGACCAGGTCGAGGCCTGCGGTGTTGAAGTAGCCGCGGCGGGTGCCCTTGAATCGCACCTCGGCGAAACCCGCCATCTATCCTCCCTCGATCCAGGTGCCGAGGGCCTCGTACTTGGCCCAGCGCCGGGTGAGCAGGCGGTCGATCTTCATGGCGTCGAGTTCCTCGAGGTGGCGGGTGACGGCTTCGGCCACCGCGTTCATGGTCGACGCCGGGTCGGCGTGGGCGCCCCCGGGCGGCTCCTCGATGACTTCGTCCGCCACCCCGAGCGCATACAGGTCCGACGAGGTGAGGCGCAGCGCGCTGGCCGCCTTCTCGCGCTCCTCGGCCGACCGCCACAGGATCGCCGCGCACCCCTCGGGCGAGATGACCGAGTAGATCGAGTGCTCGAGGAGCAGGATCCGGTCCGTGACCCCCAGCGCGAGCGCACCGCCCGAGCCGCCCTCGCCGATCACGACGCAGACGGTCGGCGTGCGCAGCCGGGCCATCTCGCGCAGGTTCATGGCGATCGCCTCGGCCTGGCCCCGCTCCTCGGCGCCGAAGCCCGGGTACGCGCCCGGCGTGTCGATCAGCGTGACCACGGGCCGCCCGAACTTCTCGGCCATCTTCATGAGCCGCAGCGCCTTGCGGTACCCCTCGGGGTGGGGCATGCCGAAGTTGCGGCGCAGGTTCTCTTTCATGTCCCGGCCCTTCTGGTGCCCGATCACCACGACGGACCTGCCGTCGAGCCGGGCCCACCCGCCCACGACCGCCTCGTCGTTGCGGTAGCGCCGGTCGCCCCTGAGTTCGAACCAGTCGGTGAAGACGCCGTCGATGTAGTCGAGGGTATAGGGACGCCGCGGATGGCGGGCGACCTGCACCTGCTCCATGGCGGTGAGGTTGCGGTAGGTCTCCTCGCGAAGGACATCGAGCTTCGCGGTGAGAACGCGCACTTCGTCCCGCACATCCAGACCGCGCTTGGCCGCCATGTCCCGCAGCCGCGCGATCTGCCCTTCTATCTCGACGATGTCCCGCTCGAATGCGAAATGCGATGAGGAAGACATCCGGGTGCTCCTTGCATGGATTTGTTGGGGGATAAGGTAGGCAAGAGGGCCGGGATTGCGAAAGCGGGGGGTGGAGGAGGCGCGGAGGGCAGAGGTCTGGTGAACGCGGGAGGCGCGGAAGACGTATTCTATAAGGTGCCTGAATGTTCCCCGGGGCGGAGGCGCGGACGGTGAGGGTTGGGGAATCGGTCGTGGGGGGCGTGGAACAGGGACCGTGGGTCGGGCGGTTGGCCCGGGGGCGAACTCGAACAGGAACGGAGGACGAATCGTGAAGAGAACCGGACTCGCCGGCGTGGTAGCGGTGGTTGCCGGAGTTGCGGGCCAGGTGGCCGCGCAGGACACGCCGCTGAGTGCGGACTTCGAGGAGGTGTACCGGGTGGGCGGGGTCAATGCGCCTGAGTGGGCGTTCTTCAAGGATGCCTCGGCGGTGGGCTTCGATGGCGCCGGGAACCTGTACGTGCTGGACCCGGAGGCTTCGCAGATCGTGGTCATCGATGCACGGGGAAACCTCGTGCGCACGATCGGGCGCAAGGGAGAGGGACCGGGTGAGCTCAATCTTCCCTCGCGGCTCGCGGTCTGGCGTGACGGACGCTTTGCCGTGTTGGACGTCGGACATGCCGCGTATCAGGTCTTCACTCCCGACGGTGAGCTGGAGCGATTCGTCAGGGTGACGACGAGCGAGAACCCGCTGGCGGCCGTGCGCACGACGAGTTCCGGTGCGATCAGGCCATTCCCTGGGGGCGACGCGCTGATCGGGCAGGGATCCCCGTCGTTCGTGGGGCGAATGTCGAACCTCTTCGAAGGGCTGCTGGGGGCGGCGGACGAGAAACCGCAGGAACGCGCCGACGATCGCGGACTGGAACGAATCGATCTCGGGGGTGACGTCATTTCCTTTACCCACGTTCTCCAGGCATGGCGAGCACCGCGCGAGGAGGAGGCCGGGTCGGCGAACCTGGCGGACCTGGTCAACCCCTCGGGCGTGGTTGGGCTGATGGGCAAGCGGCGCTTCTTCGAGCCGCGCTTTCGCTGGGATCTGCTGCCGGACGGCACCATCGCCTACAGCGACTCGTCGGCTTTCGCCATCAAGTTCGCCGAGCCGGGAGGACCGGTGACGGACGTGCTGCGGCGCCCGCTCCAGCCCGAAGCGGTGAACCGGCGCATCCGCTCGGCCACGGTCGAACATGCACTCCGCCAGCAGGAGGAGGAGATAGGTGATCGGAGGGTGGCCGAAGCGAGCGCCGAACTTGAGGCCCTGATGCCGGGATTCGCCGATGGTCTTGCCGAGAGCTTCCGCCAGGAGATCGAGAACCGCGAGTTCTATCCCGAGATCCCGGTCGTGCGCGGCCTGCGCGCCACCTGGGAGGGGGGGCTGTGGGTTCAGCGGCGCGGCGAGGAGCCGTGGGACAACGAGGGGCCCATCGACGTCATCGGCGCGGACCGGCAGTACGTGGGGACCTTCGCGGCGGAGGACCTCGGGATGCCGGCGGCGTTCGGACCTGACGGTATGGTCGCATTCTGGGAATTCGACGAGATGGACGTGCCGTCGATCGTGGTGAGGAGGCTGCCGGCGGAGGTTCGGTAGCTGGGAGTATCGGCTTACATCAATGCGCACGAGGAGAATCGTCATGACAAGCTTGAGAAACACACTGATCGCCCTGGCCGGGGCCGGACTGGCGGCATCGGCCGCCGAGATCGCCGCCCAGGACCGCCCGCTGACCGCCGAGCTGACCGACGTCTACAGGGTCGGGGGACTTGCGGCACCCGAATGGGCTCAGTTCGTCCGGCCCATCCAGATGGGCTTCGACGGGGCCGGCAATCTCTACGTGCTGGACCCGCAAGCAAGCCGTGTTGTGGTGATCGACGCCGGCGGTGACCTGGTCAGGACCGTCGGCCGCAAGGGGGAGGGGCCGGGAGAGTTCCAGATCCCGAGCGATCTGGTGGTCTGGCGCGATGGCCGTTTCGCGGTGGCCGACCAGGGGCACGGCGCGTATCAGCTCTTCGGCCTGGATGGCCAGCTCGAACGCTTCGTCAGGATGAGTACCGCCTCGGGCCAGGCCGGAATGGCCGCGGCGCGGAAAGCGGTCAGAGCCGACCCCGCCGGCGGCGCCGTGATCGCGGAGGGAGCCGGGATGGGCGCCATTCTCTTCTCGGTGTTCGCCGAGGAGTTCGAGGGGGAGACGGTCGACGTCACCGGTGAGGACGGAAAGCTGGAACGGCTGGATCTGAGCGGGGAGATCGCGGTCGCGGAGTCCATCGCGCGGGCAAGGCTGATCGCCCCCGAGACCATGGATGTGGAAGCCCCCTATTTCGCGCCCGTCGTGGTCTGGGACGTGCTCCCCGACGGGACCATCGGCTACTTCGACTCCACGGCCTACGAGATCAATCTCGTCGGTGCCGACGGCGGTTCGATGGGCGTGCTGACGCGCCCTGTGCGTCCCGAGGCCGTGACCGCCCGGATCCGCTCGGCCGCCATCGAACATCTGCTTGCGGAGTTGGACGAGAGGCTGGAGGAAGCGATGGGGGAGATGGAGGAACTGCTGGGGCCGGAGGTGATGGAAGAGATGCCGGAGGTGCGGAAGGAGCAGCAGGACGAAATCAGGAACCAGGAATTCTACCCCGAGGTCCCGGCGCTGCGCGGGCTGCGGGCCACCTGGGACGGCTCCTTCTGGGTGCAGCGGCGGGGCGAGGACCCATGGGATGACAAGGGCCCCATCGATGTTCTGGGACCGGACGGCGCGTACGTGGGCACCCTGTCCGCGGGGGAACCCGGGATGCCGCTCGCGTTCGGGCCCGACGGTCTGGTCGCGTACGTGGAGCGGGACGAGCTGGATGTGGTTTCGGTCGTGGTCAGAAGGCTGCCGGAAGAGGTACGTTAGGGACTCGAACACGGGAGCCGGCGGGCCGTTGTGCCGGACCCGCCGGTGCGGCACTGCAACCGGGAGACGAGGACCAGTAGAGGGATGAAGGACGCATCGCCGGGACCGCATGGCCACGCGCGGCCGCGCGGCCTGCCTGGTGTTGCCGCCTTCTCGGGGATCGCCGCGTTGGCCGTGACCGCCGGCCCGGCCGCCGCCCAGGATCGGCCGCTGGCCGCCGACTTCGAGGAGGTCTACCGCGTGGGCGGGCTCGACGCGCCCACGTGGGCCCAGTTCGGCGACGGGGCCCTGCCCATCGGCTTCGACGCGGCGGGGAACCTCCATGTTCTGGACCCGGATGCGGCGCAGGTGGTGGTCGTCGACAGCCGGGGTGAGCTGGTGCGGACGGTCGGACGCAAGGGAGAGGGACCCGGCGAGTTCATCCGGCCGATCGAACTGGGTGTCTGGCGCGACGGACGTTTCGTGGTGATGGACCCGGGGCACCAGGCCTTCCAGATCTTCGGCCCGGACGGCGAACTCGAACGCTTCGTCAAGACGGGCCGGGAACCGATTTTCGTACGGTTCCTCGCGACCAGGGTCGATCCGCGGGAAGACG
The DNA here is from genome assembly GCA_964602175.1 of uncultured Gemmatimonadaceae bacterium. Lineage (GTDB taxonomy): Bacteria > Gemmatimonadota > Gemmatimonadetes > Longimicrobiales > Gaopeijiaceae > Bin94. The sequence continues at coordinate 13,232 of CAZRQE010000093.1, read as the reverse complement.
CCATGATCGTCCAGGGTCCGCCTCCGAACCCTGCACGACGGGCCATCGCGCAGTCCGTGGCGGGGGCCAGGCAGGATGACAGGACCGACGACCGCGGCCTGGAGCGGCTGAAGCTGCGCGGAGACGTCATGGCCGTCGAACCCGTGCTGCGGGCGTGGCGCATACCTCGGGATGACGATGATTGGCCCGGACCCGAGGAGCTGAGGGACGCGAGCCCCGCGGATCTCGCCCGGATGGCATCGGAAATCGAGGGCATGAGGAGGTACCTGGATCCGGATCTGCTCTGGGATGTCCTGCCTGACGGCACCATCGCCTACTCCGACTCCTCGGCATACGTCATCAGGCTTGCGGCGGCGGACGGTCCGGTCATTGAGGTGCTCAGGCGCCCGCTGTCTCCCGAACCCGTGACCCAGGGCATCCGCTCCGCGCTGATCGCCGAGGAGATCCGGATCGAGCGGCGGTACATTGCGGCCATCGCCGCCGAGGGGGGACAGATGCCGATCCAGGAGATGTTCAACGAGAGCCGCCGGCAGATCGAGAACGGCGGGTTCTTCGAAGAGGTCCCCGTAGTGCGGGACGTGCGCGCCACCTGGGAGGGCGGGCTGTGGATCCGGCGGCGCGGTGCGGAGCCCTGGGACAGCGAGGGCCCCATCGATGTCTTCGGACCGGATCGCGAGTACGTGGGAACCGTTCCGGCGGGCGCTCCGGGGATGCCCGCGGCATTCGGGCCCGATGGGCTGGTGGCCTATTGGGAGGCTGATGAGCTGGACGTGCCGTCCCTGGTGGTCAGGAGGCTGCCGGGGGAAGTGCGCTAGCGGGATCGGACCCGACGCCATGTACACGACCTGCATGTTCTGCAACCAGTCGCTTCGGACCAACGAGGTCGTGGAGGCCTTTCCGGTCGGCCGGCGCCTCGCATTCGACGCGGCCCGCGGCCGGCTCTGGGTCGTATGCGAAAAGTGCGAGCGCTGGAACCTGACGCCGCTCGAGGAGCGATGGGAGGCGGTGGAAACGTGCGAGAAGCTCTTTCGGGGCACGCGCATCCGCACGTCGTCCGAGAACATCGGTCTGGCGCGGCATCCCGAGGGCCTGGAGCTGGTGAGGATCGGCGAGCCGCTGCGCCCCGAGTTCGCTGCGTGGCGTTACGGGGACCAGTTCGGGCGGCGGCGGCGGCGAACGATCATCAACTGGAGCGCGGCCGGCCTGGGGCTGGGCGGCGGCGCGGTCCTGGCCGGGGCAACAGGGGGAGCACTGGGCGCGGCTGTTGCCGTCTACGGAGCAAACGCCGCGAACCTGTGGAACAGCTCACGCCCCACGATCCACTTCCGCCCAAAAGACGGGCGGCTGCGATGGATGAACCGGCGCGGGGCCTACGCCACCCGCATCCGGCCCTCCTATGGCGACACTCCCTTCAGCGTTCACGCGAAGGTCGGGGGGGTCCTCAGGGGCACAAAGGAATGGTTCGGGGGAGAGGATGCCTTCCGGGTGCTTCGCGCGATGCTCCCGAAGCTCAACGCCTTTGGCGGCACGGGCCGCGCAGTGCGGTCGGCCGTATCGGAGATCGATCACCACCGGCATGCCCGGGGGTTCCTGGGGCAGGTCGCCGGGCGCGGTGAGCACCACCGGTATCGGGGGATTCCCGGCTACATCGTCAAGTTGCCCAAGCCCACGCGGCTCGCCCTTGAGATGGCGCTCCACGAAGAAGACGAACGCCGGGCGCTGGAAGGGGAGCTGTGGCGGCTGGAACAGGCCTGGCGAGAGGCCGAGGAGATTGCGGCGATCGCGGACGATCTGTTGTTGCCGGAGGGGACGGCCGGGTTCCTGGACCGTCATTCGGGGCAGGATGACGAGTCCTCCGGATCGGAGTGAAGTGTTCGGCCGGCCGCCGGTTGGCCATTGTGACGATGTCTGAATTCACCGTACTGAAAAAGCGGGGAAACCGCGTCAAGTGGCGGGAGGCCGGGTCGCTTGATCTCGCGGAACATGTCAGCGACCTGGATGGTATAGCAATCGAGGTGTTGCCCGAGCAACGCGGCCTATGTGGCGGAATCCCACCCCGCCAGGAACCGGAGTCGATCAATGGCCATGCACCTCAAGCAGCCACGCCAGATGCCAACAACGCACTCCCGATGGCCACCAGTTCAGTTTGCCAGCCATCACGTAGCGGGAGAGGAGATCGAAATGACGAAAGGGACCGCCGCCGCGTTGAGGCGGCCGATGATGGTGGCGGCAGGAGTGGTGGCGGTAGCTGGGTGCGTTGGTGTACCCCAGATGCTGAGTCGGCCGGTTACCGTTCGGGCGGGAGGGCTCGATTGCGTTGGCGCGACGCTTGTCGCGTTGGGGTATACGATCACGGACGGGGACCGCGCGACAGGCTTCATTAGAGGCGAGCGTCAGCGGCGGTGTGGGCCTTTCTCCAGTTGCACTCGCGTCACAGACATCCTGATGGTGAGTGAGACCACGTCCGAGGGGTCGGACCGCCAACTGAACGTCACGGCGTCCCGCTTCGATGAAAACGAAAGTGGCATCGAGGGCCCGGTCGAGGGCCCGAGTGACGAGGGGTTGGCGAACGCCCAGCAACTCCTGGAACGTTGTGCCGGCGTGAGTGGGGGAGTACAAGTCCGATGAGCCGTCACGGAGCTTGAATCCGCACTTCCGCTGTCCCCCCAACCGGATCAGCCTGCGCCCGTTCTCGGGCTATTGAATCCGGTAAAGGCCGTCTTCCGATCCGGAACACCCTCACCCGGTTCCGGCCCCTTCGTCGACGCCGCAGGAGCGGAACCCCAGTCCGGATCGCGCCCCCGCCCGGCCCGCCGCCCGGAACAGTGGCGGGGCTGCCGGGTCTCAAGAGGCAGGGGCCACCCGCACGCGACGCCCGACCCCTTTGCCCTCGCGACCCAACGGGCGTAGCGTGTACCATCGGTCTGTTCACAGAAAGGATCTCCGCCGTGCGACGCCTCGCCACACTCCTCCTCGCGGCCGCACCCCTGCTGCCGGGACCTCCCGCGTCCGGCCAGAGCACCTTCACGCTCCACGGCGGCCCCAACCGGACCATGCTGGCGGAGATCTACGAGGATACGCTCATTGTCGTGCCCCGGGTGCCGATTGTCGGCATGCAGGCCAGTCTCGGAGCCAGCTTCCGGTTCACTCCACCTGACGCCATCTACACCTTCGGGGTCCGGGTGAGCGGGACCTATGCCCAGCGCGGATCCGCCCATGAGGCGATCGATCACAGGATCCTGGTGCGCATGCACTACATGCTGGTGAGCGTCCAATACGACATGAGGTTTCCATTCCGCTGGGACCGCCTGACCACCAACCTGGTCGCCGGGCCCGCCTTCGGGGGGATGTTCTCCTGCAACCGTCAGTTCGAGGGCATCGGAGGGGGAGTGTACGACACCAGACCCTGCCGCGACGGCGAATTCCGCAAACTGGATTTCGCGCTGATCCTCGGAGGGAACCTGGAGCTGGCGGTAACCGACGTGCTGGGCATCACCACCGGCCTTCAGTACCACTGGGGGGCGAGAGACATCGAGAATCACGTCTTCACCAGAATGTTGAACCGTACGCTCGCGCTGCAGGGGGGCCTGGTCTACCACCTCCGCTGAGGCGGGGATTCGGCACATCGAACGTGCCGGCCATCGCGGCGAGGGGGTGACGGAGGGGCGGCGCGGATGTGCGCCGAACGCGGTCGGCCGGCCTTTCACTCGGCCCTTCACCCACTATTGCCAGCGCGCGCGGGTCCGCAATATCATTCGGCCTCCGCAGCCCCGCCTCCCACCGCGACAGGTGAAGCGTCCGTCAGAATGGTAGACCCGTGAGCGAGAGCACCGCCGAGCTCCGGCGACAGAACGAAGCGCTGCGGGAGCGTCTCTCCAGGGTGAGCACGGCCGTCCTCCGCATCAGCGCCAGCCTCGACCTCAACACGGTGCTGCGCGAGGTCGTGGAGAGCGCCCGCACCCTCGCGGGGGCGCGATTCGGGGTGATCGTCACGGTCGACGACGCCGGGAATATCGAGGATTTCGTCACCTCCGGCTTTAGGCCCGATGAGGAAGACGAGATGGCCGCCTGGCCGGACGGACCGAAGCTCTTCGCGCACTTCCGCGATCTTGCCGCGCCCCTTCGTCTGTCGGGGCTGTCGAAGTACGTCCGAGCGCTCGGATTCTCGTCCGATCTGATGCGGTCCGAGACCGTTCAGTCCGCGCCGATGCGGCACCGAGGCGTGTCGGTCGGCAACTTCTTTCTTGCCGAGAAGGAAGGCGGCAAGGAGTTCACGAGCGCCGACGAGGAGATCGTGACGCTCTTTGCGTCCCAGGCCGCCACCGCGATCGCCAACGCCCGGACGCATCGCGCGGAACAGCAGGCGCGGGCCGACCTGGAGACGCTGATCGAGACCTCGCCCGTGGGTGTCGCGGTGTTCGACGGCGGGACCGGTGAACTCGTCTCCATCAACCGGGAGGCGCGGCGGATCGTCTCGCCCCTGGGACAGCCGGGGATGACCCCCGAGGAATTGCTGCGCACGGTCACCTGGCGGCGCGCCGATGGCCGGGAGTTCCCCCTGTCGGAGTTCCCGATCGCGCAGTTGCTGCGTGTCGGCGAGACGGTACGGGCCGAGGAGATGACGTTCACGGTCGCCGACGGCCGGAGCGTGACGACGCTCGTCAACGCAACGCCGATCCAGTCGGCCGACGGTACCGTCGAGCGGGCCGTGGTCACGCTGCAGGACCTGGCACCGCTGGAGGAGTTCGAGCGGCTGCGCGCGGAATTCCTCGCCATCGTGAGCCACGAACTGCGGACGCCGCTCATCTCGATCAAGGGTTCGACGGCCACCGTGCTGGGCGCCGCGCCGGTCCCGGACCCGGCCGAGATGCTGCAGTTCTTCAGGGTGATCGATGGGCAGGCGGACCACATGCGCGGCCTGATCGCCGATCTGCTGGACCACGGGCGCCTGGCGACGGGAACCCTGTCGGTCACACCCGGGCCGGCGGAGGTCGCCTCTCTGGTGGACCAGGCGCGCAGCACGTTCGTGAGCGGCAATGGCGGGCGCACCCTGAACATCGACCTGCCGGAGGACCTGCCGCAGGTCATGGCCGACCGTTCGCGCGTCGTCCAGGTCCTGAACAACCTGCTGTCGAACGCGGCACGGCATTCGCCCGACTCGTCCCCCATCCGGATCGGCGCGGCCCGCGACGGCGTGCATGTGGCCGTTTCGGTGACCGACGAGGGACGGGGCGTGCCGGCGGATCAGCTGCCGCACCTGTTCAGCAGGTACGCCGCGGCGGCAAGCGGCGACCGGAGGCCCCGGGAGCTGGGGGCGGGCCTCGGTCTGGCCATCTGCAAGGGACTGGTTGAGGCGCACGGCGGCCGCATCTGGGCCGACAGCGAGGGTTCCGGCCGCGGCACGCGATTCACGTTCACGGTTCCAGTGGCCGAGGAGAGGGACGCGCCCGCCGCCGGTCCGTCGTCCGGCAGGCCGCACCTGGCCGGGAAGGGGCAGGAGCAACCCCGCATTCTGGTGGTCGATGACGACCCGCATATGCTGCGGTACGTGAGCGACGCGCTCACCAGGGCGGGCTACGCCCCGATCCTGACCGGCAACCCGAAGGACGTGGCCGATCTCGTCCGGACGCACAGGCCCGCATTGGTCCTGCTGGACCTGCTGCTCCCCGGGACCGACGGAATCAAGTTGATGGAGCTGGTTCCCGAACTGGCCGACCTCCCGGTCATCTTCATCTCGGCCTACGGGCGGGACGAGACGATCGTCAGGGCTCTCGACGCGGGCGCGGCCGACTACATCGTCAAGCCGTTCTCTCCGGCGGAGCTGGCGGCGAGAGTGCGGGCCTCACTGCGCCGGAGCGCCGGGCCGACACCGTTCGTGCTCGGGGAGCTGACCATTCGATACGACCGGCGCCGGGTGGCCGTGGCCGGTCGGCCGGTGCGGCTGACGCCCACCGAGTACGAGCTGCTCCGCGTACTCTCGCTCAATGCGGGGCGCATCCTCACGCACGAGTCGCTGCTCCGTCAGGCGTGGGGCGATCGACGCCGCGGCGCGGCTCCCGACCCCAAGCTCGTTCGCGCCGTCGTGAAGCGGCTGCGCAGCAAGCTGGGCGACGACGCAGCCGACGCGGCCTTCATCCGCAACGAGCGCGGCGTGGGATACTACATGCCCGGGTAGCGCCCTGTTTTGCGGCCTGATCCCCAGCCTCCCGGCCGCCAGCACGGCGGACGGAACAATATCGCCGAATTATCGCCATTAGATCGCACATTATCTCCATAAAATCGTCATCCTTATGGAATCCTCGAACATCCGCTAGGTTTCCGGTCGCGTTCCGGTCCAATTCAGCCGGAGCCACCTGGGGAGACGGGGATGACGGTCACGGGGATTCCATCCACGGGCTGTAACAGGAGAAAGTCGGCATGGGAAGGCAAACGGCAACCCTGGCCATCGTGAGTGCGTTCGCGCTGCCGGTGTCCGCGGCCGCGCAGGAAGGAGCCTATCTCGAATGGGCGATCGGGGCGGTGATCGCGCCCGGGCTGCGAGTGACCGGGACGGACAACGACGTGGGTACGAAGTGCGACCTGATCATCAATCCCACGCGCGCGGAGACGAACGGGGAGTGCGACACCCAGCCGCCCGCGACCGCATGGTACAACGAGGTGGGCGGGGCGCGCGGCATGCTGGCCGGCGTGACCGCAGGCTACGCGACGCGGCGGCTGCGTCTGGAGGCCGAGTACCTCTACCGGTCCGCCGCGTACAACGCCCGGGCGCCGACCGTGATCGGCGATGCGGTGACGCTGGACAAGGCCGAGCAGGAGCTGGAAGTGGCGGATGGCGGGGTGGGCGACGTGGCAGCGCACCACTGGTTTGCAAACGTCCACTATCACATCGCTCCCGGGTCGCGGCTGCGGCCGCACATCGGAATCGGGGCCGGCTGGGCCCGCATGTCGCTCGACTACTTCAGCCGGTGGAAACGCAACGACGACCCGGCCGCGATCACGACCTTCGTCGATCCGGTTCTGAAGGCGAAGATCGCCGGAACGACGACGATCGGCGAAGGCAGGCTGTCGGACTCGATGTCGGGATACCAGGTGCTCGCGGGCGCCGACTATCTCCTCACGGACGGCGTCTCCCTCGCCGTGAAGGTTCGGCGGGCCGACTTCGGAGACTTCGAGAGCGGGGGCCGCGAGTGGCTGCAACTGCGAAGCCACGATTCCACGGTCGGTCCCGGGCACCGCGTCCTCTACTCGGTGTCGACCGGCGACACCTCGTTCTGGACGGCGTCCTTCGGCATGAAGTACCGCTGGTAGTCCGTAGCCGGCCTGAGCCGCGCCCTGGCCCATGGCCTACCGGGGCAGTCCCCGGCTGAACAGAACCTCGAGGCCGGGGTCACCACAGCCATCCGCGTCTGAGACCGGGTTTATTGCCACCGCATTCCCGGACTACTACTCCATATGGTGACTGACGATCCTCCCCAGCCGCGTGTCGTGCTCGCCCACCACGCGGGCCACCGTGCGCACCGACATCTCGCGGGCCAGCGACAGCACCATCTCCTCGAAGCGCAGGGTGAATCCCTGGCGCCTTCGCGCCCACGTCAGCTCCGCCTGCCGGACCCCGCACGTCGCGCAATCGACGCGCGGCGACGGCCCCTGCAGGAATGTCCGGTACCCGAAGAAATCAAGGTGCCGCCACTTCTTCACCCTGGTGTCATAGGCCTTGCAACCGCCGACCCCGCAGGTGCCGCAGGTGAACGTTCCTCCCGCCACGAAGTCCAGGTGGACGATCATCAGCCGTTTGCCCGGGTCGGGCGCAACCCGGTCCACATACCACGGCCACTCGATATCCAGGGCCTGCTCGAAGAGTTCGTTCTGGTCTTCCATCGTTCCTGTGGACTGGTTTGGGGGGACTTGGGAATCGCCCCCGCCCGGCGAACCGGACGGGGGCGATCCCTGGGGCCTCTCGTCGGGGCTGCGAGAGGGTTGGGTGGTTAGTTGGTGTCCTCAGGGCCGACGATGACGCGGAGGTTGTAGATCTTGTCCACCCCGTCTTCCGACTTCACCGTGACATCGTACGACGTCCCGGGGGACGCCGACCCGGCCAAGTTGTAGCGCGTGGACGGACAGACATCGTCGTCATCGTCTTCCATGGGCTGGATTGCGTTGCCGCCGGTTGCCTTGACGCTCACTCGCTGTGCGCAGTAGGCGTTGTCGTCCACCACACCGAGGACGGTCAGCCCGAAGATCAGGTTGGCCGAGGTCGCCTCGTCATACGTCGTGAAGGTGAACGCGTCGCCGGTTCCCTCTGCCGCGCGACCAGCAGTACCAGCCGAATCGAGTTGGATGTTCGCGGCCGCAAGCGCATTGCCGACAGGGTCGGCGCGCGTAAGCACCAGACTGTACTCATGGTCGTCGTAGCCGTTCTCCGCCGTGACCGTCACGGTGATGGTGTTCTCCATCGGTGTGCCGATATCAGTGCTGCCGGTCTTGTTGGCCACCAGGTTGCAGGTGTAGCCCGAGCAGGCCTTGGTGCCGACCTTGAGCTTCACCGTTGCGTCTTCGGGGATGAAGGGGTCGGTTGCCGTTGCAGTCGTACCGAACCAGAACGTGACACTCGCCGACTGCCAGCTGATCGTGCCCAAGCTGGTAGTGTTCTCCGTCTCCTCGCTGTCCGCGGTACGGGCATCGTCGGCGACGGCGGCGGCGCTCGTCGTGTCGTTGTAGGTGTCATCGGTGGGGGTGCCCTGCTGTCGGTACCTCACTCTCACCCCGTTGGCCAGCGAGTCGTCGTCCGAAGCGGCCGTGCTGTAGACGTGAAGGGTGCCCAGGCCCTCGTGGTCGTTCTCCCCTTCGATGTCGCCGGTCAGTTCCGTGGCGGCCATGGTGCACACCTGGATGCCTGTGCCGTCATCGGTGGTTGGCCCGTCATCGTCGGGGTCTCCATCTGCATCCAGACACGGAGCCGCGAAGCCCACGTCCTCGATCGTGGCCGAATAGCCGATTGCCTCGATGAGGCCGGGGAACGCGAAGTTGCCGCGAGTGTTCGTATCGGTCTTCTTGTCGGTGTCCAGCGGGCTGGGGACCTCGAGGACGACATCGATGCTCGCGTCGGATCCGCTCAGGTTGTTCACCTTGCCCGTGAACTCGCCGTCGGTGTAGACCAGGGCGAAGTTGTAGTACTTGTCCGACCGGGCAGCCGTGCCCTCCCCTTCCGTGTACGTCACGGTGCCGTTCCCCATGGTCCTGCCCGTGCTGAGGAACGCACGATTCCAGAAGGGCTTGCCCAGGTCGGCCTCGTCCGGGTTCAGCGTGTATTCCTCGGCCGTCGCGGTCTTGCTGGTCACATAGCGCCAGGCTCTGGTCTTCGGGTGCCGGTTGATCGCGTGGATCGCCCGATAGTTGGAGCCGCTACTCGCGCTGACGGTGTAGCTGCCCGCCTCCAGCCCATCGAACTCGTAGTATCCGTCGGCGTCAGTCTCGGTAGTGCCCAGAGTCTTGGTGCCTGCCGCATTCAGGAGCTTCACGGTGACGCCCGCCTTCGACTCGTCGCCCCTGAGCAGGCCGTCCATGTCCTCGCCGTCCTGGCCGTCGTTGGCGACGTAGCCCCGGATGGCCAGGTTCAGCCGGCCAGTACTCCAGTTCTGTACGTGCTCGTTCAGGTAGGCCCACGTCGTATCGTTGTCCTCGATCTCGTCGACCATCAACTCGCCGCTCGAACAGGCGTCGTTGTCCGGGTCGGGGTTGGCCCAGCAGGCCTCGTCGTGGTAGAGCGCGATGCCCATGACTTCAGCGTCCCCGAGGATCTGGAAGTCGTTGTTGCCGGATTCGGCGGTAGCCGTGTACACGCCGTCCTGGAGGCCGTCGATGCTGTAGGCGCCGGTACTGCCGGTCTTATCGTCATCAGCCAGCGCGCCATGACCGTCGGTCTCGGGCTCGACGGTGACCTCGTGTTTCGCCTCCGAGCCCACCTTGCCGTACACCCTGCCGGTCTCCCACTGGTAGGCGAAGGTCGCGCACCAGTCGTCGTCGTTGTCGATGACCGAAGCCGAACACAGCCGCACCTCGGGTCCGGCACCGCTCATGTCGCCGAAGGCGCCCACGGTCATGCCGAAGTCCAGGTCGCTGCCGAAGGTCTCGATTTCATCGTAACCGTAGTCCATCTGCGCTCGGTCGTTGCCGGGATGGAAGCGAACGGTGAACTCCATGTCCGCGGGCAGGCAACGGAAGCTGACCATGCCCCCGCCGAGGTTGAGTTCGGCGTCCACCGGGTCGGTGGGCATTTTCTTCTCGCCGTCGTCATCACAGTCGTGATCCCACTCTTCATACGTCCGGAGCCGGTTGCGGCTGTCCCGGGTCATGAGCTCGACCATCATCTCCTTGCCCACCGCCGCATTGGGCCTCTGGTCGCCACCGGGCAGGTCGCTCCGGTAGTCGGTGAAGCCCTCCGTGTCGTCCGCTTCACGGTACACGCCGAGCGTCAGCGTCTGCGTCGTGTAGGTGATGTAGATCGGACCCAGGTCGTTCATCTCGGCCGTGTTCGTGGCCGGGAGGGCGAGCGGGTTGTGCGTGTACTTGAGCGCCTTCGGCTGCTTCCACCTCTCGCCCATGGTGAGCGTGTCGTCCTGGGTGGTGTCCGCCATGACCATGATTTCGGCGGGCTTGGCACCAACCGGAACCATCGTGGAGTAGCTGCCCTTGCCGTCCGCGCCGGTGGTGATGGTGTCGGTACCGATGACCACGTGCCAGCCCTCGAGGCCCATGTCGCCATCCTTGGCGTCGGCGTCGCTCTTGATCCACCACTGGAAGTTGGCGCGCCCGTTGAGCAGCTTCGCCGCCGTCGGGGCGTGGCTGATCCGGTCGGTCGACGCGTATTCGATCTCGATGTGCCCGTCGTCGGAGACGACCAGATCCTTGTTGCCGGTGTCGTCCACCTTGACGAAGACCAGGTGGTCGGTTCCGTGTCCGCCGGCGCCGGTGTCCATGGCGCGCGCGAAGTGGAAGGTGGCCATACCCGTCGAGTCGGTCGTCGCCATGCCGAGCGGGCTCATGCCTGCGTCGGCGTCTTCGGCGTTGGCATACATCGCCAGGTCCACGCCGCCGACAGGATGGCCGGTCACTGTGTCGATGCCCATCACCGCCCCGGCCACGATCGTCTGCATGACGATCCGGAAGGGGAAGTTGACGGTCGCGGCCATCGCGGCATCAACCGAGACCACCTGTCCGGTGAGCTCGCCCGCGAAGCGGTAGCCGCCCTTGGTCAGTGCGGCCACGAGTTCCTCGGACACGTCAACCAGGATGCGGTAGGTGCCCGCCATCAGGTTCTCGAAGCCGTAGCTGCCGTCCTCGCCGGTCATGCCAACCTGCACGTCGTTGACCCCGGGACCCTGCAGCAGAAGCGGAACGCCCGCCTGTGCGAAGGCCGGCTCGCCCTCGGTGTACATGCCGTCAGCGTTGACCTCGTCCAGGAAGAGCATGCCGCTGACCGAGGCGCTCCGCGTGTGCATGCCCTCGAAGTTCTGGACCACCGCCTCGTCCTGCGCCACCGCCAGATCGGCGCTGGACATCTCGAACTCGTACGCGTCCGCGTCCCAGCCCTCGATGGCGACCGTGTAGTCGCCCTCGGCCAGGCCGGTGAAGGCGTACTGTCCGCCGTCCGCCGTCATCATGGTCGCGTCGGCGTCGCCCGAGAGCGTGACGGTGATTTCGTCCAGGCCCATGCCTTCCACGCTCACCCGGCCGCTGATGCCGGCCGTGCGCAGAAGCTCGCCCTGGAACGCCACCGTCGCCGTCTCGCGCAGGCCCACCGACACGCTCTGCGTCGTGGCCTCGAACTCGTACTCGTTCGCGTCGAAGTCCGAAATCGCGACCGCGTAGTCGCCGGCGTGCAGATCGTCGACCATGTAGTAGCCGGCGTCGTTGGTCATCGTCTCGTGCTCTTCGTCCTTCGGGCCGCCGGTCACCGTGACCGTCACGCCCGGAATCGCATGACCCTCGACCGTGACCGTACCGGCGATGCCGGCCGTGCGGAGCATGATGCCCTCGAACGGCACCGAGGCCGTCTCCTGCAGTGCGACCGTGACCGTCGCCGTAGTGACGTCGAAGCCGTATTCGTCGTCGTCGAAGCCCGAAATCCCGATCGAGTACTCGCCCGCGTGCAGGTCCGTGAAGGAGAACTGTCCGGCGGCGTTGGTCGAGGTCTCGTCCTCTTCACCCTCGCCCTGCAGCGTGACGGTGACCTCGCCGAGGCCGGTGCCCTCGACCGTGACCGTGCCCATGATCGACGCGGTCCGCAGGTAGATGCCCTCGAAGGGCACGCTGGCGGTCTCGCCGTGGGCCACCGTGACGGTCTGCGACGTGACGTCGAAGCCGTACAGGTCCTCGTCCGGGTTGGTGATGCCGACCGAGTAGTCGCCGGAGCGCAGCTCGCTGAAGGTGAACTGGCCTGCGCCGTTGGTCGTCGCCTCGCGCTCTTCGCCCCTGCCCTGCAGGCTGACCGTCACGTTCGCGAGCGGGTTGTTCTCGACGGTGACCTGGCCGGTCACGCCAGCGGTCCGCAGATACGTCCCCTCGAAGGGAACGACCTTGGACTCGCCGACCGCGATCATCGCGGTGGAGGCGGTGGAGCCGAAGGCGACGTCGTCCTCGTCGAATCCGGAGATCTCGACGGTGTAGTTGCCGGCGCGCAGGCCGGTGAACGCGTACTGCCCGCTGGCGTCCGTCAGTGTCTCGGAGTTGCTCATTCCGGACAGCTTGACGGTCACTCCGCCGAGGCCTTCGTTCTCGACCGTCACCGTCCCCATGATGGCGGAGGTGCGGATCCAGGAACCCGGGAAGTTGACGGTGACGTTCTCGCCATCGGTGGCGATCGTCGCCGGGGACGACGTCTGATCGAAGGTCGCGTCGTCCGGGTAGTTGCTGATGGTGACCGTGTATGCACCGGCTTCGACGTCGTCGAACCGGTACATGCCTCCGCTGGCCGTGATGGCCGTGGCGCCGTTGCTGAGGGTGACGGAGATTCCGTCCACCCCCTGCCCCTCGACCGACACCAGCCCGTCGATCGAGCCGGTGGGCGGCGGAGGATCGACAGGATCTCCGCACGCGATCGGGAGTGCAAGCAACATGGCTGCCGCCAGGAGCTTGAGTCTGTTCATGCGTTCTTCTCCAGTTTGAGAAGGGTTGGAAAGCGGCCCCGCTTCGGGGCCCGGATATGGATCACGTCAGGGGCAAGATCGGTGCCA
>CAZRQE010000092.1:0-8423 GCA_964602175.1 uncultured Gemmatimonadaceae bacterium | reverse complement strand
CCGCCCCCAGCAGCCCCGCCAGCAGCAGGAACAGGGCCGGCATGTCCCACAGGTCCCTCTCCTCGGTGACCGTGACGCCGCCGCCCGTGAACTGCAGGTCCTCCGGCAGCTGGCTCGCGGTGTCAACGGTGTAGTAGCGGCCGCCGGTCTCGTCCGCGATCCGTTCCATGAGACTGCGGCGCTGGTGCGGGTCGCGGAACTCCTCCAGGCCGGGGGCCACGCGGACGCCGGTTGTGGATTCACCGAGGGTCACGGTGTCGCGGCCGGCGTGCACCGACACCTCGAAGATGCCGTCCATTTCAGGGGTGAAGGTCGCGCTGTAGCGGCCGTCCTCGGTCACCGACCACTCCATGGGCATCTCGCGCGCTTCGCCGGCTGGATTCGTGATCCGCGCGGTCACGCCGGCGCCGTTTACTTCGATGAATCCCTCGTCCAGGACGGTCGCCTCGAGGGTCACCGGCTCGCCGGCCTCGACGGATTCGCGGGTCGGGGCGGCCTCGACGGGGTTGGGGGTCTCGGCGACGAGCCAGCGCAGCAGCTGCTTCCAGAAGTTCTCGTGGCTCTGGTCCTCGAGCGCAACGGTGTGATCCATCTGCCACAGCCACGTGTCCTGCACGGCCAGCACCACCGCACGCCCCTTCCCATAGCGCTGGAAGGCCATGACGACCCGGTCGCTCGTGTCGCCCGCGAACTGCGCGTCGGCTCCGTCGCCCAGAGGATCGTCGACCACGGTCCCGCGCAGCAGCTCGGTGGCGCCCGCCTTCAATCCGGTCAGGATGTTGGTCGTGGAAACGGGCGGCAGCGAGTCCCAGCGCGCGGCCGACGCCTCCACCGAGCCCTCGATCCGGGTCACGGGATGATTCGCACCGGCGGGCGTGGGCGCGACCTTGAGGAAGGCGAGCCGCTCGGTGGGCGTGGTCCCGGTGGGTTCGTCCAGCACGACCGGGAGCACATCTTCGAGCGGCGTGCCCTTGTAGCCCCCTTCGGTAAAGGCCCTGCGCCCACCCAGCATGAGCAGCGCGCCGCCCCGGGAGTTCACGAAGTCGGCGATCATGTCGAGCTGGTCGTGGGTGAAGAAGCTGGCCTCCACCGATCCCAGGATGAGCGCGCGGTAGCCGTACAGCTCCTCGCGGGTGGTGGGGAAGCCTTCGACGAGTTCGAGCGGGTCGTCGAGATTGCGGCGGAAGAACTTGTTTTCGGCGGTGCGCTGCAGGAGCACCACCTGCAGGTTCTCGTCGGCCTGGAGGGCGCGCAGCATGAACGCGACCTCGTGGCGGGGTTCGCCCTCGAAGTACAGGACCTTCTCCGTGCGGTCGCGCACGTGAACGACCGCGTGCAGTTCGTTGTTCTGCAGGACCCTTTCACCCGGCTGCCCGGGGACTCGGAACGTCAGCTCGCGCGCGCCGGCGGCCTCCAGGGTGATCGCGATCGGGGCGACGAGGGTCTGGCCGTCGTCGGGCAGCTCGACCTCCTCGCTGGTCACGATGCGTCCCATGTCCTCGACGATGATCGGCACCGTCCGTCCGGCGTAGCCCCGCGCCTCCACCGTGACGTTTACAACCATTGACGTGCCCGTTAGCGCATGCCCCGGCACATCCGCCCGGCTGGTCTGCACGTCGGCTTCCATTTCGTCGTCGCCCAGCCCGACCGTGAACACCGGGACCGACGCCGCCCGCAGGGGCAACAGCGCCTCGCCGATGGCCTCGTCGGTGTTGTCGCCTCCGTCGGAGACCACCACGATCCCGGAGAGCGGCACCCCCTGCAATTCGTCGCGGGCGTGGGCGAGCGCCTGGCCGATCCGCGTCTGGCTGCCGTCGTACGAGAGCGCGTCCACGCCGCCCACCCGCGCGGTCGCCGACGAGAAACGGAAGTACCGCAGCGCGAAGTCGTCGTTCAGCGCGGTGACCAGTTCCCCCTCGGGGTCGAGGAGGCCGGCCGCCTTGTCGGCGCGCGAGGTGCCGTCGCGGTCGTCGATGGTCATACTGCGTGAGTCGTCGACGAGCACGGCCAGGAAGTTCCGCTGGGGCACGACCGAGGTCAGAACGAGTCCCGGCTGCATGACAACGAAGAAGAGCACCAGGAAGGCGGCGCCGCGCAGCGCCCCGAGCACCCAGCGGTCGGCCGCGCTGCTCCTGGCGCGGGCCCGGGTGTAGCTGAGCACGGCGGGCACGGCGAGGAGCACGGCCAGGGCGCCGATGGTCGCCACGGGCCAGGGCGACAGGAACGTGAAGTCGCCCTCCTGGTACAGGACCGGCCGGTATTTGAACAGGAATTCGAAGAGGCTGCTCATATGCTCAGTGACTCATCGCGTAGATGATCATGTTGACGCCCATCTGGAACGCGAACGTGGAGTACTGCACCGGGTAATCGGGTTGCTCGGCCCACTCCCAGGCGTCCCCCAGGTCGGTATTCCAGTTGATGATCACCATTAGCCGGCCATCGTCGTCCAGAATCCCCTTCACGTAGGGCACGAACCCGTCGCGCTCGCTTGTCTGGCCGCGCCAGAAGCGCCCGTAGGCGGGCACCTGCAGGATCTCGTCGATGTCGTAGAAGGTGTTGAAGACCGGGTGATCGAGTTCGAGGTCGATGATCGGGTGTTGCGGAAAGACGAGGCTCATCTGGTACTCGAACTGGGCCCACTCCAGCGAACCCCAGAAGTCGTCGATGACCAGGAACCCGCCCGCCTTGAGGTAGTCGCGCAGCCCCTCGATCTCGCCGGGCGAAAGGCTCATGTACCCGACCTCTAGGGCATAGAGGAACGGGTAGCGGCGGATGTTCTCGTCGGTCAGCAGGATCGCGTTCTCGTAGCTGAAGGCGTCCAGGTTGGTGAGCCGCTGCAGTACGGTCAGGAACTGCCGGTCGGACTTGGGATAGTCCGTGGCCCACGAGCGGGAGCGCCGTCCCCAACCGGAGTAGCTGTTGTACGCCGCCCGCGTGAAGTAGAACTCGTGCCACTCGGGCGGCGGGCGTTGGGCGAAAAGCGGGGTGGTCGAGCCGGTCGCCGGGGGCGGAATTGAGGAGGTGAGGGCGACCATTGCGTCCGCGGGCGAAGTGGCGGGCACAGGGGCGACGAAGCGGGTCGCCTGGGGCGGGGAGAGGACCGTCGGGGCCGGCGCGGCCAGAAGTGCGCCCAGGAGCCCACCCGCAGCCAGCACGCCGAAGAGCACGGCGGCGGTTCGTCTAGAACGCGCCCGTTGGGGCCATGTCGAACGTGCCAACTTCGCCCTTCCTCCGCATGGGTCCGCAGGTGTCTCCGTGCCGAAACGTAAACGCGGCGTGGGACAGGCCGCCACCGAGACACGCTGTCCGGCTACAGATCCTTGAGGATTCGGCTCGCCGATACCGCCCGGATGTCGTCGGCCAGCGGGTACGTCTCCGTACCGGCGTGGACGACGTCGATGCGGCGAAGGCCGAGGTCCGCCAGCGCCACGTGCATCGACCGGGTCACTCTCGGGGCGACTGTGTACTTGATCTCGAAGCCGCGAAGATGGTTGCCGCGCCGGACCAGCAGATCCAGCTCCGCGCCTGCATGCGTCGCCCAGAAGTAACAGTCCTCACCCTGGATTCCGAGAGACTCGATGATGCTCTCGATCACGAACCCCTCCCAGGACGCGCCAATCTTGGGGTGGCGCTCCAGGTCGATGCGGTCACGCAGACCCAGGAGGCGGTGAAGAATGCCGGAGTCCCGAATGTAGACCCGCGGGGATTTGACCTGTCGTTTCTTGAGATTGGCAAACCAGGGGGGCAGGGTTCGCACCATGAACGTCGCCTCGAGCAAGTCCAGGTATCGGCGCACGGTATGGTTCGAGACCCCGAACGCCCGTGCCAGTTCCGATCCGTTCCATACCTGCCCGTGGTAGTGGGCGAGCATCGACCAGAAGCGCCGCAGCGTGGACCCCGGGAGCCGAATGCCGAGCTGGGGTATGTCACGCTCCAGGAATGTCCGTACGAAATCCCGCCTCCACTGGATACTGTCCGCATCGGTATCCGCCATGAACGAGCGCGGGAATCCTCCCCGCAGCCAGAGACGCTCCAGGCTGTGCGATCCGACTTCGGCAAGAGAAAGGCCGGGTAGCTCGTGATGCGCCACCCTTCCCGCCAGCGTCTCGGAACTCTGCCGCAGGAGATTCGGGGAAGCGCTGCCGAGAACCAGGAAACGACTCCGGCTCCCGGGCCGGTCCGCAAGCACCCGCAGCGCCGGAAAGAGGTTGGGCCGATGCTGGACCTCATCCAGGACCACGAGTCCCTGCAGGGATGCCAGTGCCAATTCCGGATCCGCCAGTCGCGCCAGGTCCGCTGCCGACTCGAGATCGAACACATGGCTGGGGCCGGGCCACTCCCTCGCCAGTTGTCGTGCCAGGGTCGTTTTCCCGACCTGGCGCGCACCTGTCAGTGCGACGACCGGGTTAACCTTGAGGAGGTGCCGTATTGCGGCGAGATGCCTGGGCCGCGGAACTAGAGACGGAGAATTCACCATACTTGAAAAATGGAGATACAGCGTCCACTTTTCAAGCCTGCACTCTCTGGCGCGGCTTTTTTCTCCTGTACGCCAGCCGCACCGCGAACAGTCCCGCCAGCGTCACGGCTGCCAGCAGCGGCCAGAAGGTGTCCGCCTTGACCTTCCAATAGAAGTGGAGGACGCCCAGCGATGCCGCAACGTAAGATAGACGGTGCAGCCGCTGCCAGCGTTTGCCCAGGCGCCGGATCCATCCCTTCGTCGAGGTGACCGCGAGGGGGACCAGCAGCACCAGCGCCGTGAAGCCCGCCGTGATGTAGCGCCGCTCCAGCACGTCCTCGACGATGATCGACAGCTCGAAGAGGTGGTTGATCCCCACGTACGCCAGGAAGTGGACGCATGCGTGGAAGAATGCGAACAGCCCCAGCAGGCGCCGCAGTTGCACGATCCGGTTCCAGCCGGTCAGGCGGCGGATGGGCGTCACGGCCAGCGTCGCGAGCAGAAAGACCAGGGTCCAGCGCCCCTCGACCAGGATGATCGTCTCGACCGGGTTGATCCCGAGCGTGCGGCGGAAGAGGGCCGTGGTCAGCCAGATCGGCGGGGCCAGGCCGACCACCCAGATGGCGATCCTGGCGAGGAGGATCTGGCGCTTCGGATTGGCGCGCTTCACCTCCACCGTCAGAAGTTCTTCCGGAGGTCCATCCCTTCGTACAGGTGCGCCACCTCGTCGGCGTAGCCGTTCAGGAACTGCGTGTCGATGCGGCGCGACCCGAACAGCCTGCCGCTGTCGATCCGCCGCTCCGTTTTCTGGCTCCAGCGGGGGTGGTCGACTTCGGGGTTCACGTTGGAGTAGAAGCCGTACTCGCGTGGGGTCTGCGTGGCCCACGTCGTGGGCGGCTGATCCTCGGTGAAGCTGATGCGCACGATCGACTTGATGCTCTTGAACCCGTACTTCCAGGGCACGGCCAGCCTGAGCGGCGCCCCGTTCTGCGCGGGCAGGTCCTTTCCGTAGAGGCCGGTGACGAGGAGGGAGAGAGGGTGCATGGCCTCGTCCAGGCGCAGCCCCTCGCGGTAGGGCCAGTCGATCCGGGGACGCCAGTTGCGCTCGGGCATCTGCTCCGGGTCCCACAGCGTCTCGAAGGCGACGTACCTCGCGGCGGCGGTGGGCTCGGCCCGATTGATCACGTCGGCGAGCGGAAAGCCCCGCCACGGCACGACCATCGACCACGCCTCGACGCAGCGCAGCCGATAGGTGCGGTCCTCGATGGTGGAGGGCTTGATGAAGTCCTCCAGGTGGTAGTCGGCGGGGTTGTTGCAGAGCCCGTCCACCTTCACCGTCCACGGGTCCGTAATGAGGCGGCCGGGGGCGTTCTTCGCGGGATCCTCCTTGCCGGTGCCGAACTCGTAGAAGTTGTTGTAGCTGGTGATCTCTTCCCAGGTGTTCGGCTCGTCATCCTGGGGGGCGGCATGAGCCTTGCCCGCGCCCAGGAACGTCGCCGCACCGATTCCGGCCGAAGTCCCGAGGAACTTGCGGCGGTTGATGTAGACCTGCTCCGGCGTGATCTCGGAGGACGGGACGTCGCTGTTCTTCCGGATCCTGATGATCATTGTCGTGGCTCCTGCTGCCAGGGGCGGGCATTCGCGTCGCTGCGTGGCGCGGGTGTTCGCGCTACCCTTTCGGGGTACACCGCAGGTGGATGTTCGGTCCGGGGTTCCGGGCGTGTCAAGCGTGGGGGGGCTGCCACAAGTCGTGGAAGCCCGCCGCCATCCTCGGCCCCGCGCCCGCGTCCTCGTGCTTGAAGAAGACGAAGACATCGCTCCAGGCGGGCTGCCTGAGCGCTTCCGCCCAATCGCCGAGCTCGGCGTCGGTGTAGCCGGGACGCCGAAGTCTCGCGTAGCCGAAAGAGGCGGTCGGGACGACGGGAGCCTCTCCCTCGCCGGTGTCGGCCGTAACGAGCGCTGCGCCGTGATCCGCCAGCGTCTGGTAGACCTCGTCGGTGAACCAGCTGGGGTGGCGGAACTCGAAGGCGGCGCGGAAGCCCTCGGGCGCGCCCACCCCCTCCGAGAGGAGCGCCAGGAAGTCGCCGAGGCGCTCCACGTCGGCGCGCAGGTAGGGGGGCAGCTGGAAGAGGATCGGGCCGAGCCGGGGTCCCAATGCTCCGACCGCGGTCGCGACCAGGTATTCCAGGGGATCGCCCGCGTCCTTGAGGCGCTTCATGTGGGTGATCCTTCGGCTCGCCTTCAAAACAAAAGCGAAATCGTCGGGCACCTGCGCGGCCCATTTGTCGAGCAGCTCGGTCCGGGGCAGGCGGTAGAAGGTGTTGTTGATCTCGACGCTGCTCAGCCGGCGCGAGTAGTAGGCCAGCATCTTGTTGGCCGGCAGCTTTTCGGGGTAGAAGCTGCCCTTCCACTCCTTGTAGGAGAAGCCGCTGGTGCCGGTCCAGAGTCGGCAGTGAACTCGATCGGACTGCATGGGTGATGTCGGGGCTTTCCGGAGATCTTGGAGTGTGTATCTTTGATTAGTATCACCAATCAGAAACGACATGTCAATGAGTTATCAGCGTATCCTGGAGATCGAGCTGCCGACAAGGCAGTCCGCGTTTCTATGGGGCGCGCGTCAGACAGGCAAGTCGACCTACCTGCGGG
The DNA here is from genome assembly GCA_964602175.1 of uncultured Gemmatimonadaceae bacterium. Classification (GTDB taxonomy): domain Bacteria; phylum Gemmatimonadota; class Gemmatimonadetes; order Longimicrobiales; family Gaopeijiaceae; genus Bin94. Next base: position 1,321 of record CAZRQE010000092.1, on the reverse strand, counting down.
CTCGCTTCCCGGACAGCGAGTACGTCGACCTGCTTGACTTCGATATCATGCTACCGCTCAGTGCGCGCCCGTCGCGGCTTGGCGAACGGCTCGAAACGGTGCCGGAGGTGCGCCAGAATCCGGTGATCATCGACGAGATCCAGAAGGTGCCGGGGTTGCTGGATGAGGTGCATCGGCTGATCGAGTCCCGTGGACTGTCGTTCATTCTGTGTGGATCCAGTGCCCGCAAGATTCGGCGGGCCGGGGTGAATCTTCTGGGCGGGCGGGCATGGCGGTTCGAAATGTTCCCGCTCACCTGGGCGGAGGTTCCGGACTTCGATCTTCTGCGGGCGATGAACCACGGATTGCTGCCGGGCATCTACGGCAAGCCGCACGCGCGGCGCTCCCTCGCGGCCTACGTTCGCGACTACCTTGCCCATGAGATCGTGGGCGAGGCGCTCACCCGCAACACCGCCGCCTTTATCCGCTTCTTCGAGGCGTTGCGGTTTTGCCACGGCGAGCTGATCAACTACGCGAACATTGCCCGGGACTGCGGGGTCAGCGCCGGGACCGTGCGGACCTACTTCGAGATTCTCCAGGACACGATGCTGGGGTACCTCATTTACCCGTTTCACCGGCGCGAGGGCCGCCAGAGCATCTCCGCGGCGCCCAAGTTCTACCTCTTCGATGTCGGCATCGCGGGACAGATATGTGGCCGAAGGCTCGTCGACACTGCCGGTCCGGAATTCGGGCGCGCGTTCGAGCACTTCATTCTGCTCGAGATCGTGGCCGCCCGAAGTTACCGGGAGAGGGAGTTTCCCATCCAGTTCTGGCGAACCAAGACGGGTCTGGAGGTGGATTTCGTCCTGAATCGCGGTGAAGTGGCGGTAGAGGTCAAGGGCAGGGTCCGCCGAGGCGATCTGCGGCCGGCCAGGGCGTTCCAGGAGGAGTTCCGGCCGCGCAGGACCATCATCGTCACGGCGGAACGGGATCGGCGGCGGGTCGACGGCGTCGACGTGATGCCCTGGGAGGACTTCCTAGGGGATCTGCACGACGGCAGGATCCTGTGATCCTGTTATTGGATCACTGTATCCTGCCCTGTCTTCGGGATCGCCACCAGCGCGGCGCCGTCGTCGCGTGCACGTCGTAGCGGTGGCGCAGGTCGATGATGTCGCGTGGCGAGCCGAGGATCGTCAGGCGGTCGCCCTGTTCGACGACGGTGTCGTCGTGGGGCACGACGAGCTGTCCGCGCCGCCGGATCATCGCGGCGAGCGTGCTCTCGGGCAGCGCCATGTCCGCAATCGTCATGCCCGCCAGCGTGCTGCTCGCCCCTTCCGGCAGC